>VBIU01000006.1 GCA_005880945.1 Chloroflexota bacterium | reverse complement strand
CCGACACCCACCGACTTCAAGGTGTTCTATGCGCCGATCCAGGCGGGCAACTTCGAGCTCGCTTTCGCCGGCTTCGGCATCAGCATCGACCCTGACGACTACACGATCTTCCACTCCAGCCAGATCCGCCCCGAGAACAGCAGCAGCGGCAGCAACTGGACCGGCTACGTCAACCCGGATCTCGACGCGGCCATCAACGAGGAGCGCACAGCTCTGAAGCCGACCGCAGCCGAGACTTTTACAGCTCGCAAGGCGGCCTTCGCCAAGGTCGAGCACATCCTCGGAGACAACGTCGTCGTCTACTTCATGTGGGCCGACAATGTCGCGATGGGCTTCAACGGCGTCAACGGGGTGGTCTCCGGTAACGGTGGCGCCCTGAACTACGTCGACCAGGGCCGCAACATCGAAGTCTTCGCTCAGTGGAGCATGGCCAACCCCTCGTAAGAGTTAGCCGATTCGCGGAGGGAGGCGGCAGCTGCCGCCTCCCTCTCCATACCAACTCGAAACTGAATGCTTTTGGAGCCGACGAAGGGTAGGATGAGGGCGTGACGTTCTACGTCATCAGGCGCATATTCATCGGGCTGCTGCTCCTCGTTTTCATGTCGGTCGCGTTCTTTGCCCTCACGCGGGTCACCCCCGGCCCGCCTTTCAGCACCGGCGAGAACCCGAGGGCACACCAGGAGCTCATCGACCGCCGGCTCCACAACCTCGGCCTCGACAAGCCCTGGTGGCAGCAGTACCCGGCCTATCTCAATGCGCTGGCGCACGGAAATCTCGGCGACTCGTACGTGTACAACCAGCCGGTCTCGAAGCTGCTGATGGAGCGGGTGCCGAACTCGATTCTGCTCCTGGGGGTATCCCTCATCTTTTCCCTGTTGATCGCCATTCCGCTGGGGATACTGGCAGCGACCCGCCAGTATTCAAAGGTCGATACGGCCACGTCGGTGGCCAGCTACGTTGGGATATCCATACCCAGTTTCGTGCTCGGCATCTTTCTTCTCCTCGCTGGTGCGGTCTGGCTGCGGCACGCGACGGGCGGGACTTTCTATTTCCCGCTGTTTGGCATGCACAAGAGCAACAACACAGGCCTCGACGACCTTGCGTGGCACATGGTGCTGCCCGTGATCTCGCTTTCCATCCTCAGCATCGCCGGGTTCAGCCGCTTCATGCGCGCCAGCATGCTGGAGGTGCTGCACCAGGATTACGTGCGTACCGCCAAGGCCAAAGGCTTGCCAGGGCGCACTGTCAACTACAAGCACGCGCTGCGTAACGCGATCCTCCCCATCATCACCCTGGTCGCCCTGCAGACGCCGCAGATCGTCAGCGGTGCCGTCATCACCGAAGGCATCTTCAGCTGGCCGGGCATGGGACTGCTGGCGTTCCAGGCCACGGTGACCCGTGACTACCCCGTCATACTCGGCGTCGTCATGCTGGTTGCAGCCCTGACTGTGCTGTTCAACCTGCTGGCCGACATCGCGTATGCGGTCGTCGATCCGAGGATTCGTTACTGATGGCCGACCAGCCCCTGAAGAAGGTGCCAGGCTCAACGGGATACACCTCGATGCTCGGCGGTTCCGCCGTCACGAGCGCCCTAACAGCGGAGGTCGAGCTCAGGGGGGCGGCCGCGGCAGAAGACCTGGTCGTCGCCGAGGTCGCGGAGCCCAGCGAGGTTGGTTTCTGGAGGCTGGCGGTCATTCGCTTCCTCCACCACCGAGCCGCCACCGTCAGCCTCGTCATCCTGTTGTTCATCGTCGGCAGTGCGATCGTCCTCCCGGTCTTCCAGGGCGAGCTCTACCGCATCCAGAACTACAGAAATCCATACACCCAGCCATTCGTGTTCCACGCCCGCGTGATCGCGCTGCCCGTGGGCTTGAGCGTCACAGTTCCCTGGAGCGACCACCTGCTCGGCACTGACGACCTCGGCCGGGACGAGCTGGCCCGGCTCGTCCGCGGCGCTCGCGTCTCACTCACGGTGGGACTCCTTGCGATGCTCGGGTACATCATCATCGGCGGAATCCTGGGTGCCCTCGCGGGGTATTACGGCGGCTGGATCGACAACGCGTTGATGCGCTTGACGGACGTCATCATCGCCATGCCGTTCATCCTTGTCGTGGTTGCGGTGACCGCCGCTTTCGGTGGGGTAAGCCTGACAGTCCTGGTCCTTGTCATCGCGTTCCTGGGCTGGTTCGAGATCGGCAGGCTCATGCGCGCCCAGTTCCTCGTATTGAGGGAGTCGGAGTTCGTTCAGGCCGCGCGCGCCCTCGGCGCGTCCGACTATCGAATCATCTTCCGCCACATCATCCCGAACTCGCTGGCGCCGATCATCGTCTCCGCCACGCTGGGCGTGAGCGGCATCATCCTCCTGGAGGCGGCTCTCGGGTTCCTCGGCTACAGCATTCCGCCGCCGGAGCCAAGTTGGGGCAACCTGCTCGGCCAGTACGAGGAGGCTCTTCAACTCGGGAAGACCTACCTGGTGGCCTTCCCGGCCATCGCCCTGGTGACCACCGCTTTGTGCATCAACCTGGTCGGCGACGGAATCCGTGACGCTCTAGATCCCCGCCAGCGGTGACGCAGGTCCTCTCCGGGAAACCGGGGAACATCGTCAAAGAGGGGACCGTCCTCGAGATCAAAGACCTCCACGTCCAGTTCAAGGTCCACGGTGGCACCGTCCGGGCCGTGCGCGGCCTCAATCTCACCATCCCCGCCGGCCGGACCGTCGGCCTGGTCGGAGAGTCGGGCTGCGGAAAGAGCGTGAGCGCGCTCACGGTCATGCGGCTGCTCGAGAAGAACGCGAGAGTCGCCAAAGGCGAGATCAGGTTCCGGGGCAAGAACCTGCTGGCACTCTCCGAGCCGGCGATGCAGCAGATCCGCGGGAACGACATATCGATGATCTTCCAGGAGCCGATGACCGCCCTGAATCCCGTGTTCAGCGTCGGTGACCAGATCGCGGAGTCGGTGGAGATCCATCAGCTGGCGGACGCCTCCGACGCTCGCAAGCGCGCGATCTCGCTCCTGCAGATGGTCGGCATCGCAGACGCGAAGCGCCTCGCCAAGGAATACCCCCACGAGCTTTCGGGCGGCATGCGCCAGAGGGTCATGATCGCGATGGCGCTCGCGTGCGACCCCGACCTGCTGATCGCCGACGAGCCGACCACCGCCCTCGACGTGACCATTCAGGCGCAGATCCTCGAGCTGATGCGAGACCTGAAGAAGAGGACGAACGCCGCGATCCTGCTGATCACGCACGACCTCGGCGTGGTCGCCGAGATGTGCGACGACGTCGCGGTGATGTACGGAGGCAGGATCGTCGAGCACGCGCCCACCGCCGAGATCTACAGCAACCCCAAGCACCCTTACACCGTCGGACTGCTTGAATCCATCCCGCGCCTGCACCACAAGCAGGACCGGCTGCATGTCATCCGGGGCAACGTGCCGAACCCGCTGACGATCCCACCCGGCTGCTCGTTCCATCCTCGCTGCCCCAAGCGGTTCGAGCCGTGCGACAGGTATGTCCCGTCGCTGGCGAATATCGCGCCCGATCACCTGGTCTCTTGCTTCCTCTATCCGGAAGTCCAGAAGCTGAAGGACACGGAGTCCGTCTCCGTATGAGCCGGGAGCTCGTCGCGGAAGTCGAAGCGGCGTCGCCCACCCGAAAGGGCCCGCTGCTAGAGGTGCGCGACCTGGTCAAGCACTTCCCGATCAAGGGCGGCCTGCTTCAACTGCCGGTGGCCTGGGTGAAGGCTGTCGACGGGGTGAGCTTCGACATTCAGCGAGGCGAAACGTTGGGTCTCGTCGGCGAGTCGGGCTCAGGAAAGTCGACTGTCGCGCGCACGATCCTGCGCTTGATCCCGCCGACCAGCGGTGAGGTGCTCCTCGAGGGCAAGAGCGTCTTCAAGGCATCGGCAAACGAGATGAAGAAGATCCGCCGCGACATGCAGATCATCTTCCAGGATCCTTATGGCTCCCTCAACCCGAGGATGCCGGTGGGCGAGATCATCGCCGAGGGCCTCGTCGTCCACGGCATCGGCTCGCCGAAAGAGCGCGAGGCTGCTGTCAACCGGTTGCTCGAGATCGTCGGGCTGCGCGGGCAGCACCGCGGCCGGTTCCCGCACGAGTTCAGCGGCGGACAGCGACAGCGCATCGGCATCGCCCGCGCCCTCGCTCTGACACCGAACCTGGTCATCGCCGACGAGCCGGTATCGGCGCTGGACGTCTCGATCCAATCCCAGGTCTTGAACCTGCTGAGCGACCTGCAGAAGGAGTTCAACCTCACCTACCTTTTCGTCGCCCACAACATGGCTGTGGTCGAACAGGTGAGCGACCGGATCGCGGTCATGTACCTCGGGAAGATCGTCGAAGTAGGGCCGGCCGAGGAGCTGGTTCGCAACCCGAAGCACCCCTACACGCAGGCGCTGATCTCAGCGGTCCCGGTGCCTGACCCCGCTTACCGCCGTGAGAGGACCGTGCTGAAGGGCGACATACCGAGCCCGATCAATCCGCCTTCCGGATGTCATTTCCGGACCCGCTGCCCGATCGCGACAGAGCGCTGCGCCGTCGAGGAGCCCCTCCTGCGCCCGGTCGGGAAGGACCAGATCGCGGCCTGCCATTACGCGTAGGGGCCGAGCCGGCCGAGGGCTTGACTTGACACCTCCCGGCAACGGCCACACAATCGCCCCGGAGTAGACCTTCTGCCGGCGAGCTCTCGCCCCGGGCTCCACGTGCGGTGTCGGGAAGATGGCAGCAGGGAATTACGAGGGAAGTCTTATGCGCACAACCGGTTTGCGCGCCGTAACGATCCTGCCGATGGTGGCACTCGTGCTCGCCGCCTGCGGCGGTGGCACTTCAGGCGGGCAAAGACTCACAGGCGGGACGGCGACGTTTGCCGAGCTGCCGGACGCCAAGCCCAACTACATATTCCCGCTCACGTCGGGCGGCTACTTCAGCGTCGCCAACCTCAGCCAGTTCCAGTTCCTGATGTTCAGGCCTCTCTACTGGTTCGGCCAGGACGGCAAGGTGGCGCTCAACTCAAGCCTGAGCCTCGCCAACGAACCCGTCTATACCGACGGCGGCAAGACGGTGACCATGAAGCTCAAAGGTTGGAACTGGTCTGACGGCACCAAGATCACGTCCCGCGACATCGAGTTCTGGATGAACATGCTGAAGGCCAACATCGGGAGCTGGGCGGCTTACTCGCCGAAAGAGTTCCCCGACAACGTGGTCGCGATGACCTTCCCCGACGACCAGACCGCCGTCTTCACACTCGACAAGGTGTACGGCTCGTACTTCTTCACCTACAACGAGCTCAGCCAGATCACGCCCATGCCCCAGCATGCGTGGGACAAGACGTCCGACTCCAGCCCGATCGGAGATTACGATCGCGACCCCAAGAAGGCGGTCCAGGTCTACAAGTACCTGGACGGTCAGTCCAAGTCGGTCGGCACCTACAACACCAACCCGCTCTGGCAGGTGGTCAGCGGGCCGTGGAAGCTGAAGTCGATGAGCACCGACGGCCACGTCGCATTGGTCCCTAACCCGGGGTACTCCGGGCCGGTCAAGCCCACCCTCGCCGAATTCGACGAGCAGCCTTACACGACGGACACCGCCGAGTTCAATGTCGTCCACGCGGGCGGCGTCGACTACGGGTACATTCCAAACCAGGACGTCGACCAGAAGGCATCCCTCAAGAACTACACGTTCGCGCCTTGGATCGGATGGTCGATCACGTACTTCCCGGAGAACTTCGGCAACCCCAAGAACGGCGCGATCTACAAGCAGCTCTATTTCCGGCAGGCGATGCAGCATTTGATCGACCAGCCCACGATGGTCAAGAACATCTTCAAGGGATATGCGTCGCCGGACTACGGGCCGGTGCCCATCCAGCCGGATAACAATTACGCGGACGCGTTCGAGCGCTCGAACCCATACCCGTACGACCCAGACGCTGCTGCGAAGCTGCTCAAGGACAACGGCTGGGCGGTCAACCCAGGCGGCGTCAGCACATGCACGAGCCCGGGCACCGGGCCGGGCCAGTGTGGTGAGGGAGTCAAGGCGGGCGCCAAGGCCAGCTTCAACCTCCAGTACGCGTCCGGCCAGGTGGTCGTCGACCAGGAGATGCAGGTCCTGAAGACAGCATTTTCAAAGGCCGGCATCGAGATCAATCTGTCGTCGGCGCCGTTCGACACCGTGATCAGCACGGCATTCGGCGGCAACCCAAACTGGGACATGGCGAACTGGGGCGGCGGCTGGATCTTCGCTCCCGACTACTACCCGACCGGCGACGAGATCTTCTCGACCGGCGCGGGCTCGAACGCCGGGTTGTACTCCGACGCGACCAACGACGCCAACACTGTTGCGACCACCGAGAGCAATGATCTAAAGAGCCTTTACACGTACGAGGACTTCCTGGCCAAGGACCTGCCCGTGGTGTGGATCCCGGTGGCCAACGCCCAGCTGTCGATGGTGAAGAAGACGCTGCACGGCTGGGACCCGCAGGATCCGCTTCTGCAGCTCAACCCGGAGAACTGGTACTTCACGTCGTCCTAGTCACACCAGGCGGCCGGGCTGTGCTGCCCGGCCGCCTCCCTCAATATGCTTAGGCCATGACCGGTTTCCTGCTCAGGAGGCTGGGTCAATCCGCCGTAGTTGTACTCGGCGTAACGATCATCACGTTCGTCCTCACGCGCCTCCTTCCGGGCGGGGTCGCAAGGGCAATACTGGGGACCCGGGCGTCGCCCGTCTCGATCGCGGAGTTCAACCGCGACAACGGCTTGGACCTACCGACCTGGCAGCAATACCTCTTCTATCTGAACCAGCTGCTGCACGGAAATCTCGGCTTCTCGTACAGGCTCAACGAGGGCGTTGGCACACTGCTGGGAGATCACCTCCCGAAGACGATCATCCTTCTGGGCGCATCGACCCTTCTGGCCCTGGCTATCGCCGTCCCGCTCGGAATCATGCAGGCGGTTCGACGCAACAAGGTGGAGGATTACTTCTTCACGACCCTGTCTTTCGCGCTGTACTCGATGCCGACCTTCTGGTTGGGCCTGATCCTGATCATCTTCTTCTCAGTCGACCTGAACGTCCTGTCGCCGCAGGGGCCCCAGGGCGACATCAGCACCTACCTCGATCCGGAGCAGCTCGCATCGCTGGTGCTGCCGGTCGTGACGCTGGCGCTGGTCACGATCGCGCTCTTCAGCCGCTACATGCGCTCGTCGATGCTCGACAACCTGGTCCAGGACTACGTCCGCACCGCCAGGGCGAAGGGCGTCTCGAACACAGGCGTGCTCTACAGGCACGTGCTCCGCAACGCCCTCATACCGATCGTCACGCTGCTGGGCCTCAGCCTCCCCGGCATCTTCAGCGGGGCATTGATCGTCGAGGCAATCTTCAACTACCCCGGCATGGGTCTCCTGTTCTGGGACTCCGCGCGAACGCGCGACTTTCCGGTGCTGCTTGGGGTGACCCTGGTCGTCGCTGTCGCCACGGTGGTCGGCAACCTGCTGGCCGACATCGGCTATGCGGTCGTCGACCCACGAGTGAGGATCACCGAATGAGCGAGCCCACGGTCAGCGAGCTCGACAGCCTGCCGGTTCCTGAGGTTCGCGCCCTGGCCGAAGGGGGCGAGGCCAAGGTGGCGGGCAGCGCCTGGAAGCTCGCCGCATACGTCTTCGTCGAGAACCGGTTGGCGGTGGCCGGACTTGGTGTCGTGGTGTTCATGTTCCTGTTCTGCTTCGTCGGGCCGCTCCTCTATCACACCGACCAGATCAACACGGACATCACCCAGTTCACCCTGCCGCCCAGCCCTGCACATCCGCTCGGCACGGACAATGTGGGCTACGACGTGCTCGGCCGCCTGATGGTGGGGGGCCAGACCTCGCTCGAGATTGGCGTCATCGCCGCCCTCCTGGCGACCACGTTCGGAGTGCTTTGGGGTGCCATCGCCGGTTTCGTCGGCGGCTGGCTGGACCAGGTGATGATGCGGATCGTCGACTCGATGCTGGCGATCCCGACCCTGTTCCTGCTGCTTGTGCTGGCGGCGATGTTCGTGCCCAGCCTCCCGATGCTGATCTTCATAGTCGCGCTGGTGGCATGGCTGGTTCCGGCGCGCCTCATCCGCGGTGAGACCCTCAGCCTTCGAACACGCGAATACGTGGACGCCGTGCGCGTCATGGGCGGCGGCGACGTCCGGATCGTGCTGAGGCACATCATCCCCAACACGATCGGCACCATCATGGTCAACGCCACGTTCCAGGTCGCCGATGCAATCCTGACCATCGCCGCCCTGTCCTTCCTGGGTCTCGGAGTACCGCCGCCCGCCACCAACTGGGGAGGCATGCTCTCGAACGGCGTGAGCTACACGTTCGCCGGCTACTGGTGGCTGATCTATCCCGCGGGCCTTGCGATCGTGATCACCGTCGTGGCGTTCAACCTGATCGGCGACGCGATGCGTGACGCGTTCGAGGTGAGGCTGCAGCGGAGGTAGAGCCGGCGAAAGCCGGATCTACCACCCCTCCCCGCTGGCGGGGAGGAGGGCCACGCCTCAAGCGTGGCCAGGTGGGGACGCCACCTTCAGTCAGGCCGTTCGAGTGGAAAATGGCACGCCGCCAGCTGGCCGGTCTCGAACCGCCGCAGCGGCGGCTCGACCTCGGCGCAAAGGTCCTGGGCCCTGGGGCAGCGCGTGCGAAACCTGCAGCCTGATGGAGGGTTGACGGGGGAGGGGAGCTCGCCGCGGGGAACCAGCTTCAACTTGCCGCGCTCGAGCCTTGGGTCGGGCACCGGCACCGAGCTGAGGAGTCCCTGCGTGTAGGGATGCGCGGGCCGGTTGTACACAGCGCCGGCCGGCCCGATCTCGACCAGCTTGCCCAGGTACATGACCCCGATTCGGTCGGACACGTAGCGGATCACCCCGAGATCGTGCGAGATGACGATGTAAGTCAGGTCGTGGGTCTCCTGGAGCCGGTTCATGAGGTTCAAGATCTGGGAGCGGATCGAGACGTCCAGGGCGGACACCGGCTCGTCGGCGACGATCAGCCTCGGGTTGAGCGCCAGCGCGCGGGCCAGGCCGATCCTCTGGCGCTGGCCGCCCGAGAACTCGTGTGGGTATCTCTCCACAGCGCGAGGATTCAGACCGACCTCCTGCAGCAGCTCGCGAACCCTCGTGCGACGCTCCGCCGAGCTCCCGACGTGGTGTATGGCGAGCGGCTCCGAAAGGATGTCGCCCACCCGCATGCGCGGGTCGAGCGACGAGTAGGGGTCCTGGAACATCAGCTGCATCGCCTTTCTTTTCGCCCGCAGTCGCCCCCGGCTCAGCTTGCTGAGGTCGTCCCCGTCGAACCAGATCGAGCCGGAGTCCGGCTTCTCGAGGGCAACCACCAGGCGCCCCAGCGTCGTCTTTCCGCAGCCAGACTCACCGACGAGGCCGAACGTCTCGCCCTTGGCGATCGAAAGGGACACGTTGGACACCGCCTTGACGGTGCCGATCTTTCGCGGGATGACAACACCTCGCGTGACGGGAAACTCCTTGACGACGTCGCGGACGTCGACCAGGGGCCCCGAGCGCGGGCTCCGCGTCGGGTCCAGCCTGACCACCTCTCCGATGCTCATCCCGCGACCGCCTCGTCGACCGCCACCCGGCTCGGCCGGACCCCGCCCACCGGATGAAAGCATGCGTAGAGGTGGCGGGAGTCCTCGCCGTCGAGCAGGGGCTCCCTCAACGCGCACTCGCGCGTTGCATAGCGGCACCGCGGATGAAAGCGGCACCCCGACGGCGGGCGCGAGAGGTCCGGGGGGATGCCCGGGATGCTGTACAGCGGCTGCGACTGCTCCTGGTCGGGCTTGGGGATCGACTGCAGGAGGGCCTCGGCGTAAGGGTGGTGCGTGTTGGAGAAGAGCTCGTCGATCGGTGCCTCCTCGACGATCTTGCCGGCGTACATGACGGCCACCCTGTCAGCGCGGCCGGCGATCACGCCGAGGTCGTGCGTGATCAGCAGCACGGCCATCCGGTACTCGCGCTTCAGGTTGTCGAGCAGGGTCAGGATCTGCGCCTGGATGGTGACGTCCAGCGCGGTCGTCGGCTCGTCCGCGATCAGGAGCTTGGGCTCGCAGGCGAGCGCCATCGCGATCATCACCCTTTGGCGCAGGCCCCCGGACAGCTGGTGCGGGTACTGGTGCAGGCGCTCCTTGGGCTTGGGCATGCCGACGACGCCGAGCACCTCCTCGGCCCGAGCCAGGGCCTGGTCGGGCCTCCAGCCGCGGTGGATCCGAAGGGACTCCGCGATCTGGTTGCCGATCGTCATGGTCGGGTTGAGCGAGGTCATCGGGTCCTGGAAGATCACCGCCACCTCGTTGCCCCGGAGCCTGCGCATCTCGTCATCTTCGAGCTGGACGATCTCCTGGCCCGACAGCCTGATCGAGCCCGAGGCGATGTAGCCGCCGCCCGGCAGGAGCTTCATGATCGACATCGCCGTCATGCTCTTGCCGCATCCCGACTCGCCTACGAGCCCCAGCGTCTCGCCCTGCTCGATACGAAGAGACACCCCGTCCACCGCGTGCACCAGCGACCTGCGCTGGCGGATGTAGGTTCTGAGGTCTTTGATCTCCAGGACGGGTGTGGCCAAGCCGGCTCCCAGTTACCTCAGGTCGAAGGGGGGTCGCGCCTGAGTATAGGTTCGGCAGCGGGGCCATCCGCTTCTCGGGACGGCGCTCCGGCGGCGACCGACAGCACCCGGTAGCCCTTCTTGGACTTGAGCCGCTGCACCTGCCAACCCTCAGCGGCCAGCCATGCCGCCAGCGAGTCCGATCCAAGGTTGCGCTGCACCACGAGGTAGGCGCTGGCGCCGGGGGCGAGGCGTGGAAGCCAGCGCAGGAGCAGCTCGTGGAGCGGGCCTTTGCCGACCCGGACCGGCGGGTTGGAGTAGATGGCGGCGAATCGCACATCCGCAGGCATCTCATCCGGAAGGCTCGCGATCACGTTGGGGGTCTTGGCCGCTTCGGCGTTGGCCCGCGTCAGCTCGAGGGCCCGCTCGTTGACATCTACAGCCCACACCCGGGCGGCCGGAGAGCGTCGGGCGAGCGCGATCGCGATCGGACCGTAGCCGCTGCCAAGGTCCAGGAGGTCCCCCTCGGGAGGCGGTGATGGGGCCTCCTTGATCAGCACCAGGGTTCCCAGGTCGACGGCCCGCGATCCGAAGACGCCTCGATCGGCCTGGAGCTCGAGGGCGAGATCGCCGGCGTGCAGATGAACAGTGCGCGGCCTGGAGGCGACTTCGGGTGCTGGATCGAAGTAATGGCCGCGCCTGGGCGTCGCTTGGGGGGGCCGTTTTTTGGGTATACTCATCGTTTGTCGCCCAATCGGCTACTGCCGCATGGGATTTGAGCCGTTGTTCGGGAGATGCGTTTGCCCACAATCCAGCAGCTGGTCCGCACCGGGCGCAGGGCGGCCAGAGCGAAGTCTAAGGCGCCGGCCCTCAAGGGCTCACCGCAGCGGCGGGGAGTCTGCGTGCGCGTCTATACCCAGACGCCGAAGAAGCCGAACTCCGCCCTTCGGAAGGTTGCCCGCGTCCGCCTGACGACCGGGATCGAGGTCACCGCCTACATCCCGGGCATCGGACACAACCTCCAGGAGCACTCCGTGGTGCTCATCCGGGGCGGCCGCGTCAAGGATCTTCCGGGCGTGCGCTACCACATCATCCGCGGCACGCTGGACACGGCCGGCACCAAGAACCGCAAGAAGGCCCGCTCGAAGTACGGCGCCAAGCGGGAAAAGAGCAAGGCGGCCTAGATGCCTCGTCGCAGCCGTCCTGTCAAGCGTGTCATCGCGCCCGATCCGGTCTACCAATCGGAGGCGATCGCCAAGTTCGTGAACGTGGTCATGAGCAAAGGCAAGCGTTCGACTGCCGAGAAGGTCGTCTATGACGCGCTCGCCCGCGCCAGCAAGCAGGCCAAGAAGGAGCCGCTCGAGGTGTTCGATTCAGCGCTCCGCAACGCCACCCCGCTGCTCGAGGTCAAGCCCCGGCGTGTCGGCGGCGCGACCTACCAGGTCCCGGTCGAGATCAGGCCGGAGCGCCGGCTTGCCCTGGCCCGCCGCTGGATCGTGCGCTTCGCCCGCCAGCGAGGCGGCAAGAGCATGTCCGAGAAGCTGGCATTCGAGATCCTTGACGCGTCCCAGAACACCGGCGGGGCAGTCAAGCGCAAAGAAGAAACACACCGGATGGCGGAAAGCAACAAGGCTTTCTCCCATTTCCGGTACTAGACAAGAGAGATGAGCTTGGCACTCAAGATGACGGAGCGTCCGGTCGCGATCGAGAAGACCCGGAACATCGGGATCATGGCCCACATCGATGCGGGTAAAACGACCACGACCGAACGCATCCTGTTCTACGCGGGCCGCATCCACAAGATGGGCGAGGTGCACGAGGGCGCGTCGACCATGGACTGGATGGTCCAGGAGAAGGAGCGCGGGATCACGATCACGTCGGCCGCCACGACCGCGCAATGGCGCGACCACGCGATCAACATCATAGACACACCCGGGCACGTGGACTTCACCGTCGAGGTCGAGCGCAGCCTGCGCGTGCTCGACGGCGCGGTAGCGGTCTTCGACGCGGTCGCCGGCGTGGAGCCGCAGTCAGAGACGGTGTGGCGCCAGGCCGATCGCTACGGCGTGCCCCGGATCGCCTTCATCAACAAGATGGACCGCATCGGGGCTGACTTCTATGGCTCCCTGCAGTCGATTCGCACGCGCCTTGGAGCCCGTGCGGTGCCCATCCAGCTGCCGATCGGGGCCGAGGACGCCTTCACCGGTTACGTCGATCTCGTGACCAAGCAGGCGATCGTCTACACGGACGACCTGGGCACCACCAACACGGAGTCGCTGGAGATCCCGGCCGGCATGGGGGAGCTGATCAAGCAGCACCGCCATGACCTCATCGAGGCCGTGGCCGACTTCGACGACGCGATCATGCACCTGTATCTCGACGAGAAGGAGCCGACCGAGGACCAGATCATGGCGGCCCTGCGCAGGGGCACCGTCGCCGGGATCCTGGTGCCCGTGCTGTGCGGGGCGGCCCTGCGCAACCGTGGCGTGCAGCCGATCCTGGACGCGGTGGTCGACTACCTGCCTTCGCCCGCGGACGTGCCGGCGGTCGAAGGCACCGACCCCAAGACCGGGGCCCTGTTGGTGCGCGAGCACGAAGACGCCGAGCCGTTCTCGGCCCTTGCCTTCAAGATCCAGATGGACCCGCAGGGGGTCGGCAAGCTCACGTTCTTCCGCGTCTACTCAGGCCGGCTGAAGGCCGGGTCGGGCGTGCTCAACGCGTCCAACGGGCGCAAGGAGCGGATCGGCCGCATCCTGCGAATGCACGCCATCCGTCGCGAGGACGTCGACGAGGTGTTCACTGGGGACATCGCGGCCGCTGTCGGTCTGAAGTACACGACCACCGGCGACACGCTGGCGGACGAGAGCCACCCGATCCTCCTCGAATCGATCACGTTCCCCGAGCCGGTGATCTCGGTCGCTATCGAGCCGAAGACCAAGGTCGACCAGGACAAGCTGTCCCTTGGGCTGCAGCGCCTCACCGAGGAGGACCCGACGTTCAAGGTCCACACCGATGACGAGACAGGGCAGACCATCATCGCCGGCATGGGCGAGCTGCACCTCGAGATCATCATCGACCGCCTGATGCGCGAGTTCAAAGTCGACGCCAACCAGGGCAAGCCGCAGGTCGCCTACAAGGAGGCGATCAAGAGGCCGGCCCACGGCGTCGGACGATTTGTGCGCCAGTCGGGTGGCAAGGGCCAGTTCGGCCACGCCGAGGTGGACGTCCGGCCAGGCGAGACCGGCAGCGGGTTCGTTTTCGAGGACAAGATCACCCAGGGCCGCATCCCGCGCGAGTTCATCCCCGCGGTCGAGAAGGGGGTCAGGGAGGCGCTCCAGTCCGGAGTCGTCGCCGGCTACCCGGTCGTCGACATCATCGTCGCGCTGGTGGACGGCTCGTACCACGCGGTGGACTCGAGCGAAATGGCCTTCCAGGTCGCCGGCTCGATGGCCGTAAAGGACGCCATGCGCAAGGCCCAGCCGTACCTGCTGGAGCCGATCATGAAGGTCGATGTCGTCATGCCCGAGGAGTACCTCGGCGATGTGATGGGCGACCTGTCCTCTCGCCGCGGCCACATCCTCGGGATGGAAGGACGAGGGACGTCGCAGAACGTCAAGGCCCACGTACCCCTTGCCGAGATGTTCGGTTACGCTACCGAGCTTCGGTCCATGACCTCGGGAAGGGCGACCTACTCGATGGAGTTCAGTCATTACGCAGAGATGCCCGGAAACCTGGCCGAAGCTGTCGGCCGCCGCACAACGTCGCGAAGTTAGCTAGGAGGAAACAGTGGCGAAGAAGAAGTTCGAGCGGACCAAGCCGCACCTCAACGTCGGGACCATCGGTCATATCGACCATGGCAAGACGACGCTGACGGCTGCCATCACGAAGGTCCTTTCGGAGAAGGGATTGGCCGAGTTCAAGGCCTTCGACCAGATCGACAAGGCGCCTGAGGAGAAGGCTCGCGGTATCACAATCTCGATCACTCACGTCGAGTACGAGACCGACAAGCGCCACTACGCGCACGTCGACTGCCCCGGGCACCAGGACTACATCAAGAACATGATCACCGGCGCTGCCCAGATGGACGGCGCGATCCTCGTCGTGGCCGCCAACGACGGCGCCATGCCGCAGACCCGCGAGCACATCATCTTGGCGCGCCAGGTAGGCGTGCCGTTCCTCGTGGTCGCACTCAACAAGTGCGACATGGTCGACGACAAGGAGTTCATCGAGCTGGTCGAGCTCGACCTGCGCGAGCTCCTCACCAAGTACGAGTACCCGGGGGACGACATCCCGATTGTTCGCATCTCCGCGCTCAAGGCGCTCGAGGGCGACCCCGAGTGGGCGCCAAAAATCATGGAGCTGATGAACGCGGTCGACACGTACATCCCCGAGCCGGAGCGGCCGATCGACAAGCCCTTCCTTATGCCGATCGAGGACGTGTTCACGATCGAAGGTCGCGGCACCGTCACGACGGGTCGTGTGGAGCGCGGCAAGCTCAAGCGGAACGAGGAGATCGAGATCGTCGGGATCCACCCGAACAGCACGAAGACTGTCGTCACGGCCATCGAGATGTTCCACAAGGACATGGACGAGTGCCAGGCCGGCGACAACGTCGGCACGCTGCTGCGTGGTGTCAAGCGGGAAGACGTCGTGCGCGGGCAAGTGCTGTGCAAGCCCGGCTCGATCAAGCCGCATACCCAGTTCCTGGCCCAGGTCTATGTCCTGACCAAGGAAGAGGGAGGGCGCCACACGCCGTTCCTCACCGGCTACCGCCCGCAGTTCTACATGCGTACGACCGACGTCACGGGCGAGGTCAAGCTGCCCGAAGGTGTCGAGATGACGATGCCCGGCGACAACGTCGTGATGGAGATCACCCTCGGTGAGCCGATCGCCATCGAGCAGGGGCTCCGGTTCGCCATCCGCGAAGGCGGCAAGACGGTGGGGGCCGGCGTGGCCACCGAAGTCATCAAGTAAAGGAAGGGGGGAGAGGCTCGAACGTGCGGATGGCAACTGGAATGCAACTGATAACGGTCGTGGCTAGCACCGCTTGTGCTGTGTTTTCCGCGGGTGAGGTGGCCTGGGGGACCCAGGCCACCTGTTGCCATGCGCACTTCGGTCTGAAATCCGCACCCCATCACCGCGATTTCAGACCGGGAAAGGAAGGGGTCCTCTAACAGGTGGCGCAGAAGATACGGATCCGGCTCAAGGCCTACGACCACAGAGTGCTGGATCAGGCGGCGGACAAGATCGTGGACACCGCCCGCCGTACCAACGCGCGCACAGCCGGCCCCATCCCTCTCCCGACCGAGATCTCAAAGCTCACAGTCATCCGCTCGCCTTTCATCGACAAAGACTCCCGCGAGCAGTTCGAGATGCGCACCCATAAGCGCATCGTCGACATCCTCGACCCCAACCCGCGCGTGGTCGACGCGCTGATGCGGCTCAGCCTCCCCGCCGGCGTCAGCATTGAGATCAAATCATGAGGAACGAACGACCGATCATCTCCCCCTTTGGGGGGAGACATGAGAGGGGGGGCCGGGGATGAAGGGTCTCTTGGCAAGAAAGCTGGGAATGACCCAGCTCTTCAACCCCGATGGCACGACATCGGCCGTGACTGTTCTCGAGGCAGGGCCCTGCAAGGTGCTGGGCCTGCGTACGACCGAGAAGGACGGATACTCGGCCGCGCGCATCGCATTCGAGGTCGAGCCCGACCGCAAGTTCACGAAGCCGCTGCTTGGCGAGTTCAAGAAGGCAGGTTTCGAGCCGCACATGCACGTGGTCGAGATCCGCGGCTATGACGGCCTCGAGGCAGGACAGGAGCTGAAGGCTGAGATCTTCAGTGCAGGCGAGCTCGTCGACGTCACCTCCACCTCCAAAGGCAAGGGTTTCCAGGGGTTGATCAAGAGGCACAAGTTCAGCCGCGGCCCCGAGTCGCACGGCTCCATGAACGTCAGGCAGCCGGGCGCCATCGGCGCCACCGACGCGGCACGTGTGTTCAAAGGCGTGCGCATGGCCGGCCAGATGGGCAACGAGCGCACCACCTCGCGTGCCTACAAGGTCGTGCGCGTCGATGCGGAGCGGAACCTGCTCCTGATCCGGGGCGGCGTGCCTGGCGCGAAGGGCGCGCTGGTGCTTGTACGCCAGTCGACCAAGAAGCAGAAGGCCAAGGGCCCGGCCGGCAAGCCGAACCCGAGGAAGGTCTGATGGCGGCGAGAAAGCCCACCACCACGAAGACGACAGCCAGAGCGACTGTGAAGGCGACGACCGCCAGGACGAAGGCAACCACGACCAAGGCGGCCGCCACGAAGCGCAAAGAGAAGGAAGAGGACCCGCTCCAGGTGCCTCTGTTCGACTCCGCCGGCGAGCGCCATGGTGAGGTGCGCCTCCCCAAGCTCATCTTCGCCGAGGAGCCGAACGCGCCTGTGATGCACCAGGCCTACGTCCGCCAGATGGCGAACGCCAGGCAGGGCACCGCCTCGACCAAGAATCGCGGCCAGGTTTCGGGTGGCGGCGCCAAACCGTACCGCCAGAAGGGCACCGGACGTGCGCGCCACGGTTCCATCCGCGAGCCGTCCATGAAGGGTGGCGGCGTGGTGTTCGGCCCGCGTCCCCGTGACTACAGCCAGCGCATGCCCAAGCAGATGCGCCGTCTTGCGCTCCGCTCCGCCCTCTCGCAGAAGGCGATCGAGGGCCGCGTGAGAGTGATCGATGGTTTCGGTTTCGAGGAGCCGCGCACGAAGCTGGCTGCGGACCTCATTGCGGCCATCGGCTTCGACGACACCACCCTCGTCGTCCTGCCGGCACCGAGCTACGTCGTCAGCCGCTCGTTCGAGAACCTGGCCGGGTCCAAGATCATCCTTGCCCGAAACCTGAACATCCGCGACCTCTTCACCCACACGTACCTCCTGCTCGCGAAGGACTGCCTGGAGCTGCTCGAGGACAACTTCGGGCGGCCGGAGTCGCGCTCCAGGGCGAACGCTTCGGCGCATCACGAGCACGAGACCGAGGAAACATCGGAGCAGGAGGCCATATGACGACGAGGGCCGCCTCTGAGATCGTGATCGGCCCGGTCATCACCGAGCGCACTTACCAGCTCTACACGCAGGGCCGGTACACGTTCCGCGTCGCCCAGCAGGCCTCGAAGACCGACATCAAGAAGGCCCTGGAGGAGCAGTACCAGGCTCAGGGGATCAAGGTCAAAGACGTGAACACCGTGAGCATGCGAGGCAAGCGCCGCCGCAGCATGCGCCGCCTGGGATCGATCGGCCACACGGCTGACTGGAAGAAGGCGATCGTCACCCTCGGGCCCGGACAAAAGATCGAAGGGCTGTTCGGGAGCGTATAGAAGCCATGCCGCTACGCAAGTTCAAGCCGACGAGCCCAGGGCGCCGTTTCATGACGATCGCCGGGTTCGAGGAGATAACCACCGACGAGCCCGAGAAGACCCTCGTCGAATCGCTGCCGACCCACGCCGGCCGGAACAACCAGGGGCGCATCACCACGCGCCACCAGGGCGGTGGCTACCGCAAGCTCTACCGGAAGATCGATTTCAAGCGTGACAAGCACGGCGTTCCCGGGCGCGTCGCGACGATCGAGTACGACCCGAACCGGAGCGCCCGCATCGCCTTGATCCACTACAAGGACGGCGAGAAGCGCTACATCCTCGCGCCGCTCGGCCTGAAGGTCGGCGATCCCATCGAGAGCGGAGAGGAGGCGCCGGTCCGCATCGGCAACGCGATCCCTCTGGCGAACATCCCGGTCGGCTCGACGATCCACAACATCGAGCTGACGCTCGGTCGCGGTGGCCAGCTCGTCCGTTCTGCGGGCGCGTCAGCGCAGCTGCTTGCGAAGGAAGGCGACTACGCCGTCATCCGCATGCCTTCCGGCGAGCTGCGCCGCATCCACGTGCGCTGCCAGGCCACCATCGGCCAGGTCGGTAACATCGAGCACGAGAACGAGTCGGGCGGGAAGGCCGGCCGCAGCCGGTGGCTCGGAGTCCGGCCCACCGTTCGCGGTTCGACGATGAACCCGCGGGACCATCCCCATGGTGGTGGTGAGGGCAAGACCGGCCCCGGCGGCAATCCGAAGACTCCATGGGGCAAGCCTGCCCTCGGCTACCGGACGCGCAAGCCTAAGAAGGCGTCCGACAAGCTGATCATCCGCCGCCGCGAAAAGAAGGGAAGAAAGAAGTAAGTGTCACGCTCACTCAAGAAGGGACCGTTCATCAGCCCGCAGCTGAAGGCCAAGGTCGACAGGATGAACGCGACCAAGGACAAGAAGATCATCCGCACCTGGGCGCGCGCCTCCGTGATCTACCCCGACATGGTCGGGCACACCATCGCCGTGCACGACGGTCGCAAGCACGTGCCCGTCTTCATCAGCGAGAACATGGTCGGCCACCGGCTGGGCGAGTTCGCGCCCACCCGGCATTTCCGTGGGCACGGCACGCACACCGAAAAGTCAACGGCTCTGAAGTAAGAGTGGCAACGATGGAAGTTTCAGCGGTGCAGAGGTTTGTCCGGCGCGCGCCACGCAAGGCGAGGCTCGTGGCCGACTCCGTCAAGGGCATGAAGGTGACGGACGCTCTCGCACAGCTCGAGTTCTCCCCCAAGCACGCCGCACGCGACGTCGCCAAGGCGATAAAGTCGGCGGCCGCCAACGCCGAGCACAACTTCAACCTGAACCGCGACGACCTGGTCCTCAAGCAGGTCCTAATCGACGAGGGCCCCACCTTCAAGCGGCGCCGGCCGGTCAGCCGGAGCATGGCGCACGAGTTCTTCCACCGCACCTGCCACATCACGGCGGTCGTCGAAGACCAGCCTCAGGGCGTTGCGCGGGCGCAGGGGGCACAGAAAGCCGGGCGCACGCAGCGCACACAGAAAAAGGAATCTGCCTAATTGGGTCATAAAGTCCATCCGAACGCGTTCCGGCTTGGAGTGTTCCGCCCTTGGGAGGCGAACTGGTTCGCCAACCCCAAGGACTACACGAAGATGCTTCACGAGGATCTCGAGATGCGTCGCGTCATCCTCGCGCGGCTGCGCAATGCCGGAATCGCCAAGATCGAGACCGAGCGCTCTTCCAACGCGCAGCTCACGGTGACCATTCACACCGCCAAGCCGGGCATCGTTATCGGCAAGGGTGGCGCGTCGGTCGATCAGCTTCGCGAAGACCTCGAGAAGCGCTTCGGGAATCGCGTTCGCATCTCGATCCAGGAGATCAAGCAGCCTGAGCTCGACGCCCAGCTGGTGGCGGAGAACATCGCCTCGCAGATCGAGCGCCGCATCAGCTACAAGCGCGCGATGAAGCAGGCCATCCTGCGGACCATGCGCTCGGGCGCCAAGGGCGTCCGGATCTATTGCGGCGGCCGCCTCCGCGGCGCCGAGATGGCTCGCCGCGAGTGGGACCGCGAAGGCCGCGTCCCGCTGCACACGCTTCGTGCCAACATCGACTTCGGCCGCGCCACCGCGAGCACCACGTTCGGCGCGATCGGGGTCAAGTGCTGGATCTACAAGGACCAGGCTGCGCCGGTGCGCCGGCTGGCTGCCGCCGCCGACGGCGCGCCGATCGCCGAAGTGCTGGCGCCGCAGCTGGGGGTCGCCGAGGTCGCAGCCGAGCCCCAGGTTGCCGTCGAGGCCGTGGCTCAGCCGGAAGCTGTCGCCACACCCGCACCCAAGCGAACGCGAACGGCGGCGAAGCCGGCCAAAGAGGAGCCGGCCGAGGTCGAGACGAAGCCGCGCGCGACGGCAACCCGAGCCAAGGCTTCTGTCGACGCCCCTGCCAAACCCGCGGCCAAAGCCAAGACGGCCGCCAAGCCGGCACCGAAAGCCAAGACTGCTGCCGCCACCAAGGCCGAGACCAAACCGAAAGCCGCGGCGAAGGCCAAGCCCGCCGCCAAAGCGCCCGCCAAGAAGGCCCTACCCCCGCGCGCCAAGGGCGCGGGGACCACGAAGGACAAGAGCTGATGTTGATGCCGAAGCGCGTCAAGTACCGCAAGATGCACCGCGGCCGCCGCAAAGGCATCGCGACCCGTGGCGCCACAGTCGCATTCGGCGACTACGGCCTGCAGGCGATGGAGGCGTGCTGGATGAGCAACCGCCAGATCGAGGCGGCCCGCCGTGCGATGACCCGCCACGTCAAGCGTGGCGGTCAGATCTGGATCCGCGTCTTTCCCGACAAGTCGATCACCAAGAAGCCGGCGGAGACCCGGATGGGCTCCGGGAAGGGCAACCCGGAGGGCTGGGTGGCGGTCGTGAAGCCGGGGCGCGTCCTGTTCGAGATGGGCGGCGTGACTCCTGAGATCGCCAAAGAGGCGATGAAGCTCGCCGCTTCGAAGCTGCCGATCAAGACCCGCTTCGTGAGCGTGGACTCTGCCGCGCAGGGGGCAGCTCGATGAAAGTGGACGAGCTGCGGGTCCTGGAGGAAGACCAGCTGGGTGACAGGCTCAAGGCTGCCCGCCGAGAGCTCTACGAGCTCAGGTTCAAGCACGCGGTGGGGCAGCTGGAGAATTCCAGCCAGATCTCGAAGGTGCGCCACGACATCGCGCGCATCATGACGGTGCTCCGGGAACGAGACTTCGGCATCGTCGCGCACGTGGCCCCCGAGGCTACCGCAGTCGCCCTCGCCGAAGCGGAGCCGGAGAAGCCGGCAGCGGCGTTGGAGCCCGCTGAGGACGTCAAACCCAAGCGCGGCCGGGCCAAGAAGGCAGAGAAATGAGCGTGGCGAACCCGATGCAGACTGCAGTCGAATCGTCCACGCGCGGCCAGCGCAAGGTCCGCCTGGGCACTGTGATCTCGGACAAGGGAGAAAAGACGGTCATCGTCCAGGTCGGAACGTCCAAGGCGCACCGGCTTTACAAGAAGACTGTCCAGCAGCGCACGAAGTTCAAGGTCCACGACGAGAAGAACGAGTGTGGCGTCGGCGACCTCGTCCGCATCACCGAAACGCGCCCCATCTCCAAAGAGAAACGCTGGCGGGTATTGGAGATCGTTGAGAAAGCCAAGTGATACAGCAGGAAACTCGCCTCAAGGTCGCGGACAACTCGGGAGCCAAAGAGCTCCTGTGCATCCGCGTGGCCGGCGGGCACTATCGCAAATACGCGTCGGTGGGTGACATCATCACCGCCACTGTCAAGTCGGCGCAGCCCGGCGGTCAGGTCAAGAAGGGCGAGGTCGTGAAGGCTGTGGTAGTGCGCGTCACCAAGGAGTACCGGCGCCCAGACGGCTCTCTGATTCGATTCGACGAGAATGCGGCCGTTCTGCTGGCCCAGGCCAACAACCCGCGCGGCACGCGAATCTTCGGGCCCGTCGCACGCGAGCTGCGCGAGCGCAACTTCATGAAGATCATCAGCCTCGCGCCGGAGGTGCTGTAACCAATGCTTCGTAACAAGCCGCAGACAAAACGCCGCTGGCTCGACCTCGCGCCGGGCGATCCGGTGATCGTCGTGGCGGGCAAGGACAAGGGCAAGCAGGGCGAGGTCCTTCGCACCCTGCCCGACAAGCACAAGATCGTCGTCAAGGGCGTCAACATCCTGAAGCGGCACACCAAGGCAGGGCAGTCGCGCGGCGGCGTCAACGTCGCGCAAGGTGGCATCGTCGACTTCGAGGCGCCTCTCGATTATTCCAACGTGATGCTGGTCTGCCCGTCGTGCTCGAAGCCGACGCGCGCTCAGCACACAGTTCTCGAGTCGGGCGCCCGCGCACTCGTCTGCCGTAACTGTGGCGAGCCTTACGAGCGCGTTCGCAAGACGGAGGCTCAGTGACCAAAGCCAAGACTGCTCCCAAGCAGAAGAAGACCGATGGCAAGACGGCTGCGCCGCAGGCGCCGGGCACTCGCGCCGAGGCTCCGCCTCGCATGCTCACCGTCTACCGCGAGAAGGTCGTGCCGCAGCTCACCAAGGAGTTCGAGTACGACAACGTCATGGGGGTTCCGAGGATCGCCAAGGTCGTGGTGAACATCGGCATCGGTGAAGCCAAGGACAACGACAAAGCACTCGACGCCGCGGTCGGCGACGTGGTCACGATCACCGGCCAGAAGCCGGCCCTGATCAAGGCTCGAAAGTCGGTCGCCGCCTTCAAGCTGCGCGCCGGCCAGACGGTCGGTATCAAGACCACGCTGCGCGGCCGCCGCATGTGGTATTTCCTCGACAAGCTGCTCAACGTGGCGCTGCCGCGCATCCGTGACTTTCGCGGCGTCAACCCCGAAGGCTTCGACGGCCGCGGCAACTATTCGCTCGGCCTGCGCGAGCAGGTCGTGTTCCCCGAGATCGACTACGACAAGATCGACAAACTCCGCGGGCTGGAAGTGTCGATTGTCACCACAGCCCGCACCGATGACGAAGCCCGCAGTCTGCTGACGCGGCTCGGAATGCCATTCCGTAAGAGGTAGGAGAAAGTTTGGCCAAGAAATCTTCGCTCGAGCGCTGGAAGAGGGACCTCGTCCACCCGAAGTACAAGGTTCGGTTCCACAATCGCTGCCGTCTCTGCGGACGGCCGCGTGCATTCCTGCGCAAGTTCGGCATGTGCCGCATCTGTTTCCGCAACCTGGCCGCCGAGGGACGGATCCCCGGCGTGACGAAGTCGAGCTGGTGATGGCCACAGCAGCATTCGCGAAAACCGTCAAGCGAGCTCCGGCGGGCATCGTCAGCGATCCGATCGCGGACATGCTCACTCGCGTCCGCAACGCGAACAGCGCGCGGCACCCCGAGGTACGTGTGCCGGCCTCCAGGCTGAAGCTGGAGATCGCGAGGGTGCTCAAGGACGAGGGCTACATCGCCGGCTATGAGGTCGAGGCCGACGGTGCCTCGCAGACGATGCGTATCATCTTCAAGTCTCGACCGGATCGCGAGCGTGTGATCTCAGGTTTGAAGAGAATCAGCCGCCCCGGGCTGCGGGTCTATGCGCGCAAGACTGAGATCCCGCGGGTCCTCGGTGGGCTCGGAATCGCAATTCTCAGCACGGCCGAAGGGGTCATGAGCGGGCGGCAGGCGCTGCGCCAGGGCCTGGGCGGTGAAGTGCTGGCGTACATCTGGTAGGAGCAAGAGAAAGTTGTCGCGGATTGGAAAGCTGCCGATCGATCTGCCTGGCTCGGTGAAGGTCACCCTGGAGCCCGGCCGGGTCGTGGTCGAAGGCCCCAAGGGCAAGCTGGAGCGCACCCTGCCGGCGGACATCACCGTCAAGCAGGCTGATGGACAGCTGGTCTTCGAGCGACCGTCCGACGGCTACAAGCATCGCGCTCTGCACGGGCTGGTCCGCAGCCTGGTCGCCAACATGGTGACCGGCGTCAACACCGGCTTCACCAAGCACCTCGAGCTGGTGGGAGTCGGGTACCGCGTCGCCAAGCAGGGTGACGAGGTGGTGCTCAGCCTCGGCTACTCGCACCCGATCAGGTTCAAGCCGCCCGCCGGTGTCTCGATCGACGTCCAGGATCAGACCAAGTTCTCGGTCTCCGGCACCTCGATCGAAGACGTCGGCCAGGTGGCCGCCAACATTCGCGGCCTGAGGCCGCCGGAGCCTTACAAGGGCAAGGGTGTGATGTACCGCGGCGAGAAGGTTCGGCGCAAGGCGGGCAAGGGAGCCAAGGCAGCCGGATGATCAAGAAGACCGACCGCAAGGAGGGCCGCCTGAAGCGCCACCGTCGCGTGCGCGTTCACGTGAGCGGAACCAAGGAGCGCCCACGACTGGCCGTTTACCGAAGCCTCAACCATGTCTACGCGCAGCTCATCGACGACCGGGGCAGCCACACGGTCGCTGCTGCTTCCACCGTCCAGCTGAAAGCCAAGGGCAACGGCATGGCCGAGGCTGCTGAGGTCGGCAAGGCGATCGCCGCCAAGGCCAAAGCGGCCGGCATCGGCTCGGTGGTTTTCGATCGGGGTGGCTTTCTCTACCACGGCAGAATCAAGGCTTTGGCGGACGCCGCCCGAGAAGCCGGACTGGAGTTTTAGAGCACATGGGATCTAGGTACCCGCATTCGAGCGGTGAGCGGTCGGAGCTGGCCGACCGCGTCGTCCGCGTCAACCGCGTGGCCAAGGTGGTCAAGGGCGGCCGCAAGTTCTCGTTCAGCGCGCTGATAGTGGTGGGCGACATGAACGGGCGCGTCGGCGCCGGCATCGGGAAGGCGCGTGAGGTGACCGAGGCGATCCGCAAGGGGATGGAGGTCGCCAAGCGAAACATGATCACCATCCCGATGGTCGGCACCACGATCCCGCACGAGGTTAGGCTCAAGCTGGGTTCGGCCAAGATCATGCTCAAACCCGCAGCTCCAGGTACTGGCGTGATCTCCGGCGGCGCCATGCGCGCGGTCATCGAGACCGCCGGCATCAAGGACATCCTCACCAAGTCGCACGGCACCAACAACCCGATCAACACGGTGCGGGCGACGCTCGCTGCTCTCCAGCAGCTCCGCACGGTGCAGCAGATCGCCGAGCTTCGGGGGAAAGAGGTCGAGCAGATCGTCGGCCGGCGCCTGGCCAACGCGTACCGCCGCTCCGACGGCAAAGCTGAGGTGGCTACCACCGACGGCGCGCCCGAATCCACCGGAGAGACCAAGTGACAGCAGCTGGAAAGACGCTCAAAGCCACCCTGCGGAAGAGCGCCATCGGCGCCATTCCTTCCGTCAAAGCGACTGTCCAGTCGTTGGGCTTCCGCCGCCTCAACCAGACGCGGGAGCTGCCAGACAACCCAGCGGTGAGAGGCATGCTGAAGGCCGTCGACTTCCTGGTCGCGGTGGAGGGAGAGCCGTACGTGCGTCCAGAGCGGAGCCGGTACAAGATCTGGCGGTCTCGCTCGGACAAGAAGCACAAGAGGGGCAACTGATGCAGCTGCACGACCTCAAACCCGCCGCAGGCGCGCATCGCAAATCGCGGCGTGTCGGCCGCGGCACAGGCTCGGGTCGTGGGAAGACATCAGGCCGAGGCCAGAAGGGCCAGAACGCGCGCAGCGAAGGCTTCCGCCTTGGCTTCGAAGGTGGGCAGATGCCCCTTTCGCAGCGCCTCCCGAAGCTGCCCGGCTTCAAGAACCCATTCAAGAAGACCTACGCCGTGGTCAACCTCTCGAAGCTCAGCCGCTTCGCAGACGGGACGAAAGTCGATGCGGCGCTTCTGTCCGAGGCAGGCCTGGCGCGCCCGGGTGAGGAAGTGAAGATCCTGGGCACGGGCAACCTCAAGCGAAAGCTCACCGTCGAGGCCCACTCTTTCAGCCTTCGTGCGCGCGAGGTCATCGAGGCTCGGGGTGGCAGCGTCAAGGTGTTGGGCCAGCCGAGGTCGGTCGGCCCTCGGCGGACGGCGGCCAAGACAGCCAAGAGAACGCCTGCCCCCGAAGCACCTGAGCCTGCTGCGGACAAGGAACCGCCCGGGGAGGCCGCTCCCCCAGACTCTTAGGACGCGATGAACCTCATCGAGGCGTTGGTCAACGCCATCCGCCTGCCGGAGCTTCGAAACAAGATCCTGTTCACAGGCGGGATCCTGGTCATCTTCCGTCTCTTCGCCAACGTCGCCGTCCCGGGCGCCAGCCAGACAGCCCTGGCCAACCTATTCAACTCGCAGGCGCTTCTCGGCTTGCTCGACCTCTTCTCGGGTGGCGGCCTGTCGCGCTTCAGCGTTGTCGCCATGGGCATGAACCCATACATCAACGCCACGATCATCATGCAGCTGATGACGGTGATCTCCGAACGCATCAAGGAGATCTCCAAAGAGGGCGAGGCGGGGCGCCGACGCATCACGCGTTGGAGCCGCTATCTGACCGTCGCGCTCGGAGCAGGGCAGGCCTACGGCTTCACCGTCCTGTTCCAGAACACCAACCCGGCCATCCTCGGTCCGCTCGAGTGGTTCCAGCGCCTCGAGATCGTCCTGGTCCTGACCGCCGGCACGATCATGTTGATGTGGTTCGGCGAGCTCATCACCGAATACGGCATCGGCAACGGTGTGTCGCTGATCATTTTCGCCGGCATCATCGGACGCGGCCCGCAGGGTGTCGCGGCGGTCTTCACCGCGCGCGGGACCGGTGGAGGTCTCGCCGACTACGTCCCGTTCATCATCTTCGGACTGATCGCGCTCGTCATGACCGCGGTGATCATCGAGGTCCAGCAGGCGGTGAGGAAGATTCCCATCCAGTCCGCCCAGCGAACTGTCGGCTTGAAGCAGGTGCAGAGCAGGGCGAGCTTCCTGCCATTGCGCGTGAACCACGCGGGCGTCATCCCGATCATCTTCGCGATCTCGGTGATGTTCTTGCCGACCATCGTCGCCAACTACTTCACCGGGGCGCCGCCCGACACCTGGTACTACAAGGCGGCGGCATGGGTCAGGGGCAACTTCGCGCCCGACACCGCCAACGTGCCGATGGCCATCACGTATAACGCGCTCTATTTCGCCCTGACCTTCGGGTTCACCTACTTCTATACGGCAATCACGTTCGAGGTCAACGACGTGGCGGACAACCTCAAACGTTATTCAAGCTTCATCCCGGGAATCCGCCCGGGGCGTCCAACCGCGGACTATCTCGCCTCGGTCATGAACCGCGTGACCTTTGCCGGCGCGTGCTTCCTGGGCTTCATCACAGTCATCCTGCCGATCGCGACCTCTTCCATCTCGGGCATCCCGCACCAGTCGATGTATCTCGGAGGCACAGCGATCCTGATCGTGGTCGGCGTCGCGCTGGATACGATGAAACAGCTGCAGACACAGCTTGTGATGCGGCAGTACCGCGGCTTCATCAAATGAACGGGACTACATGAAAAGGGTGAGCCGTGCCCGGTGGGCTGTGACGTGAACCTCCTTCTATACGGCGCCCCCGGAAGCGGCAAGGGCACGCAGGCGAACATGCTCCGGTCGCGCTACGGGATCCCACACATCGCAGCGCGGCACCGAGCTTGGACGGCAGGCGCAGCCCATCCTCGCGATGGGCGGCTACGTCCCTGACGACATCATGATCGGGATGATCAAGGACCGGCTCCGGCAGCCGGACTGCACCAGGGGGTTCATCCTCGACGGGTTTCCGCGGACGGTCCCCCAGGCAGAGGCGCTGGACGTCCTCATGCAGGAGCTCGGCCGGTCATTCGACAGGGTGCTCTACCTGAGGGTCGACCTCAATGAGCTGCTCCGCCGCCTCTCCGGGCGGCTGGTGTGCCCGCTGTGCCAGCGCACCTATCCCCCCGGAACGGAGAAGTGCAAGGCGGACGCCACCGCCCTGGTCCAGCGAGAGGACGACAAGCAGGAGGCCGTACAGCCGCGCATCGAGATCTACCTCAAGAAGACGATCCCCGTCCTCGACCACTACCGCTCGGGAGATCTGGTTTCAGAGATCGACGGAAGGGGCACGATTGATGACATCAGCCGCCAGGTGCTCGATGCAATCGGCCAGAATGGCCAGGTTCGCCAATGATCAACCTCAAGACAGCCCACGAGATCGACCTCATGTCGCGAGCAGGTACGCTGCTCGCCTCAGTGCTGCCCCCGCTCCGCGAAGCCTGCGTTCCGGGGGTCAAGACGATCGAGCTCGACCGGATCGCGGAGCGCCTGATACGTGAAGGCGGCGCGACCCCAGGGTTCCTCGGCTACCACGGCTTCCCTCGCTCCATCTGCGTCTCCATCAACGACGAGGCGGTGCACGGCATCCCGGGCAACCGCAAGGTGGCGGCCGGCGACCTGGTCAGCCTCGACCTCGGCCTGGTGCTCGAGGGCTTCTGGGCGGACGTCGGCATCACTGTGGGTGCCGGCAAGATCACGCCTGAGGCACAGAGGCTGCTCAATGTGACCGAGGAAGCCCTGCACGTCGGGATCGAGAAGGCCCAGCCGGGCGGCTGGCTCGGCGACATCTCGTCCGCGATCCAAAAGCACGTGGAGGCGAACGGCTTTTCGGTGATCCGCCAGTTCGTCGGCCATGGGATTGGGCGCCAGATGCACGAGGACCCACAGGTGCCCAACTTCGGCATTCCCGGGACCCCGCCCAGGCTGAAGGCCGGGATGACCCTGGCGATCGAGCCGATGGTCAACGCCGGCTCGCACGAGGTCTACATGAAGGCTGACGGCTGGACGATCTGCACTGTCGACGGCGCCCTTTCGGCCTATTTCGAGCACACGGTGGCGATCACCGACAAGGGCCCCCTCATCCTGACCGGACAGCCCGGCTCCAACGGGCACGCTCCCCACTAGGCGGGGGGCCCGAAGCTGGCGCTGACCGCGAACGCGCGTTTGACGTACAATCATCGTTCGTGCCCCAGCGTCCCCCGCTCGTGAAGGGGGTCGTCGTGGAGCCTCTTCCCAACGGTGTGTACCGGGTTGAGCTCGAGAACGGGGCGAAGGTCCTGGCTCACGTCGCCGATCGTGCAGGCACCCACTTCACCCGGCTCCTGGCTGGGGACAAGGTGGGGGTCGAGCTCGC
>VBIU01000149.1 GCA_005880945.1 Chloroflexota bacterium | reverse complement strand
ATGCAGGGCCTGGTGCGATGCGGATCTATTACGAGCATCGCCCCGCGCTAGAGTCGGCTGAGCTGTTCTTCGAGACGTACTTCGGACTCAGCCGCGACGGCAAGCTGCTGCCATCGGGCGACATGCGTGTCCTGCAAGCGGCCGTGCTGCTGACCGCCGTTGACGATTTCATACGCATCACGAGCCCGCCGTTGTTCGTGCAAGACCGGGCTTTTCCCCTCCTCGCGGCTATTGGTAGGGCACGCGGTTACCGCGCGCGGTATCCGGAATACGCCAGCTCGCGCACGGCGGCAAGCTAGCCGCTCGCGACAGCGCCCCATTCTTGGAGCTGACGACTTCATTACCAGGCCGGTCGACTTGCCGGAACTGTCGCGTCTTCAACGGATCAGCCCAGCCCGCGCGAGACATCAAGTCGCAAGCCGGCGCCCGCGGAGCCGCATCATAGGAGCGAATAGAAATCTGGTACTCGATTAGGGGTGTTGCAAATGATCGTTCGTAACTTGGCCCAGTTAGCAGGAACTGAACGAGATGTTCGAGGAGAGGGATGGCGAAGCCGTCGTTTCTTACGTCGGGACGACGCCGTGAAATTCTCGCTCCATCTCACCGAAATTGAAGCTGGCACCCGGCTCGAGCTCGAGTACGCGAATCATTTCGAGGCCAACTACTGCATCGCTGGCAACGGCGAGGTCGTTGAGGTGTCGAGTGGAAAGATCCATCAGCTTGATCCCGGCACCATGTACACGCTGGACCAGCACGATCGACACATTCTGCGCGCGAAAAGCCCTATAACTCTGCTCTGCGTCTTCTGGCCCGCGCTGACCGGCAACGAGAGCCATGACGCCAGCGGCGGATATCCCAGCGTCGAAGGCGACGAGTAGGGCGAGCGGTTAAGCCCGGTTAGCTATCTCCGTAGAGTTGGGGCGCCGATCGGCGAACAGGTCATTGCGCTCGCCTCGCTTCTTGTCTCGCGCCTCTCCGAGATCGCAGTCCGCAACCACTAGGCCCTCGTCATAGTCCTCCACTGGACCCGCAGCCAGCCATCCATTGTTGGAGACGATGACCGAACCGCCATCAAAGGCAGTCTCGCGCTCGGAGCCACTGTGATCGCCGCACGCCATGAAGATTCCGTTTAACCGCGCCGTCGCCATCGCCAGGGTGACGGCCATCGGGTGAGTGCCCGCCGGTCTTGGCTTGTAAGGTGTCGCCGTCGGCAGAGCAAGTATGTCGGCGCCCTGCAGCGCAAGCTTGCGGGTCAGCTCCGGAAATTCGAGGTCGTAGCAGATGGCCATCGCCAGCCGACCGAAGCTCGTGTCGATCAGCGGTGGTGGTGCGCTTCCCGGCGTGAAGAGCAGCTTCTCGCGGTCCCAGAGATGCAGCTTCCGATAGATCGCCCGCACTCCGGACCGGTCGATGAGGGCGCATGAGTTGTATACGTCGTCCCCGGAGCGCTCACAGAAACCCGCGACCAAGGTGACGCTGCCGCCTGCTGCTTGCTCCCACCTCTCAAGGCACGCAGAGCCCTGGTCAGCGCACTCCCTCGCCTCGCCTGCGGAGCTCAGCGGGTAGCCGCAGCTCGCCAGCTCGGGCAGCACCACCAGGTCCACGTCCTGGTCCCGCGCCGCAGCGATCGAGCGACAGGTTTTCTCGATGCAGCCATCGACATCGCCGACGGGAAGGTTCAGCTGGGCGCAGGCGATGCGTACGGTCACTATGGCTACATTACCTTCGATCGAAGGCACGCTTGAACAGCATTGGGAGATGAATGACATGGGCCCACAGCCTGCGTACGTGTCCGGCGTCGGAAGTCCGCTGACCGCCGACCCGGCGTTCTACGGACCGATCGCGAAGAGCACCGAAAGCCGAAAGCTGGTCGAGTCGGTGCTGATCCCGGTGCGTAGTGGTCGCGCGTGGGCAGCGCCCGCGGGAAGCGTGGTGCGGTTCTCGATCGTCGAAGGCCCGCAAGTGCTCGACCTGAACCTCTGGAATCGCCACGATCCAAGGGAGCGGTTCTGGGCTTCGCGCACGCGGCAGTTCTACGGCGCTCACGTGACGACCGGGCACCGACTGTGGTCCAACCTGCCCTTCTTGCGGCCGCTCACGACGATCGTTGCAGACTCGATGTCCTACGGGCGCGATGCGGACGGGGCCGGCTGTCACGACCTTCTCGGTACTCGCTGCGACCCCTATGTCAATCAGCTCCTGTCCGCGACGGCGTATGACTTCCACTGCCATTCCAACCTGACGCGAGCAGTGCTCCCTTATGGCCTGACCGAGTTCGACGTGCACGACGTCATCAACATTTTCCAGGTCACTGGTCTCATGCCAGATGACGAGCGGTATTTCATGAAGGCGTCTCCCGCCGTTCGTGGCGACCACTTCGAGCTGTTCTGTGAGGTCGATCTGCTGATGGCCGCGTCCACATGCCCAGGCGGTGACCTGTCCGTGCCGTTGTGGGGTCCCGAGGCCGGTCGCGAGCCGGTGTGCAACCCGATCCAAGTCGCGGTGTTCAGCCTCGACCCGAGCCTGTTGAAGGGATGGCGACCGCCGCAGCCGAGCGGCTACCAGGGTATGCATGGATCGCGCCATGGCCTGAACGCACCGCAGGGCGTGCCGCCTCCTCTTACAGAGGCGATTCGATTGGCGTGATGCGCGGCGAGCGCTGCTCGATCGCTGCGGCCGCGTCCAGGCAGAGATCCTCGCGGAACCGCTGGCCGATTATCTGAACCGCCTGGGGCAGACCATCGCCAACTCCGACCGGGACTACGGCCGCCGGCAGCCCGACCAGGTTGACCGTCAGCATCAGAGCCATCGAGTCGAAGATTCCTTGGAGGCCGTCTCTCGTGAGGTCGGTGCCGACGAGGAAGGGGGGCTGGGTCGAGACCGGTCCCAGGATCAGTGGATACGTGCGCTGAAAGTCCGACCAGGCGCGTGCGATCGTCAAGCGATCGATGAACGTTTGCTGATACTCGCTAGAGCTGATAGGTCCAATCAGCTGGAAGAAGATCTCCATCTGCAGGCGACCATCGTGCGACATGAGCTTTGAGATGTCCGGCCAGGCCAACTGACCGTTCCAGGCGTTCATCCGCTTCCACGTTTCCGCCGCCTCTTCGACGGATGGAGGATCGGCAGCCTCGACGACATAGCCCGCGTCCTGAAGATGAGCCGAGGCCTTGCTCACGCCCTCGGCAACCTGCTTGGCCGCGCCGTCGGTCGAAATCAACGCGACTCGAATCGGAGGGCGGATCGGCTCGCCATCTAGGCCAATCGGAACTTGCCAGGGGTCGCGCCAGCTCGGCCGGATCATGATTTCGAGGGCGAGCCGGAGATCTTCCACGCGCCGCGCCATCGGGCCTTCCGCGTTGAGGAGCTGATGGCTGATCGGCGATTCGCTCGACCGGTCTTTGACGGTGCGGGGCACGCGCCCGAGGCTTGGCTTGATGGCAGCGATGCCGGTGCACTGCGGAGGGTGGCGCAGCGAGCCACCGTCGTCGTTGCCGACGCCCAGCGGCGACATCCCAGTGGCGATTGCGACGGCCTCACCGCCGCTGGAACCACCGGGCGTCAGGCCTGGGTTCCAGGGGTTGAGCGTGGGGCCGTGGAGTTCGTTGTCCGTATGCCACCTGAGCGCGAACTCGGGAAGGTTGGTTCGGGCGAGCACGATCGCGCCTGCGGCGCGGAGCGCGGCGACCTGAGCCGAATCCTCTTGGGGGTACGAGTTGCTGAGGGCGACTACGCCATGCGTCGTCGGGGAGCCGGCCACGTCGATGTTCTCTTTGATCGAGATGGGCACTCCATGGAGAGGGCCGGACGCAGCCGCCGCGTCAGCTCTGTCAGCGGCTTCCAGCGCCGACTCGGCCAGCACGTTGACCACCGCGTTCAGGCGGGGGTTGATCTTTTCGATACGGTCGAGGTGCGCCGCGATCACCTCACGGCTCGAAACCCTGCGCGACCTGATCTCCTCAGCCAGTTGCCCGGCGCCGAGCGACCAGAGCTCAGTCGGCAACGCCGCTCAGCAGTCTGCCAAAACCTCCCCGCGCGGGAAGGCCGTCGACCAGTCGCAGGCTTTCCCAGATTGTCGCTGCGTTGCTCGACAGCACCGGCTTGCCAAGCTCCACCTCCAGCTCCGCCAGGAACGGCAGCGCCGGCAGGTTGGTGCAGCTCAGAAACAGCGCGTCGGCGCCGACGACGTCAGCGGACCGGGCCAGCTGTTTGACCGCGGCCTCGGAGAGCCGGCCGATCTCGCGGTCGTACCGCAGCCCGAGCCCCTGGATGCCGAGGACCTCGAAACCCGCTGCCTCGAAGAAAACTCGCTCCCGACGATTGAGCTCGTCGACATAAGGCGTCCCGATGCAGATCCGCTTCGCGTTCAGGGCGTGCAGGGCGTTGACAACCGCCGTCGAAGTGGTGGTGGCGCGGACCGCGGTTGCCTTCTCGATGCGTTGGGCGAGTGCGATGTCGAATCCCGGACCGTGCAGCAGGCTGCCAGTGGTGCAGGCGAAGACGATACTTGACGCGCCAGCGTCGGCAAGCTCCAGACCTGCCTCCTCGACGCGCGCTGAGCGAACCATCTCATCCAGGGCTTCCACCGACACCTCTCCGCGCGGCAGTCGCAGCCGTGAGAAGACCGCGACGACCTCGGGGGGAAGGGTCAGCTGGAATTCCGCGGTCAGGGACGTGCACGTGCTGAGATCGATGACTCCGATGCAGCCTCGGCCGCCGTAGACGGGCTTCATCCGGCGGTCAGGACGTATGACCGGACGCCACTGGAGTCGAAGTCCACGAGAGCTCCTCTCAGGACTCCCTCCGGGTACTCGCTGCCGGGATTGATGGCCAGCGTGGACGGGCTGGTAGCGTTCGATCGCTGCCCGCACGGCGGTGCTGCCGGCGGGTCCGACCACGGGTTGGCCTGCCTCCGTGATCGGCGACAGGTCGTCCTTGAGCAGCTGGCATGTGTCGAGCCCCGAGGCGTAAGGCGGGCAATGAAGATTGAACACTAGCTGACGTCCGTCGGCGTTCCAGCCCACCAGCGATCTTTCTATACGTGAGGCCAGTTCCTCCTCACTCACATCTCGCTCGCAGCGCCAGGGGGTCAGGTTGGCAAAACCGCAGCTGGCCAACGCGCGACGTTCGTCCAGGTCCAGGAGCTTGCCCTCAGGGAAAATGGCGAACCCTGAACCCTGGATGAGCTCGTCCAGCTCGAACGGATCGTCATTGCCGCAGTTTATGTACAGCTGCGTTCCCAACGATTTCAGTCGCTCCTCGGCCCGCATGAGCCACCGTTCCAGCCGTTCCCGCGCCAGGCGACGAAAGAGTCGCTCGACCGCGGAGGGATCCCGCTCGAGCGCAGACACCTCATCGGTGCTTGTGTCGTAGCTGTACAGGCCCTGGGCGGCGGCTGCCCGCTCGAAGCGGTCAAGGTCATCTGCTGATTCGAGCAGCATCTCGCGTCCAGCGAGCGTGCCCCGGTGTCGCCCACCGGACAGGGCGACAACAGGGACGACGCGTTTGCCCGCGATGTCTCCGCCGAGCACGAGCACATCGGCCTTGTAGACATCGGCGGCGTTGATGAACTTCATGAAGCAGCGATCGGAGCCGTGGACGTCGGTCGCGAAGAAGAGGCGGAGCTCCCGTTTGGGCTTGCCTCTGAACAGGAAGGTCACACCGGCAAGTGGCTACTCGGGTGGCAATTCTGCAAACGCAGCCTCCAATGGCACGCCTTGTGACGAGCGCACGAAGTAGGCGATGAAGTAGATGGCGAAGCCGACAACCCACAACGCCCCGAAGAAGATCAGGCCCTGAGGAACGTTGGCGGCGAAGAGGCTGTTCGTCAGGAAGCCGTAGATCATCACGCCGAACACGACCACGGTCAGAACAGCGACGATGGTCATCACCGGAATTCCGGCAACGCTGGGCTTCATAGGAGATGCAGCGTAGATCGCCTTCGATCGCTTCAGATAAGGGAAGAAGATGGCGGCGATCGCAGTGGTGACGAAAGTGGCGCTGTAGCCCATCACGGTACCGCCGAGAAACTGAGAGGTTCCGAGAAAGGTGTATCCGAGGATTGACGCCTCGGCCCCGACCGCCACGATGATCGTCGCCACCACCGGGCTGTGGAACCGGTCGCTCACCTGGGCCGCCCGCATTGGAAAGATCCGATCGAACGACCAGGCGAACACGCACCGGCTGTTCGGGATGTAGTTGAAGATGATCGCCGCGATCGGGATGAGGACCCAGCCCAGGTTGATCAGGAGGATCAGCAGCAGGTTGGGGTTGCCGATCGCCGCCAGATAGTTGTAGTTGGGCGCTGCCGCAAGCGTGTAGGAGCTGGGCGCGCTGTAAAAGACCGTGTTGATCTCGGCCATGAAGTCGTTGCCCCACGAGTTGACGGCAACGATGCCCATCAGCAGGAAGAGCACGCCGCCCACGAGGAGGGCGCCGAAGATGGAGATGGGCAGCGAACGGGACGCGTTCTTTACTTCGCCGCCCGTGTACGCCGAATACATGACGAAGATCATGCTGAGGCTGAGCAGGCCGACAGAAAGTACGGTCGGACCGAGGTCGGTCCAGCTGGCCGGCGAGGCGTAGCCCGCCTTGTGCGCGGCGTCGACCAGGCCCTGGTACGAGGTGATGTGGTTGACGCCCGCTATGAACGCGCTGTTCGAGGTCACTCCGACAACGACGATCGCGACAAGCACGCCGAACGTGCCGACGTAGAAGAGGGCTTTCATCACGCGCAGAGCGGGGCGCAGGCCCATCATCACGATGCCCGCGATGGCGATGTTCACGACGGTGCCGATGAGGAAAGCGGCCCACTGTCCGCTGACCCCCGAGGCCAGACCCGACCAGAAGGTCCCGTTACCAGTCAGGGCCAGCGAGGCGAACAGACCCGACAGCCCAACAGTAGCGACCCAGTTCGAGTACACCCCGATCCAGATAGCGTTCCAGCCGACAAAGCTGAAGTTGGCGGCGAAGCCGATCGCCGGGTGGAGCGTCCGCGAGATGAATACGTAGTCGCCGCCGGCGCGAGGCATCGCCACCGAGAAGAAGACGTAGACCGCGGCGATGAGCCCCGCTGGGATGAACGCCAGAATGATGCCGAGGGGCAGGCTGGCTCCGGGGAACGTGAAAGGAACCACCAGCAAAGTCACGGACGCGATGACAAGGTTGAAGATCAGGACGTTGCCGATCAACGCGTCGCCGGCGGACATCTGGCGGACGAGTCCAGACGAATGGCGAACGAAGACCTCGACCGGGGCTCGCTGCGTGACTCCTCCTGCAGTTGTGTCAGCCATGGTCACCTCTTCCTTTCAATAGGCCGTTTCAGGTTGGTATTCGCCGTAGACATCTTTCAGCGCGCCCATGACCTCGCCTTCCGTAGCGTGAGCTCTGAGCGCATCGATGATCGGGCCCATGACGTTCTCATCCTTCGCGGCAGCTTCGCGCACGCCATCGACCGCCTTGGCGAGGGCCTTCCGATCGCGCGCGGCTCGATACGCCGCCAGACGCGCCAGCTGGCGCTCGCGCATCTCGCGGCTCGCGCGGAAGATCTCCAGGTGACGGACGTCCTCATCGACGAACTTGTTGACACCGACGATCAGCCTCTGTCCCGTCTCGATCTGCCTTTGCTTGCGGTGAGCCTCGTCTGCAACCAGCCGTGAGATGTACCCGTCCTCCACGCTCGCCAGCATTCCCCCCCGGTCCTCTATGGTCTTGATCAGCGCCCACGCCCGTTTTTCCAGCTCGTCAGTCAACGACTCGACGTAGTACGAGCCGCCGAGCGGGTCGACGACATTCGTGGCCCTCGTCTCGTAGGCGACCAGCTGCGAGGTCCTCAAGGCAACCTTCATTGCTTCTTCGGACGGGATCGAGTAGGCCTCGTCCATCCCATTGACGTGCAGCGACTGCACGCCGGCGAGCGCACCGGCCAGCGCCTGGATCGCCGTGCGGGCGACGTTGACGATGGGCATTTGCGCCGTCAGGTTTTCGCATCCGGTCTGGACGTGAACTCGGAAACGCCAGTTCTTCGGGTCGCCCGCGCCGAAGCGGTCGCGGATGATGTGTGTCCACATCCGGCGCAGCGCGCGGATCTTCGCGATCTCTTCGAAGAAGTCCATGTGGATGACATGGTGGAAGGTCACGTTGCGCGCGATGTCGTCGATGCCGAGGCCCCGGTCCAGGCCGCACTGTACGTAGGTGATGGCGTCGGAGAGCGAGAATGCCATCTCCTGGATGGCGTTGGCGCCGTTCTCGCGCACGTGCCCCCCGCTCACGCTGAGAACCTTCCACTGGGGCAGGTTCTTGATCCCGAACTCGAGTGTGTCGGTCATGAGCTTGAGCGCGGGGCGGGGGGGAAAGACGTATGTCTTCTGCGCGTAGAACTCTTTCAGCGGCTCGTTTTGAGTGGTGCCGTTGAGAACTGACCACGGCAGCCCCTGGCTCTCGGCAGCGAGGCACAGCATCCCCATCAGCACTGGGGTGGGATGGTTGATCGTCAGCGAGACCGTCACCCGGTCGAGGGGTACGCCGTCGAACAGCTCGATCACGTCCTGCACGGTGTCGACCGCGACGCCAACTTTGCCGACCTCATGGAGCGCCAGCGGATGGTCCGAGTCGAGGCCGATCAGCGTCGGGTGGTCGAAGTCGGTGCTGATGCCGGTCTGGCCCTGCTCGAAGAGGTAGCGATACCGTGCGTTGGTGTCGTGCGCCGAGCCGAAGCCGGCGATCTGGCGCATCGTGAACATCTTCGTGCGGTACAGGTCCGGGTAAGGCGAGCGGGTGTACGGCGGCTTGCCCGGTTCCCCCAGACGTTCGTCAAGGTGCGGCGCCACATCCTCAGGGCCATAGAAGGGCTTCTGCTCGATTCCCGAATCTGTCTCGAACGCCCGCTTGATCTCTTCGCCGTACCGCTCGGATAGCCGCTGCCCAGAGGCCCTGTCAGCCATGCCCACAGTGTGAGCCAAACGTTCGGTTCCTGCTAGGGTACGCTCCGTGGCCAAGCCGGTCTTGGCAGGCAAGGTGGCGGTCGTCACCGGGGCCGGCCGCGGCATCGGGCGCGAGGAAGCGCTGCTCCTCGCGGGAGCCGGTGCGCGGGTCGTCGTCAACGACCTGGGTGGCGAGTGGGACGGATCTGGCCGGGACGACCGGCCCGCCGCGGCCGTGGTCGCGGAGATCCATGGCGCCGGCGGTGAGGCTATTCCGCACTTCGGTGACATCTCCGAGCCGGAAGGCGCGGACTCGCTGGTCGCCCTGGCCCTCGATTCCTGGGGGCGCCTGGACATCGCCCTCAACAACGCGGGCATCCTGCGCGATCGGATGGTGTTCAACATGTCCCTCGAGGATTGGGACCTCGTCATCAAGGTCCACCTGCGCGGTCACTTCCTGGTGACGCGGGCGGCCTGCGGACATTTCCGCGAGAGGGCTCGCGCCGGCGATGCCGGTGGACGAGTCATCAACACGACGTCGCCCTCGGGCCTGCTCGGAAATGCTGGGCAGGGCAATTACGGCGCCGCCAAGGCAGGCATCGCCGCGTTCACCCAGATCGTCGCGCTGGAGATGGGCAGGTACGGAGTCACGTGCAACGCGATCTCACCCGGGGCGCGCACCCGATTGACGGAGAAGACTTTCGGGGAACTGCGCAAAGATGGCGCGGACTTCGACGCGCTCGACCCGGCCAACATCGCACCACTGGCGCTTTTTCTGGCGAGTGATCTGTCCGCCGGTATCACCGGTCAGGTTTTTGGGCTCCAGGGCGGCGTTTTGGAACTGTTCGAGGGATGGCGGCCGGGAGAGCGCGTCGAGCATCAAGGTCGCTGGAGCGCCGACGAACTCGCGGCAGCGATGCCCCAGCTCTTTGCAGGTCGCAGCACCGCGTACGAGCCACACCTGAGCGTGTTCTTCGAAGACGTGCGGAAATGAACTCCCGCACCGACCTGATCTCAGCCGCGACCAAGGTGTTCGCGGCGCGCGGATATCGTGCCGCCTCGTTGCGCGACATCGCCGAGGCCGCAGGAATCCAGCGCGGTAGCGTGTACCACCACGTCACCAGTAAGGAGGAGCTGCTCCTAGAAGGGATGCTGCCTGCGCTGGAGCAGACGACCGTCGAGGTGGAGCGAGTGATCGAGTCGGTGCTTGCCGAGGAAGAGCCGGATTACGAGGCAGCGCTACGGCAGGCGATCACAGTTCACATGCACTGCTTGTATGGCAACGTGTCGCTCGAAGGCGTCAAGGTCTACCTGGCCGAGAACCTGCTGGCGACGCACTCGGATCTGACGAGCGAGGCCAAGGCGCGTTTGCGAATGCTCACCAAGCGGCATGAGCTGAATTTCGCTCGGCTTTATGAAGCCGGAGTCAACGCTGGCGTTTTCCGCAACGAGCTCGATCCTCTGCTCGAGTCCTACCTGGTGTTGGGCATGTGCAACTGGGTCTCGCGCTGGTACCGACCCGATGGACGCTGGTCGCTCGACCGCGTATCCGACTCGATCGCCGCGACGGCGCTGGCCGGGGCAGTGGCCTAATGAACGGCAAGGTCACGGTCGGCGCGCCCGGCAACTCCATTCCGCCGTTCGACCGCATGCTGCGCGCGGTCACGTCCGCCGAGCGCATGGGCTTCGACGCCGTGTGGTGGTCCGACCACTGGATGGGATGGTTCCCCGACGGCGTGTGGGATCCGACGCGATTCGACATCGCAACCAGGCATTCAAGCCCGCATGTCTACCTCGACCCGATGGTCGCGATCGCCGCGGCGGCGATGCGGACATCGTCGGTTCGCCTGGGCACGGCGGTGTCGGACCCGATCAGGCGACACCCGGTCGCTCTCGCGAGCGAAGCGCTATCTCTGCAGCACGCGTCGCACGGCCGCTTCATCCTGGGCCTGGGCGCGGGCGAAGGTGAGAACATCGAGCCGTACGGGCTTTCGTTCGACAAGCCGGTTGGGCGTCTGGAAGAGGCGCTCGAGGTGATCAGGTTGTTGTGGGACACGCACGAGCACGTGAACTTCTCGGGCGATCACTTCCAGCTGAAGGACGCGGTGCTCGGGCTCGAGCCGCCGGAGGAAGGAGCCCCGCCCATCTGGCTGGCTGCCCACGGCAAGCGGATGCTCGGCATCACTGGTCGCCTGGCCGACGGCTGGCTGCCGATGACCGTGGCTCCCACTGTTTATCGCGAGCGTCTTGCGGTCATTCGTGACGCCCAGCGCCGGGCCGGCCGGAGCCAGGACGCCGTAACTCCCGGATTGTGGTCGTACGTGGTCGTGGCTGAGACGCGGTCGAAGGCCGAGGAGATCATTACGCACCCCTTGTTGCGAGGCCTGACCTTCCTGATGGCCGCAGAGCGGTTTGAGCGATACGGCGCCAGACATCCGATCGAAAAGGTCCGGTACGGACTGATGGACTATGTCCCGACTCGTGTCAGCGCGGACGAGTGGCTGAGCGGTGCCGCCGAGGTGCCATTCGAGCTGCTCGACGAGTTCTTCATCTGGGGCACGCCCGACGACATCGTCGAGCGGACGCTGCAGTACGTGGACGCGGGATGCCGGCATCCGGTGTGGTGGAACGTCAGCTTCCTGACCGATCTTGGGCGTACGCGCTCGAGCTTCCATCTGCTTGGCGATGCGCTGGCGGATCTTCGTCGCAAGCTCGAGGTGCCCGCGGCATGATCGAGACCGAGTCGCGCGGGCCTGCGCGGTGGATCTTCATCGCCAATCCAAAGGTGGTCAACGCGGTCGGGACCGCCGACCTCGAGAGGCTGCGCGAGGAGATCGTGAGTGCAGCTGCCGACGATGCGATTGCGTTGATCGTGCTGGCCGGGAGGGCCGGCAACTTCTGCTCGGGCGACAACCTGAAGGAAAGCGCGGTCATGGACCGCGCCGCATTCCGCAGCCTGATCGCCGCGTTTCAGGAGCTGGCGTGGGCGGCCGAGAATTCGCCCAAGCCGCTGGCCGCGTTCGTCGAGGGCTACGCCCTGGGTGGCGGCGCGGAGATCGCCCTCATGTGCGACTTTGTCGTGGCCGAGCGGACCGCGACGATCGGCTGCCCCGAGGTGGCGCTGAGCGGCATGATCTCGAACGGGAGCTCGGCATTTCTCGGCCAGGCACTCGGCCTGGCCAGGGCATCGCAACTGGTTCTGCTGTCCGAGCGGCGGCGCGCCGACGATCCGTTGCTGGCGGGGGCGTTCAATCTTGTGGGCTCGAGGGAGGAGTGCCTCAAGTGGCTGAACGGGGCCGCGGATCGTCTCGCGTCGTCGCCGCCGGCCGCTGTGCATCGCGCGCGACAGGCGCTTCGAGCGCCGGGGCGGCAGGGCCGGCTCGCCGCGCTGACCGAAGAGTTGATGCAGGCCATGGACCTCTACGGATCGCCCGCCTACAAGCAGGCTGCGTCTGCATTCGCGCATGGAGCTCGAACAGGTGTTACCACTTCGGATTCTGATCGCTAAACCCGGCCTGGACGGCCACGATCGCGGCGCGAAGGTCGTGGCGCGGGCGTTCCGCGACGACGGCTGGGAAGTCATATACACCGGGCTGCGGCAGACCGAGGAGGTGATCGCAGCGGCTGCGGTGCACGAGGACGTTTCGGTGGTGGGGATCAGCGATCTTGGCGCGATCCATGTGCCGGTGATCGAGCGGCTGACCGAGTTGCTCGAGAAGCATGGGCGGGAGGACATGGTGATCGTCGCCGGCGGCACATTCGTGGAAGAGGACCTGGTCGCCCTTCGCAACCTGGGCGTGGCCGCGTGCTACGGGCCTGGAAGCGACACGCGTGCGATCACAGCCGAGGTGAGGCGCTTCGTCGGCGAAGAGGTAGGGTTCGCGAAACTCCGCGAAGCGGTGCGATCGGCTGAGGGAGCGACATCGTGATCCGCTTCGAGCAGGTGCGGCGCTGGGCTCTTCAGGACGGCCAGCGAATCGCGTTGACCTGGAGCGGCGGTGAATGGTCGTATCGCCGGCTGTTCGAGGGTGCGCTGCAGTTCGCGCTCGAGCTCGAGCATCGCGGGGTCCGTCCGGGTGACCGGGTGGCGCTGCTTGCCGAGAACGACGCCGGCACGCTGGCTGCCGTGCTTGGCATCCAGGCGGTGGGGGGGACGCTCGTGCCGATCAACTTCCGCCTGACCGCCGGCGAGTGCGACACGATCCTGGGCAACGCGGTGTGTGCGGTGATGCTGTTCGGCGAGTCGGAGGCCGGACTGGCAGCGCAGATCACAGGTGTGCACGACAAGCAGTCATTCGGGCCACTCGGCGAGCTGCCCACGCCTCGGTCCCCGCAGACGACCGATTGGAGTCGCGATCGCTGGCCGCAGCTGAAGCCCGATTCAGTGGAGACGGTGATCTACACGTCGGGCACGACGGGGCTGCCAAAGGGTGTCGTGACCACGCCGGTGATGGTGACGGGGCTGGCGCAGAGCACGGCTTTGACGCACATCGTTGGGGCGCAGAGCTGCTGGCTCCAGGTCCTCCCTTACTTTTCAGCGGCCAGCCTGAACCTCTCGCTGAACACGATCTACATGGTCGGAGGGCGCCTACACCTCATGCACTCGCGGCACTTCGAGGCGGGTCGCTTCATGGAGGAGGCCCATCGCTCGTCCGCGACTCACACCGAGCTCGTGCCGACGCAGCTCTATCGGATCCTGGACATGTTGGGCTCCAAACCCGCGGGGTCGACGTTCCAGGCGATTGGTTACGGATCGGCGCCGATGTCGGATGCGCGCCTCGAGCAAGCGCTGCAGGTGTTCGGCCCGATCTTCATCCAGGCGTATGGCATGACTGAGACCACATGCCAGGCCACGCTGCTGCTCAAAGAGGACCACGTGCCGGGCAGCCGCCAGCTGCAGTCAGCCGGCCGGCCGCTACCTCACGTGGACGTCATGGTCGCCCGAGACGACTTGGCCGAAGTCGCCTTCGACGAGGAGGGCGAGATTTGCTTCCGGGGCATCACGGTGACGCCTGGGTACTGGCGCGCGGGTGCGGTCTATGACCGGACCGGGTTCGACGGCGATTGGCTGCGCAGCGGCGACGTCGGGCGGGTCGATGACCACGGGTTCATTTACGTCGTGGATCGGAAGAAGGACCTCGTGATCTCGGGTGGGTTCAACGTCTCGTCGCGGGAGGTGGAGGACGTGATCTATCAACTTGATGGCGTGCTCGAGTGCGCGGTGGTGGGTGCACCGGACAAGGACTGGGGAGAGGTGACGGTCGCGACCATCGTGCGAGGTCGGGACAGCGACGTGGATGAGGCTAGGGTCATCGCGCACTGCAAGCATCGGCTGGCGGGCTTTAAGGTGCCGCAGCGGGTCGTATTTCTTGACGAGCTGCCGAAGAATTCGATCGGCAAGATCCTCAAGCGCGAGATTCGCAAGCGTCTGCAGCAGCGGGTGGAGGCATGAACCGGGTCGTCATTGCCGGTGTGGGGAGCACGCGCTTTGGCAAATTTCCGGAGCGCCGGTTGCGAGACCTGGTGGCCGAAGCCGTCGGCGCCGCATTGACCGATGCGGGTTTGACGCCCGAGGCTATTGAGACGGTCTATTTCGGCAACGCCGCGTCGGGGTTGCTGACAGGTCAGGAGATGATCCGCGGCCAGGTCGAGATGCAGCTGACCGGCATTTCCGGAGTACCGGTCTTCAACATCGAGAACGCGTGCGCGTCCTCGTCGTCGGCGCTTCACCTGGCGTGGCAGGCCGTGGCATCGGGGAGCCGTGAGGTCGTGCTGGCAGTAGGCGCGGAGAAGATGACGGGGATTCCGAAAGAGGCGGTATTCCGCGCCCTGAACGGCGCCCTGGACGTGGAGGGCGTCGACCTGAGCGAGGACAGCGACTCGCGCAGCCCGTTCATGGACGTGTATGCGGACATGACGCGGCGATATCAAGAGCACTCGCCCGCGACGTCCGACGACTTCGCAGAGGTTGCGGCGAAAAACCACCGCAATGGCATGTTGAATCCGATTGCGCAGTACGGCCAGGAACTTTCGGTCGCGCAGGTTCTCGCCTCCCGACACATCTCCGGACCCCTGACCCTGTACATGTGCTCGGGCATCGGCGACGGGGCGGTCGCCGTGGTGGTGTGCAGCGCCGCGGCGGCGCGCCGGACGTCTGGGCGCTCGGTCGACATCCGCGCATCTGTTGTGCTGTCGGGCCTTCCGGGTGCTCGCGAAGGCGGCGCCGTGGCTCGGGCGGCGCGGCAAGCCTATGACGCCGCCTCGATAGGGCCCGACGATGTGGACATCGTCGAGGTGCACGACGCGGTCGCGCCGGCTGAGCTGATGGCTTACGAGGAACTGGGATTGGCTGGGGCCGGTGAGGGGCCGGCGCTGCTTCGCTCGGGTGCAACACGGCTTGTGGGCAAGATCCCGGTCAACCCTTCGGGCGGGTTGCTGGCCAGAGGACACCCGATCGGTGCCACCGGATTAGCTCAGATCCACGAGCTGGTGACCCAGTTGCGAGGCGGGGCTGGCGAGCGCCAAGTGAGCGGCGCGCGGATCGCTTTGGCGCAAAACGGCGGCGGGTATTTGAACGGCGACATCGGGGCTGAGGCCATCCACATCCTCGCGGTATGAGTGATGTCTTCGTTCGCGACGAGGGTCCGCTTCGCCGCTGCACACTGGCTCGAGTTGCGCGGCGAAATGCACTATCGCTGGACGTTTGCCGGCAGCTCCAGTCAGCTGTCGAGTCGGCGCGAGAAGACATTGCGCTCATTGCGATCGATCACGAGGGCGACACGTTCAGCAGCGGCGCTGACCTGCGCGAGATCGCGCCGACGCTGACCGCCGATCATGCGGCTCCGGGCGAGTCGCCAACCCTGCGCGCGATCTGGAACCTGTTCACCGCAATCGAGAGCGCTGACAAGCCGGTGGTCGCCATGGTCGATGGACGCTGCCTGGCGGGTGGACTCGAGCTTGCGCTCGCATGCGATCTCATCGCAGCGACCACCTCAGCTCGCTTCTTCGACGCCCATCTTGCTGGTGGCTTGCTTCCGGCAGGAGGCGCGGCGATCCGGCTTCCAGAACGGATAGGGCCCACACGATCCTTCCGACTCCTGGTCGAGGGAATCGAGCTCGACTCTCGGCAAGCGCTGGAATGGGGACTCATCGATGTGCTGTGGGGTACTCGTGACGAGTTGAACTCTTGGCTTAGGTCACTTTCTGAGCGGTTATCTGCCCATCCTCGCGGGCTGGTCAGTGGAATCAAAAGGCAGTTTGCTGCTGCGCGGCACCCACGAGACGGGCGCCGGTTTGAACTGGAACTCGCAGAACTAGAGGCTTATGTCGCAAACGGGCGCAGTGAATTGCGCACCCGACTTCACAGGTATGTAGACATGCGCTAGCGATCGCAAACGCCTATGAGGGCAGGCCACTCAGTCGGAGAGCTCTTGGTGACTGCAGTTTGACTGCAGTTGCGGTGTAACACCCCGGCACAGGGCGGCACAGGGCGGCCAGACGAGTTCACCACCTAGAATTCGGGGGACCCGTTCCGGAGTAGCTCAACGGTAGAGCAGGCGGCTGTTAAGGATCTGATCGCGGCCACGATCCGTATTGCGTGAACTCGATCCTTCCCTTTCCGCGGCCACCGGTGTCCTTTTTGACTGCAGTTAGAACGCTTGGCAGGCGGTTCTGTACATTCATCCGCAGCTCGGATCCATGACCTTCTGAATGCCATGCCGTCGGTAGAAGGTCCACAGAAGTCTGCTGGGGTCGTTTTCGAGTTCAGGCGTGATAGCGATTACCGCACTTTGGTCCGCCAGAGTCCGCCGAAGTCCAGCCCATAAGCTGTCAAATCGCTCTCCAGCCACCAAGCAAGGGGCTTTGGGGCGTCGGGGATTCGATGCAGGTGCGGCCGGCGATCCACTTCGAACGCGCTGTGACGCATGACCAGATGCGCGGTTGATTTGGAAGCGTTACGAGCATCCATAAACTCATTGCGGCTGCAAATCGGATCGCCAGGTCGTTAGTTAGCCACTTAGGTCGGTTGCAATCCATCGCTACCGCGGGTCAAGTGGCGAGCCGAGGTGACTGGAACCTAAACCGCTAGATCGACGATCAGCCGGGACGGCGAGAACGGCGCTGCCCCGCCTGCGCCGGCATAGATAGTGGATGTTGGCGCGCTTCCGTTCGTCTTCCAAACCAGAGTAAACACATAGGTGTGCCCTGACGTCATATGGAACTCCGTCTGTGCAAACGCGGCGTTGGGAGAGAACGTTCCGGCGAATCCTCCTGACTCCTTCCAAGCCAGTAGGTCGCTCGGTCCACCATCCTCGCTCACGACAATCCCAAAGTCCTGGTTGTACCCTGCACTCCCGGTGAACAGATCAATGTTCGCGCCGATGACTGCGTTGGTATCAGATGTAGGAGTCACGGTGACCTGCAAGCTTGGGTCGACCACGTGCCACGCGACACCATCTGATCCGCGCAGCGCGTACTGATTAATTGACGCCACTGAGTATGGGTTTACGCCGGTTGGAACGCTCTCGACACTCAGGCTTGTTGGTGAGTACGGTGGCCCGCCACCAGCGCCGGCAAAGATCGTTACGCCCGACGCACTTTTGTTGGTCTTCCATTTCAGCGAAAAAACGTATGTGTGACCGCCGCTCATTGGATACGTCGCGAGCACAAACGCCGCATTGGGCGAGAACGTGCCGGCGAAGCCGCCGGACTCCTTCCATGCCACGAGATTGTCCGGGCCGCCGTTGTCGCTTACGAAAACACCGAGATCCTGGTTGTAGCCTGCGGTTGCGGTGAAAAGATCCGCGTTCGCGCCAAGAACCGCAGTGGCATCAGATCCCGGGGAGGTTGTGACAGCTAGGTTTGTCAAGTCGATCGTGCGCCAGGTCTGGCCGTCCGAACCGGCAAGGTGGTACTGGGAGGAAGACACCGCTTCCTGTGGAGCAACGCTGGTCGGAAAGACCTTTGCTAACAGACTTGTCGGCGAATAGGGCGGCCCGGATCCAGCACCGGCGAAAATGGTCGCGCCCATGGCGGGTCGGTTGGTTTTCCATTTCAGCGAAAAAACGTATGTGTGACCGCCGCTCATTGGATACGTCGCGAGCACAAACGCCGCATTGGGCGAGAACGTGCCGGCGAAGCCGCGCCGTTGTCGTTCACAAAGATCCCAATGTCTTGATTGAAGCCGGCGCTAGCGGTAAAGAGGTCCGAATTCCCAGTCAGTAAGACTGCGTGACTGGATGAGGGACTGCAGTAGACACGGAGCTTGGTGGCGTCCATCTCCTGCCAGTGAGCGCCATCGCTACTGGTGAGGCTGTACTGAGACGTCGTCGAAGCAATCCTCGCCGCTGGATTGGAGGTTGCCGACCCGGACCCACAGTCGGGCGTCAGGCTCCCAATGATGTTCGCGACGCTCGAGGTGCCCAGGATGTTGGCGCCCGATCCGGCCACCTCGACGTGGGACAGATCGCTAACCGCAACCGCGAACAAACCGGTGAGGGTCGGCGCGGCGAATGGAATCCAGTCGACGCCGTCAAAGCTGACCAGCACGGTTCCGAACGTTCCCACCGTCACGCATACGCCCGCGGGGAGACAGCTGACAGCGTCCAGGTCATTACTGTCTCCTGAGTTAACGGAGCTCCAGGTCACTCCGGAATCAAGCGATTGGAGGACCGTGCCCGACTTGCCGACCGCATAACACGCACCAATTGGAGTACAGCTCAAGCCGGCGAGGAACGCTGTCGTATTCGTCTTATGCGTACGCCAGACAGAGCCTTGCAACGTAAGCGCGGTGCCGTTCCCCCCAACCACGACGCAGCTTGCAGTTCCAGGGCAGTCGACACTCAACAGGAATTGCGAAGTTCCGGGGGTCTCGAGGTGCCATGTCGTTCCGTCTTGGGTTTCAAGTACGGTCCCCCTCCCGCCCACTGCGATGCAGCCGGTGACGCTCCAGCAACTGATGCTGTCGAGCGTTCGGTCCGCACCCGTTATCGGGCTGGTCTGGCTTATCCAGGTAACGCCTCCATCACCGGTGTAATAGATGGCGCCGGGCCAGCCGACTGCAAAGCATGTGGTCGCGTCCGGACAGCTAATATCAAACAGCGCGTCAGTCGTGGGCAATGTGTTCTGACTCCAGTGCGCCCCGCCGTCATGCGATGACATGAGCGTGTCGAACGCTGTCGCATAGCACGTTGATGCGTTTGGGCAGCTGATTCCGTGGATCGGATTGAGCGTGCCGGCCGGCCTCTCAGTGGCCCATGCATTTCCGCCATTGGTGGTCCTGGCTGCCACCCCGTACGCACCGACCGCGATGCAAATGTTACGCCGTATTGAGCCAACCAAGTGCCGCCGTAGTCAGTTGTTCTTAGAAGGGTGGCCGGTCCGTTGTTCATCGCGGCTGTGATCTCGCAAGTGCTGGCGCTTACGCACGCAACATTGGTGAAGAAACCTCCGGCTACTGGCACGTTGTCAGTTCGCCAGTTGGAACCTCCATCCGTGGTCGTCGCAATTAGCTGGCTGTCGCCAACCGCATAACACGCAGTGGTCGTAGGGCAGTCGACTGCGCCGAAATGCCCTCCGGGACCAGCCTGTGGGTCATTGGCAAGGTCGAAGCTCAGTGTCCACGACGCAGCTCCGTCGCGGCTCACGAAGATGCGGCCGTTGCCCGAGTAGTCGGTCGCGAAACAAACGGTGGTCGACGGACAGCTTATTGCGCTCAGAATTGACGCACCTGTGAGCGCTCCAGGGGCGTTCCAGTGCACACCGTCGTTGGTTTTCGTAAACGTCCCGGTTTGCGAAACCGCGACGCATACGGCCGAGCTCGCACAGCTGACGCCAACCATCCTGTCTTTCGCTTCAGTAAGTTGGGCCGTCCAGGTGGCTCCACCATCAACCGTGGCGATGATCTCGCCGCCGGTCGTGCAGCAAGCCGAAATCCAACCTGAGGCGAAGCAGTCAAGCGCACTCGGGCAGCTGATCGCGCCAAGTGAGTAGCCCGCACTCGCTGTTTGGGGCACGATTGCCCACGTCATACCACCATCGTTGGTTGCCCAAATCCCGCCCTCAGACGTCACCACGATGCAGTGCGACGTGCTCGTGCAGCTGATCGCTGTGGCAGTTCCCTGCAGGTCGAGAGGCGCCAGCTGATGCCAGGGCGTTGCACCGCCGTTCGTAGTTCCTGCAATGTAACCGGGCGGATGCGAGCCCGATACCGATGTCCCGACGCAAATCGAGGGCGAGGGACAGTCGAGGTACCACAACGCCGCCGCAAACGGGAGGCCCTCGTCCTGCGGAAGCCAGTGGGCGCCGCCGTCGCCGGTCTCGAAGACTTTGTGGCCGAGTACAAAGCAGCTCGATGCCGTAGGACACCGAACCGCATAGATAGGATCAGTGGTGCCAACCGACTGGCCAATCCAATGCGAGCCTCCATCGGAGGTAGCGATCAGGTCTCCGGCCGTGTCGCTTATCGCGAAACAGACAGCTGTGCTCGGACAACTGATGCTGATGAGGTCCCACACGAACGGACCGCTCTGCGGATTCCATGTGACGCCGCCATCGACCGACTTGAGGATCGCGATCGATGGATTGAAGCCGCCGACCGCAAAACAAACGGTGCTGCTCGGGCAGCTCACTCCGTGCAGGTTCTCGGTAGTGCCCGAGGTCTTGCTCGACCAATTCGTTCCGTCAGTCGTGACGAGAACGACACCTCCTGCACCGACGGCCACACACGCAGAGGCCGAAATACAATCGATTGCGAGCAAGTCTGTGCTTACGCCGGACGAGAGTGCGCTCCATGACGCCGCGCCATTGACGGTCTTGCTGATCGTCCCCGCCATGCCGACTGCGAAGCACGTGTTCGTGTCTGGACAACTCACGCTTTCTCCCTGGCCCTCGAGTGTGGTGGCGCCCTGCTGCAGCCACGTGACCCCGCCATCGGTCGTCTTGAAGCTGGCGGTCGGGCTACGGGACACGGAGACGCAGGTCGCGGTTGTTGGGCAGCTGATTGGGCCGAACCAGGACTTCAGCAGTTGTGGTGACAGCTGCGACCAGCCAGTGCCGGCGGATGCGGATTTCGCGATCAAGCCGAAATCTCCGACGGTGACGCACGTGGCTCCGGTCGGGCAGGCCACTCCGTAGAGACCGAGCGTCTCGCCGACCGAAGCTGCACCCCACGGAGGATTGATCATGCAGCTGTAGATGCACTGCTGATTCTGCTCTTGGATATACACGAGGCCGTCCGCCGCGGCCGCGAAACAGTTGTAGAGCGCGAGGCAGCTCACCGCGAAGACATCTGACGATGATCCAATGTTTGATTCGCCGATGCTGGTGGTGTACTCGATTCCGTGTTGCCCGACCGCAGTGCACCCCGAGGCGCTCCAGCACGAGATCGCGTAGTACGAGTAGCCATAGGGGTCCATCTGGGTCTCAATCCACGTTGCACCACCATCCGTTGTGGACGCCAACGTCGAGCCGGCACCCACCGCGGAGCATGTGGTGGCAGACGTACAGCTGACGCCGAAGAGGTTATTGG
>VBIU01000118.1 GCA_005880945.1 Chloroflexota bacterium | reverse complement strand
GGCACCCGACAACCTAGTGCTGCAGGAAGCAGGAGTCACGCGCACAAGGCGTTGGATAATCGGTCCATGACTGACGACGACCTTCCGCCTGAGCGATTGGCGTCCATCTTCGCCCACTTTGTGCAGCAAGTCGCGTACTCAGCCGCCGCTCAGACCAGCCCCCTCCTGGACAAGATCCGGGAGCACCTCGGAACCGATCCAGCCGAGCTCCCGGTCACGCTCGAGCAGATCGACACGTTCGAGCATCCCAACCTGCAGCTGGCAATCGACGCCTATCTGGGACAAGACGGCCATTCGGCCGACCTGTTCGGCGTCAGCATGGACAACAAGAGGTTCATGGCAGTCGGATTGTCAGAGTTGGTAATCCGCGACGGCGGTGTGTATCGGCCCCCACTCCTCGAAGGCCCTGTGGATTACGTCAACTACCACCTGGCAGGTGATGAGATCCTGGCCTGCGTTCAATTCGGCCTCTACCTGGTGAGGGCTGGAGATGCCAGATTGGTGACTCTCGTGACGGGGCCGAGCGAGATGGGCGACCCTCGCCGCCAAAAGCTGCGATTGGAAGTGTTGGCAGCGCAGCCAGACGATGCGGTGGCATTCATCGCCGACATCCGCAGGCTCATGGATCAGGTCAATGTGTATCGCGGCCACGCCATCACGCTGTCGGCCGGCATGCACATAGGTCCAGGTCCACAGACCCTCGTCCAGTTCCAGGCGGTCCCGCAAATCGGACGGGACGACGTCGTGCTGCCCCACGGTCTGCTCGAGCAGATCGAACGGCAAACCATCAACTTCTCGCGGCACGCAGACCAGCTACTAAAATCGGGACGCTCGCTAAAGCGTGGCGTGCTTCTGTTCGGACTCCCGGGCACCGGCAAGACGCTGACTTTGATGTACTTGATCGGCCGCATGCCCGAGCGAACCACGCTGCTGACGACGGGCAGCGGGATGGGCCTGATCCAGACTGTCGCGGCAATGGCCCGTCAGCTTGCGCCCTCGATGGTCGTCCTGGAAGATGTCGACCTCGTCGCGCAAGAGCGGACAACGCCGGGCTTCGGCGCCCGACCTGTCTTGTTCGAGCTATTGAATGAAATGGACGGACTCCGAGACGACCAGGACGTGATCTTTGTGCTGACCACCAACCGGCCCGACATACTGGAGCCGGCCCTGGCCGCACGACCCGGACGAATCGACCTGGCTGTCGAGTTGCCGCTTCCCGATGCCGATGGCCGCAAGCGTCTGCTGGATCTCTATTCGCGCGGACTCACGCTCGACGGGGTCGACATTCCCGCGCTTATCGGGCGCACCGAGGGCGCCACGCCGGCCTACATCAAGGAGCTCCTCCGAAAAGCAGCCCTGGACGCTCTGGAAGAAGGAGGTGCCGGCACCGCCCTCCGCCAGTCCAACATCGATGCAGCTCTCGAGGAAATGGCTCAAGGCGGACGGCTGGCTGAACGCATCCTTGGCTTCAGGCCGGAACCGGCCGGCGGGCCCGCGCAGCAGGTGCCCCACGCGCCTCCATCGTCGACAATGCCCGGAATCGCAACGGGATTCCCTGCCCAGATCGTGATCAAGCGAGACAAGTAACCCGGACTCATCGAAAGCCGCCTGCCCATAGCCGAGATGGCAGCGATGCGGCGAACCTAACCGCCTCGCGCTCGGGATAACGGAGCCCCTCTTACGATTGGCTCATGAGCTGGCGCGACTCTGTTTCGCAGCGTGGCCAGGATGACCTGGATCGCCTGCTTCAAGAGTCCATGCCTATTGCTCAGCGGCTGTTAGAGAAAGACGGCGAGTTCTTTCCTTTCGCCCTCTCTTTGGCCAATAGTGGTGATACCCGGATAGTTGCAGCCTACGAGGGCTCCGAGCACCCGCCGTCTATCGAACTGCTGAAGATGTTGTACGAGGGCCTCGGAGGCCAACGCACGCAGTTGAGAGGAGCGGCTGTAGCTTCCGATGTCCGCATCAAAGATCCGGACAGCGACGCAATCAGGGTTGAAGTCGAGCACCGCGAAGGCGTCGCCATTGCTGTTCTCCTCCCGTACACCATTCAGAAGAAGCTGGTTGGTAAACAAGTGGTCTATGGCAACATGCGGGCCGCAGCGGCACAACGACGTATCTGGCCGGCGTCCGCAGCCACCAGCTAGGTCAGCCGATGGGAGATACGAGCACGCACTAAATGTCCCGTTGCGCGTCAATGCCGCTGAGCGCCAGGAATCCCAGCAGGGCGGCCACAATGCTGATGGCGATCAGGGAGCCGACCAGCGTGCTGTAACCGCCGGGAAGCGTGGCGATCACGGCGCTGATGAAGGGCGCCGCCGCCCGCGCGCCGTTCGAAAAGGCGTAGATCACTCCGGACACCCCTCCATATACCCGTCTGCCAAAGAGTTCGGCCGGAACGCTGGCAGTCATCAAGGTCATCATTCCTGCGCTCGTCCCGAACAGTGCTGCGAACAAGAGGACCCCAAAATCGGAGCGATTGACCGCGAGGATCGCGAGGGCCAGAGCAGCCAGACCGAACGTGGCCGCAGGCAGTCGGCTGCCCCGCAGGGCCCTGCCGAAGAATATGAACACGAGCCTGCCGGGAAGTTGGCCGAGCCCGACTACACCGGCCGCGAGGGCGGCGAACTGGAGGCTGTGTCCGGAGTCCGACAGGAATGCGACGAGTTGCACGACCACGACAGACCAGCTGTAGCTGCCAAGCGCGAGGGAAGCCGTCAGCAACCAGAAACGCAGGCTCGTGATCGCCGCCCGGACCTGGCCTGCGTCGTCTGGCTCGTTCTCCGGGAGCGTCGTGATGGGTGGTGCGCGCAGGATGCCGGCGTGGAGCGGGATTGTGACCGCGCCCAACAAGACGGCCAGGATGGCGAGGGCAGCTCGCCAGCCAAATTCCACCGTCAGGCTGCCGGCCAATGGCGAGAAGATGAAACTTGAGAACGCGCCCACCAGGGTGATCGCGACCAGCGCCTCGCGATAGCGGAGGCGAAACCATTTCGTGACCACGGCGAACACGGAGTTGTAGAGGACCGCCGCCATGGCAATGCCGAGCCCGCCGAAAACGAGGTAGAGCTGAACGCGGTCGTGCACCTGCGACCACGCGAGCACCAGCCCGGCGGCGAGCGCCGAGCCTCCGGCGAGCAGGGCACGTGGCGGATAGCGGTCGAGGAGAGCACCGACACCGATGCCTCCCACGGCCCAGACCGCGAGGGCGAGTGAGAATGCGGCGGTGAGCTCGAGCCGCGACCAGCCGAGCTCGCGCTGCATCGGTACGAGCACGATCCCGAACGTGTAGGTAAGCACCCCATAGGAGACCGTCACCGTGACGGCCAGCGTGCCTACCACCAGCCACGCGTAAGACGAGTCCTCACCAGACCGTCCCGATTTCGACATTGCCAGGAAGTCTATAAATGCATCAGCGATGTCCTCGCCATCCCGGCCGCAGCGGCAAAGGCGCTCGTGCCTCTCGGTGCCTGGCCGGCGCGGCCAATCGCCGGCCGCCTTGCATCCGCGCCTGAGCTGAACAGGTGGACTTCGAACTCTCCCCACAGCAGGCCGAGTTTCGCGACCTGATCCGCGAATTCGCTCGTCGCAGCATCGCTCCGGTTGCTCGCGAATGGGAGCTGAGCGGGCGCTATCCGGCCGAGATCGTCGATGAGATGAAGAAGATGGGGCTGTTCGGCGTCCTCGTGCCCGACGAGTACGGCGGCAGCGCTGTCGACGCCGTCTCCTACGCGATCGTCTTCGAAGAGATCTCGAAGGCGTGGATGGGCATCGCGGGCATTCTCGGATCGCATTCACTTGCCACCTGGATGCTCGCCAGGTACGGAACGCCCGGGCAGCGCCGGCGGTGGTTGCCAGGGCTTGCGACCGGAGAGCATCGCTCAGGCATCGCCCTGACGGAGCCCGGCGCCGGCAGCGACCTGCAGGGAATCTCGACTGTGGCGCGGCGCGAGGGTGCTGACTACATCGTCAATGGAGCGAAGACCTGGATCACGAACGCACGCCACGCAGACCTGCTGCCCGTGCTGGTGAAGACCGACGCGAGGGCCGAGCCTCGACATCGCGGGATGTCCCTCCTGATGATCGAAGCCGGAACGCTGGGCTTCAGCGTCGGCAAAGACCTCGACAAGCTCGGCTACAAGGGCACCGAGTCGGCGGAGGTGTTTTTCACCGATTGCCGTGTGCCGGTCGAGAACCTGCTCGGCGGGGAGGAGGGACGCGGCCTGCAGCAGGCGCTGTCAGCGCTGGAGTTCGGGCGCGTCAACATCGCCGGCCGCGCCGTCGGCGTGGCGCAGGCGTGCCTGGATCGCGCCCTCGACTATGCCCGTCAGCGGCAGGCGTTTGGCAGACCGATCGCTGACTTCCAGGCCATCCAGCTCAAGCTGGCGGACATGGCGACCGAGGTCCAGGCGGCGCGCCTGCTCACGTGGTGGGCCGCGGCGGCCCTTGACGCCGGGAAGAGGGCCGACCTCGAAACCGGGATGGCGAAGCTCTACGCCTCGGAGATCTGCATCAAGGCCTCCCTGGAGGCGATGCGCATCCACGGCGGCTACGGCTACTCGACCGAATACGATGTCGAGAGGTTCTACCGCGATGCGCCCCTGATGGCTATCGGGGAAGGAACCAACGACATCCTGCGGACGGTCATCGCGCGTCGTCTCTATCGTGCGCACGACGAGGAATCGTGACGGAGATAAGATGAGGCTGGCAAGCCGGGCTGAACGGGGGGAATCTGCATGAAGACGCGGATTTTGACGTTGCTGGCGGTGGCGGGCGTGGTCGCCCTTGCGTGCGGCAGCTCCTCGAACCAGGGGGCCACCGGCTCAACGATCGTACTGGGAGCCCCGCTCGGCCTGACCGGATCGCTCACCAAAGAATCGGCCCTGACCAAGCAGGGCTACGACCTCTGGCTTGACTGGATCAACAAGCAGGGAGGCATCAACGTCAACGGGACCAAGCATCCCGTGACCATCAAGTATTACGACGACACGAGCAACGCCAACCAGTCAGCGGTTCTGATGCAGAAGCTCATCACCGAGGACAAGGCGAACTTCCTGCTCGGTCCGTACGGAAGCGCGTCCACGGCCACCGACGCCGCGATTGCAGAGCAGAACCAGATCCCGATGGTGGAGGCCAACGGAGCGGCCCAGTCGATCTTCAACCAGGGCTACAAGTACACGTTTGGGGTGCTCAGCCCGGCGAACAAGTACTTGCAGGGCGTGCTCGACATGGCGGCGACGCTCAACCCGAAACCCACGACGATCGCGATGCTGAGCGCGGACGACAACTTCAGCCTCGAGGTTGCCCAGGGCATCATCGACTATGCACCCACCAAGGGCATGCAGGTGGTTCTCTACAAGAAGTACAAGAACGGGGCCACCGCCCTGACCGCCGAGGTCCAGGCGGCGAAAGCTGCCAACCCCGACATCCTGCTGAATTCAGGGCATCTGGCCGAGGCGATAGCGATCAACAAGGCGGCCAAGGAGCAGAAGCTGAACGCCAAGATATTCGCCTACTCAGTCGGCCCCTCCACGCCTGATTTCATCACGTCGCTGGGCAAGGACGCGGACTACGTCTACGACGGGTCACAGTGGACGCCTCAGGTCAAGTACACGGCGGACTTCTACCTCTCGGTGGCGGACTACGTCGCTGCCTACAAGGCGAAATACCCGAGCGAGGGCGCCCCGGACTACCACGTCGCGGAGTCGACCGCGGCCTGCCTCGCGTTGCAGCGCGCGATAGAGAACGCGAAATCCTTGGATCCCAAAAAGGTCCGTGACGCCCTGGCGGCCCTGGACGTGACGACGTTCTACGGCAAGATCAAGTTCGATAGCCGCGGCATCAACGTCTACAAGCCAATGGTGGTCGAGCAGATCCAGAACGGCCAGCACCACACCGTCTTCCCCGCCGACGTCGCCGACAAGCAGGCGATGTA
>VBIU01000085.1 GCA_005880945.1 Chloroflexota bacterium | reverse complement strand
CTCTACACCTCGAAGCCGCACGGCATGGTGTGGGCGCTATTCGTGATCTTCGCCGTCGTCGCCAACGATGTCCTCGGGCTGCTCATCGGGAGCAGGTTCGGCCGGCATCCATTCTTCCGGACGATCAGCCCGCGGAAGACAGTCGAGGGCGCGATCGCCGGGGTCGTCGGCTCGGTGGTCGTGATGGTGATCGGCGTGTCGGCGATCATCGGCCTCCCTCCGCTTCACGCCATCGCCCTCGGCGTCCTCGTCGGCGTGAGTGCGCTGGTGGGCGACCTCGTCGAGTCACAGATGAAGCGAATCGCCGAGGTCAAGGATTCGTCGAACCTGATCCCGGGTCATGGTGGAGTTCTCGACCGGCTGGACTCGATCCTGTTTCCGCCGATCCTCGTCTATTTCTACGTGACGATGTTCCAGATCCTGCAATGACACGGCCGGTCAACGTCGCGATCCTGGGAGCGACCGGGTCGATCGGGCAGCAGACGCTCGACGTGATCGACCGGAACCCCGCGCGCCTGCGGCTGTTCGGCCTGACCGAAGGCCGGCGCTCGACGAAGCGCAGTGCCGAGTACCTGATCCAGGGACAGGCCGGCGAGCCGGACTTCGACGCCAGGGTTGAGGCGATGGTCACCGACCCTCGGTGCGACCTGGTGGTGGTCGCGATACCCGGGGCTCGAGCGCTGGCGCCGACCCTTGCCGCACTGACGGCGGGCAAGGAGGTCGCGCTAGCGACCAAGGAAGTCCTGGTCATGGCCGGCGCGCTGGTCATGAGGGCGGCGGGCGAGAGGGGAATACGGCCTGTCGACTCCGAGCACAGCGCCATCTGGCAGTGCTTGTGGGGGGAGCGCCGGGAGAGCATCCGCCGCCTCATCCTGACGGCCAGCGGGGGGCCGTTCTGGGCCCACCCCGACCTCGACCTGGACCAGGTGACCGTCGAGCAGGCGCTCAACCACCCGCGCTGGTCGATGGGCCCGAAGGTGACCGTCGACTCGGCGACGCTCATGAACAAGGGGCTTGAGGTCATCGAGGCGCACCACCTGTTCGGGGTCACGCTCGACCAGATCGCCGTCTTCATCCATCCGCAAAGCGTTGTGCACTCGCTGGTCGAGTTCGTCGACGGTTCGCTGAAGGGCCAGCTCGGGCACCCCGACATGCGGCTGCCGATCGCCGTTGCCCTCGGCTACCCGGACCGGCTGGTGGACGCGGTGCCTCCGACCGCACTGGAGGAGCTCGGCGGGCTCGAGTTTCACGCCCTCGACGAGGGCCGGTTTCCAAGCGTGCGCCTGGCGCGGGAGGCCGCGAAGGCGGGCGGTGGCCATCCCGCGGTGCTCAACGCCGCGAACGAGGAGGCGGTCAACGCGTTCCTGGCCGGTGGCATCGCGTTCAGCGGCATCGTTTGGGCAGTGGAGAGGGCCATGGCCGCCTTTGGGGGCAGCCGGGACTCGCTGCAGGAGATCCTCGAGGCGGATCGCTGGGCCAGGGAGTACGTCAAAGTCAACTCCGGTAGGCTGAGGACGTGATCAACGCGCTCCTTGTCGTGGTCGGCATCGGCGTGATGTTCCTGATCCTGATCGCGCCTCACGAGGGCGGCCACTTCCTGGTCGCAAAGCTGTGCAAGGTGCGCGTTATCGAGTTCTCGATCGGCGCCGGCCCAAAGCTCTGGTCGATGACCCGCGGCGGCACCATCTACGCCCTGCGGCTGCTGCCCATCCTCGGCTACGTGCGCATGGGAGGGATGGAGGCCGGCGATTTCAACGAACCCAGCGGCTTCCACTCCAGACCACCGCTTCAGCGGATCGCGATCCTCGCCGCCGGTCCGATCGCGAACTTTTTGGTGGCGATTCTGCTCATAACCGGCTTCGGCCTGACGCAGCTCAATGACGACCCCGGCAAGGTGCAGAGGGTTGTGCCGGGATCCCCGGCGGCTGCCGCCGGAATCCAGGTCGGCGACAGCATCCGCGCCGTCAACGGCAAGCCGGTGAGCGCGCCCGGATTCATCTCCAAGGTCGAGAACGATGACCCGGGCGCGCCGCTGGTCCTGACCGGCGTTCACCCAGACGGCCGGGCCTTCACGATCACCCTGTACGTTTTCTCGTGCAGCTCGGCCGGCAGCTGCCAGATCGGCGTCGGGGTCGCTCCGAGAATCGTCACTGTTCAATCGGCGGTCGTCGATGGCGTGAGCTTCCCCATCTTCGCCATGGGCGGCATCGTGCAAGGCCTCGACGCCCTCATCACCGGCCAGGTCAAGGGTGGTCTTCTCGGACCCCAGGGCCTCACCGGGCCGATCGGCATCGGTGCGATCACCGCCGAGCAGGTCTCCCAGGGCCCGCCCAATTACATATTCCTGGTGGCGCTGCTTTCGGTGGCGCTGGGATTCACCAACCTGCTCCCGCTCCTGGCGCTCGACGGCGGGCGGATCATGGTCGTGGTTATCGAGTGGCTGCGGCGGCGTCCATTCGACCGCAACAGCGAGCTCAACGTGCAGCGCTGGGGGCTGGTCGCATTGCTCGCTCTGGCCGCCGTGATCAGCTTCCTCGACATCCAGCGCATAGCGAGCGGCCAGTTCACCGGGGTTCACTAAGAAGAGATGCGACCAGCGATCCCGACCGGATCTCTGATGGTCGGCCGGCGCAAGTCGATACCGGTGAACGTCGGCGGCGTCGTGATCGGGGGCGCGGCGCCGATCGCGGTGCAAACCATGACCAAGACCGACACACGAGACGTCAAGGCGACGCTGCGCCAGATTCACGAGCTCAAGGAGGCGGGCTGCGAGATCGTGCGGCCGGCGGTTCCAGACCGCGAGGCGGCCGAAGCTCTGAGAGAGATCGTCAAGGGCTCGCCACTGCCTGTCATCGCCGACATCCATTACGACCACACCCTCGCGCTGCTCGCGATCGACGCGGGCGTGCACTGCCTGCGGCTCAACCCCGGCAACATCCCCGACCGCGACAAGGTGATCAAGGTGGTCACCGCGGCCAAGGAGCGCCAGATCCCATTTCGCATCGGCGTCAACGCCGGGTCGCTGCCGGAAGAAGTCCACAAGACCTTGCGCGAAGAGCACCACATCGACCGCGACAACCGCGAGCAGACCGCGGCGCGCATGGTTGAGGTGGCGCTAGGCCACTGCAAGATCCTCGAGGACCTCGATTACGGCCCTGGCTTCATCAAGGTTTCGCTGAAGGCGACCGACGTCTGGACCAACGTCATGGCCAACCGCAAGTTCGCTGCGGCGCGCGCCTATCCGATACACCTCGGTGTGACGGAGTCAGGCCCGGTGGAGGCCGGCAGCATCCGGAGCGCGGTCGGCATGGGCATCTTGCTCAGCGAGGGAATCGGCGACACGATCCGCGTGTCTCTCGCCACCGCCGATCCACGCGAGGAGATACGCGTCGCCCACGAGATTCTCAAGACCCTCGCGATCCGAAACGAGAGTGCAACGCTCGTCGCCTGCCCCACGTGCGGCCGCCTCGAATACGACATGGTTCCAACTGTGAAGGCGGTCGAGGCCCATATCGCCAGGCTCAAGATTCCGATCACCGTGGCGGTGATGGGTTGCGTCGTGAACGGACCGGCCGAGGCCCGTCATGCCGACATCGGCGTGACCGGTGGACGCGGCAAAGGGGTCATCTTCAAGAAGGGCAAGCTGTACAAGACTGTCGCGCAGGAGGATCTGCTGGCCGTGCTGCTCATGGAGATCGATGCAATCGCCGCCGAGCGCGTCGGATGAAGGAGGTCGTCGAGGAGCAGCAGGATTTCGTGAAGGACATCACGAAGATGTCGGACGACTTCGACCGCTGGTACACCGACGTCATACGCAAGGCGGAGCTGGCCGATTGGTCGGGGATCCGCGGCATGATGGTCGTCCGTCCCTACGGCTGGGCGATGTGGGAGGCGATCACGCGAGCCTTCGACGACATGATCAAGGAGAGCGGCCACGAGAACTGGGCCTTCCCTCTGCTGATCCCTCGCGAGTACCTGATGAAGGAGGCGGAGCACGTCGAGGGCTTCGCGCCTGAGGTTGCCTGGGTGACCAGGGCCGGCGCGGGCAACGAAGAGCTCGAGGAGCCGCTGGCGGTCCGTCCGACTTCTGAGACCATCGTGGGCTCGCTGATCAAGCGGTACATACAGAGCCACCGCGACCTGCCGAAGCTCACCAACCAGTGGAACAGCGTGGTCCGTTGGGAGATGCGCTCGCGGCTCTTTCTTCGCTCGAGGGAGTTCTGGTGGCAGGAGGGCCATACGTTCCACGCCAACGCGAAGGAGGCTATGGATGAGGTCGACCTGATCCTCGGCTACTACCGCGACATCGCGCAAGACTGGCTGGCGGTGCCGGTGCTGGGCGGCAAGAAGTCACCGGCCGAGACGTTTCCGGGCGCGGTCTACACGCTCACCCTCGAAGGCTTGATGCGGGACGGGATGGCCCTTCAGATGGGGACGTCGCACTACTTCGGCCAGAATTTCGCCCGCGCATACGACATCTCGTTCTCGAACAAGGACAACGAGCGCGAACTCTGCTATTCGACCTCATGGGGCATCAGCACGCGGCTGGTCGGCGCTCTGGTGATGGCCCACGGCGACGATTCGGGCCTGTTGGTGCCACCAAAGGTCGCCCCGATCCAGGTGGTGATAGTGCCGATCTTCCGCGACGCCGAGAGTCGCGCCAAGGTCGAGGCATTCATCGGCGGATGGGCGGGCGAGCTGAAGGCGGCGGGAATCCGCAGCCGCGTGGACTGGCGCGATGAGAGGCCGGGCGACAAGTACGCGCACTGGGAGATGAAAGGTGTGCCACTCCGGCTGAACGTCGGCGCGCGCGACGCTGATGCCGGCCAGGTTGAGCTGGTCGACCGTTTGACCCGGCAGAGGCGATCGGTGCCGGTGACCGGCATCGCGAACAAGCTCGTCGACGAGCTGGCCGCGTTCCAGAATGCGTTGTTCGCGCGCGCCCAGGACTTTCTGAGCGCCAACACTTTCGAGATGTCAACACTGGCCGAGGTCGTGGCGCATTTCAAGGAACGTTCCGGCTTCGTCTGGGTTCCCTGGTGCGGCGACGCCGAGTGCGAGATTCGCATCAAGGCGGAGGCGGGCGGCGTGACGATCCGCAGCATCGATCCGGACGAAAGGGCTTCAGGAAAGTGCCTGGTCTGCGGCAAACCGGCCAAGCACCGGGTAGCGCTGGCGCGGGCGTACTAGCTCGTCGGGTTCTCGAACGCGCCGATCGCCGGCGCGTCTTTGTACAGCGACTCCTGTGGGATCACCTTCATGGTGCCGTTATGCGCGGCATCGAGCACCGCCTCGGCCACGTCTGGGTGGAAGTGGCTGCCGGCGCCGGCCCTGACCTGCTCGACCGCGACCTCGAGCGAGGAGGCTTTTCGGTACGGGCGGTCTGAAGTCATAGCATCGATGGCGTCTGCGGCGCTCATGATCCATGCGAACATCGGCAGCTCGTCGCCCTTCTTTCGATCGGGGTAGCCCTTGCCGTCGTAGCGCTCGTGGTGTGAGCGGACGATGACCAGCTCGTCGGTCAGCATCTTCAGCCCGCTGAGGATGTTGAAACCCGCGATCGGGTGCTCCTTCATCTTCGCGAACTCATCGTCGGTGAGCTTGCCGGTCTTCTGGAGGATTGCGTCCGGCACCCCGATCTTGCCGATATCGTGCAAGCGTCCCCCGCGCTCGAGCCTGACCCACGCGGACTGGTCCTTCGGCGAGTACCTCATCTGCCGCGCGATCATCAGCGCGTACTGGGTCACGCGCTGCGAGTGGCCTGCTGTGTACGGGTCGCGCGCGTCGACTGCGTTCGCGAGCGCTTCGAGAGCCGACAGGATGACCTCTTCCCGGTCTTTGAACAGGCGGGCGTTGTCGATCGCCACCGCCGCCTGGGCGGCGAGCTCGGTGACGAGGTTGCGGTGGTCTGGTGTGAAGGCATGCCCGACCTGGTAGTTCGCGAGGAAGAGCACGCCGGTCGGCGTGCCGCGCAGCGTGATCGGGACGCACAGGACCGCGCGAGGATTGAGTGGGCTGTCCGTTATGGTGTCGCGCTCCATCGCCTCCATGAACGGCTTGCCGGAGGCCATGACGTCTCGGCAGATGTCACCCCCGACGCCGAGTGCCAGCTTTTCAGCCGTGCTCGAGTCGGTGCCGAATCCGCCCTTGAGGATGAGCTTTCCCGACTCGTCCAGGGCGAGGCAGCCGATCTGCGCGCTCGACGCCTTGGCCGCCCCGGCAAGCACCTGCTGGAGCACCTGGTTCAGGTCCAGGGTGGACGTCGCCGCCTGCAGGGCCTCCTGCAGGTTCCTCAGCTCCCAGATGCTTCGCTGGTTGTTGTCGTAGAGCTCCGCGTTTCGGACAGCGACCACGCCCTGATTGCCCAAGGTGGCGAGCACGCGCTGATCGTCGGGGGTCCACTCGCGCTTCTTGACGTCGAACACCGAGAGGGTCCCCCACAGGCGCCCGTCCTCCAGCATCGGCACGCATATCGCCGCATTCAACCCGAAGTGCACGAGGTCCGGCGGCGATTGCAGGTCGGGGCTTGCGCTCAGGTCGGGCACCGCTGTCGCCCGCCCGCTGAGCATCACTGCGCCGATGATCCCCTGGCCGTTCTGCACGACGAGCTCGTCGACGGTCGACGGCAGCCCGAGGGCCATGATCGTCGCCTGGCTCCCGTCAGCGGTGGTCCTTGTGAGCAGGCCCGCGCTGGCCGTCGTGACCCTCACCGCCGTCTCGAGCGTCTTCTGCTCGAGCACCTTGGAGCCCTGGGTCACCGTGGTCAGAGCCTGTGAGACCTCCCCGAGGGCATCCAGCGCGGTGTCCAGCTTGGACCTCTGGCCGGTGACCACCTGCAGGATCCTGGAGTTCTCGACAGCGACTCCCGCCATCGAGCCGAGCTCGTCGAGGGCTGCCACGTCGCGTTGGCTGAACGCGGCCGTCCCGTTGCGGCCGAGGCAGATGGCGCCGAACACCCCGTCCTTGCCTCGGATCGGCGTCAACGCCTCGTTGGTGGTGCCGCCTTCCGCGCTGGGGACGAGGCCGCTGAACAAGCCTTCGTCGGCAGTGACCAGGCTGCGCAGCACCGTCTCGCCGTCGCGCACCCTGGCCAGGGGTCCCGCGATGGGGGACGGGAAGTCAGATTGGCCGAGGATGACGTACGTGCCATCGGGTTGGAACAGCGCCACGCGTCCGGCGTCGTAGCGGATCACCTGCTTGCCCTTGTCGAGGACCAGGTCGAGAACCTCCTGCATCGTTTTGCCGGAGGCTTCCTTCACGAGCTCGTTCATGAGCGTGTAGCGCGCGGTTTCCTTGCGCGAAAGGGCGACTGCGTGAGCACTGGCCAGCTGGGCTCCGGCCCGCAGCGTGAGGGTCCGCGCGAGCCTGCGATCGTCCTCGGTGAAGCCTCCCTCCTTGTTCCCAAGGAGCACAAACCCGCCTATGTGCTCACCGATCGGCATCGGGACCGCCATCAAGCTGTCGACGCGTAGGTCGTCCGGCAGATAGTTCGCCAGCTCGAGGAGGCCGCTCTCGTCCCGACCGACGAATTCCTTCCCGCCCTCGATCGAGGCGATCAGCGGCCCGGCGCCTCCTGAGACGCGGTTCACAGCCAGCGGGTGGAGGCGCTCGAGTCCGATGCCAGGCGGCTGAGGAACGAACTGCTTGCCGTCGGGCGAGGCCAGGAAGTAACAGGCAAACGCCGAGCCGATCTGGCGCGCGATATAGGCGGTGAGGGCGGCAACGTCACCTGGCTGGGCAGCGGCGTCCGCGTCGGAGGTGGCGGCCAGGAAGGCGCGATGCTTGTCCTCCAGCTGCACATTGAGCCTCTTCAGGTCGTCGACCTGGCGCCTCATCGCTTCGGTGAAGTTGCGATACGCGAGGCTGCCGGCCACTCCACCGAGCCCCAGCAGGACAAGTCCCGCGAGATCCCACGGGCTGAATTGCGAAGTGAGCACGGAGACGATCACGGCGGCGACGGCAAGCGGCACTGCAGCCTTCCAGACCCGGTTGAGCGCGCCCGCCAGCAGCGCCAGCAGACCGGCGACCGCCGCCAGGAGTGCCGCCTGGCCGGTCCGGCCGCTGACGTTCAACGTGGCGCCCGCGAGGATGAGGATCGCGGTGGCTGCGGACAGGGCGATCCGAAGGGCGAAGGTCGCTCGATCGGAACTCATATAGGGCGCCTAAGTCTAGGCGACGGTAAGGGCTCAGACTGACCTCTCCTACACTTCTGTTCGAGTGACCACATGACGGTTTCAGAGCTCCTGCGGATCGCCGACCACCTCGAGCCCGAAGCTCAGGAGATGGTGAAAAGGGCGTACGCGCGCGCCGCCAGCGCGCACGTCGGACAGCGGCGCCTGTCAGGCGAGGATTACGTCAACCACCCGATGGAGGTGGCGGCGATCCTGGCGGATCTCGAGCTCGACGCCGAGACGATAGCGGCGGCCCTTCTTCATGACACGGTGGAGGACACCGCGCTCACCGCCGAGGAGGTCGAGCGGGAGTTCGGCCCCGAGGTCGCCCGGCTGGTCGAGGGGGTCACCAAGCTGGGCCGCATCTCACTGCGGTCCGACCAGCAGCAGCAGGCCGAAAACATCCGCAAGATGATGGTCGCCATGGCGGAGGACCTCAGGGTCGTCCTCATCAAGCTCGCCGATCGCCTGCACAACATGCGAACCCTCGACCCGCTCCCAGACCTGAAGCGGCGCAAGATCTCCCGCGAGACGCTCGACATCTACGCTCCTCTGGCGCACAGGCTCGGCATCGGCCAGATCAAGTGGGAGCTGGAAGACCTCGCCTTCCGCTACCTGGAACCGGAGGCGTACGACGAGGTCGCCAAGCGCATCTTCCGCAAGCGAAACGAGCGCGAGGCCCTGGTCTCGGATCTCCGCGAGATCCTGGCGCGCGAGCTCGAGGGAGTGGGGATCCGGGCCGAGATCACCGGCCGGCCGAAGCACATCTATTCGGTCTGGCAGAAGATGACGAGAGAGAACAAGGACTTCACTGAGATCTACGACCTCTCGGCGATTCGCGTGCAGGTCGAGACGGTTCGCGACTGCTACGGCGTGCTCGGAGTTGTGCACTCACTCTGGAAGCCGGTGCCCGGCCGTTTCAAGGACTACGTCGCGATGCCGAAGTCGAATGGCTACCAGTCCCTCCATACCACCGTCATCACGCACACGGGCGAGCCGATCGAGATCCAGATCCGCACTCAGGAGATGCATCGCATCGCCGAGTTTGGCGTCGCGGCGCACTGGGCCTATAAGGAAGGCGGGCAGGACGCGAGCTTCGACCAGAAGCTGTCCTGGTTGCGCAGCCTCCTCGAGTGGCAGAACGAGGTGGGCGACGCCGAGTCCTTTCTCGACACTGTCAAAGTCGACCTCTTCCAGGACGAGGTCTACGTTTTCACGCCGAAGGGCGACGTTCTCAACCTGCCCGCGGACTCGACGCCGGTCGACTTCGCCTACCGCATCCACACCGAGGTCGGGCACCGGTGTATCGGCGCGAAGGCCAACGGCCGCATGGTCCCGCTGGATTACGCGCTCAAGAACGGCGAGATCGTCGAAATTCTCACGTCGAAGGCGCCACATGGACCGAGCCGCGACTGGCTGAACTTCGTCAAGAGCGCCTCAGCCAAGGAACGCATTCGCAAATGGTTCAAGAGCCAGCGGCGCGACGAGAACGTGGCGAAGGGGCGGGACCTGCTCGACAAGGAGCTGCACCGCATGCACCGCGTGAATCTCGCCGACCTCCCGGACCCCAAGCTCCTGGAGATCTCGAACCTTCACAAGTTCAACACCGTCGACGACTTCCTGGCGGCGATCGGGTACGGCGACCTGTCACCGCACGCCGTCGTCATGCGCATGGCCCTCAGCACGGACGCGGCCGGCGGCGACCTCCGGTCGATTCCGCTCATACCCAACGTGCAGCCGACGCCTCGCGTCCTGGTGCGCGGCGAGAAGGGCGTGCTGACGAAGATCGCGCCGTGCTGTCAGCCGGTGCCCGGCGACGCGATCGTCGGCTACACGACCCGCGGCCGCGGCGTCACCGTGCATCGTGCCGACTGCATCAATGCGGTCAACGCCCAGGATCGGGCCCGGGTCGTGCCCGTCGACTGGGATGCCGAAGCCACTCACCTCTATCCGGTCGACATCAAGATCGAAGCCTGGGACCGCCAGGGCTTGTTGCGCGACATCGCGACGGTGGTGGCGGAAAACCGGGTCAACATGTCGGCGCTCGAGGTCCATGTCTACGACGACAAGACCGCCGTGGTATCCGCGACCGTCGAGATCGATTCGCTTGCCCAGCTGTCGCGCGTCATGGAGAAGCTGGAAGGCGTGAAGGACGTCCATACGGTGGCCAGAGAAGCTTCGTGACGGTCCGAGTCGAGGCGGTAGCCGACCAGCGGTTCGGCACCAACTCGTACCTGGTCGAGGACGAGGAGACGAAGGACGCGGTGATCATCGATGCCAACATCGAGCCGCAAGGGATGATTCAGCTCGTCGGCAAACGCGGCGTCCACCTGAAGGCGGTCCTCCTGACCCACACCGATGTCGACCACATCGCAGGGCTGCCGGAGCTGATCGACGCATTGGGCCCGTTCGCCGTCGCGGTGCATGACGCTGAAAAAGACGCCGTGATGCATGGCAAGCCGCTGCGCCGTCAGTTCACATTCAATCTGCCCATAGTCATTGAACCGGAGAGTCTCGAAGAGGGAGTTCCGTATCGCGCCGGCTCGCTCGAGTTCGAGGTGCTGCACACCCCGGGCCACAGCCCTGGTGGAGTGACCTTGAAGATCGGCGAAAACCTTTTCACAGGCGATGCGCTGTTCGCCGGCTCAATCGGGCGCTCCGACTTTGACAATTCCGACGGCGACGCGCTGCTGGAAGGCATCCGCACCAAGCTCCTCTCGCAGCCCGACGAGCTCGTCGTCTACAGCGGGCACGGACCGGCGACGACGATCGGCCGGGAGAAGCGCTCGAACCCTTTTCTTCAATAAGTGTCCCTCGCCCCTCCAGGGGCGAGGGGTTGGGGAGCGGGGCGTTCGCTCCTCCCTCGCCCCTTCAGGGGAGAGGGTCGGGGAGCGGGGCGTTAGCTAGGAACGCCTTCAGTGACGGATTGAGAGCACGACCAGCAGCGCTGGGCCCAGGAGGATGAGCCACAGCGTCGGGAAGACGCAGCCGACAGTCGGCAGCAGGATCTTCAACGACGCGCGCGCGGCTTCAGCGCGAATGTGCAGCCGGCGCTTGACGCGCATCTGAGCCGCATGGGCCTCGATCGTGCGTGCGATCGGGACGCCGGTGCGCTCCGCGTGGATTATCGAGCGCACCAGGGCGACGAAGTCCTCCACCCCCGTGGCCTGCGCCATCTCCTCGAGCGCATCGGCGCGCGGCCGGCCGAGCTCGATCTCACGCAGCGCTCGCGCCACCAGCAGCGTGAGCGGCCCTTCCTGGTGGCGGACGAGCTGCTCCAGCGCGCGATCCAGGCCGAGTCCCGCCTCCATGCTGATGGCGACGACGTCGAGGGCGTTGGGCAGTGCGCTCTCGAGCTCGCCGCGGCGTTGGCGCACGAGCTGGTCCAACCATAAGACGGGAAGGTAAAAGCCCACGGCGGCGCCACCGACCAGAGCGATGGCCAGGGCGACCGGCGATCCGATCAAAACGCCAAGCGCGACGCCGAGGGTCCCAAAGGCCGCCGCCCCGGCGATGCGGAGCGTCTCCAGACCTGCGGGGTCCAGCCCAAGGGGCGTGCCGACGAAATCAAGGTTCCGCCGGAATGCCGCGGCCTGGGTGGCGGGGGTCATGCGGAGCATCTGCCGTACGAACCACTTCCGGAGCGGGCGGAGAAGGCGCTCGCCCAGCGGCTTCTCCAGCTCGAGGGCGACGGCGCTCTGGCCGAGGCCGATCTCCTGGCGGGCGAGCCGCTGCCGTGCGAGCGTTGCCGCATCGCCTGTGCGGGCGCCGCGAATGCCCGCTGCAATCAGCCATACGCCCACTGCTGCGAGCAGACCGATAAAGATCGGAAGCCCGTTCATGCGATCTGTGTGATCCGCCGGATTATCAGGTTCCCGATCGCCAACAGGCCGGCGGCCAGACCCAGAAGGACCCAGCCCAACGGGTTGACGAACATCGGGTGAAAGTAATCCGGCACCAGAAAGTAGAGCAGAGCTGCCGCCGCGATCGGGAGCAGTGTGATGATCAGGCTCGAGGCCCGCGACTGGGCCGTGGCGGCGAGCACCTCTTCGCGCATCTCTGCGCGCTGGCGCATCGTGTCGGCGAGCGTCGTGAGGATCGCCGGCAGGTCTCCACCAACCGAGTGCTGGATCGTGATGACCATGACGACCAGCCGGAGGTCGGTGCTGCCCATCCGCTTCACCATGTTGGTCAGGGCACTCTCGACGGAGGCCCCGAGCTCGATCTCGCGTCGGGCGAGCCCGAATTCCTCCGACATCGGAGGCCCCGTGTTCTCGGTCACCGCACTCAGCGATTGCGACACTGATTGCCCGGCCTTCATCGAGTTGGCGATGAGCTCCATCGCGCGCGGCAGGCCGGCTTCGAACGTGCGCAGGCGGCGGCCCCGGCGGTTGCGGAGGTAGAGCGCAGGCAGCACATAGCCGATGACGGCCAGGACCGGGACGGCGATGTTGAATCCAAACCGCATGAATGCGATGAGCGCGAAGCCGAGGGCCACGGCTCCCTGCAGAAGCCGGAACTCGTACGGCCGCAGCTGGAGGTCGGCGCTGGCAAGATCAGCGGCCAGGGCGTTGATGTTCTGGTTGGCTGCGATCCAGACCGGCGTCCCGGTCGGCTCGAACCGGCGACGCAGCTGCTCGCGAACGTCAGCGAGGGTCCGGTAGGTGACTCGCGCGCTTCGTCCCGTGTCGGCTGCCGCAACCGCCCGCTCGCGGCTCACGATCCCATACATGACCAGCGCCACTCCGACGGCGGCGGCCACGGCGACCAGGACGATGATGAGCGGCATCGATCAGGTCGTGGTGAAGTGCCACTTCTTGTTGACGTCTTTCGGACCGACTCCGCCGGCCGCCGCAATGTTCGGGCAGTCGGGGTCGGGAGCGGTTGGCGTAGCCCCGTAGTCGCTGGGCGACTCCAGCTCGTATTTGAGGATCGCGTTGTTCAGGAGCCAGAAGAGGAACTCAGCGTCGCAGCCGGTCACCAGCACGGTGAGGCTGCTGGTCAGCTGACCCGATGCCGCCTGTCCGGCCGCGACCTGTGGGCCGACCCTGATGACGTTCAGATCCTTGAACACAGTGCGCACGACCGGGACGCTCGGCCCGGGTCCGAATGCAGAGGTGCTGATGGTGGCGAGGACGTTGATCCGGTCGCCAACCTGCACGTAACCGGCGACTCCGACCTGCTCAGACGTGGGGACGGTAACCGCGACCCATCCATGAGGAATGGGCAGGAAGGTGTTGTCGCCGGCGCTGAGCTGGTCGGGGGTCTGGGTGATCAGGTTGGCCGTCACCGGTGAACCGCCGGGGATGTCCACGCGAGCTCCCTTGCCGGCCACAGTCGCGATGTCGGTGAACGATTGCGGCGGGGTGGGCGATATGGATTTGAGCTCGAGGTCCGACGCCTGGATCCTGGTTCGCGCCGCGATTCCGTTCTTCGCGACCACCACCTTGGTGCCCGTCGCGGCAGTGGAGAGCAGCGGGAGGCTCGCTACGGCGGCGGCGGTTCCAAATGCCAGAACGGCAAGAATCGTCCCGACGACAATGTAGATCCGGCCGCGCCGCGGCCGGCCGATTCCCTGCCCTGAAACTCCCATCTAACCGCTCACAGGCTCACATGGTGCGCCATATACCGCAAATTCACTCGACCAGAACCGCCTCCACCAGGGCGTTGCTGATGCCGGCGTCGCTGCCGACGGCGATTGCCGCGCCAGCTCCGGCCGAGATCGCAAGGTTTCCGCAAGCGAGGCTGCCGGCGATCGATCCGGTGCCGTTCGCCTGGTAAGTGCAGGTGCCCGGCCACGAAACGGAGCCGAGCAGCCAGGCACTCACCGAGACGCCGTTGATCGCGATCTGCCCCGTGCCGGCGGGCGCCGCCCAGATCAGCAGGTTGGAGCACGAGCGGTCGCCGGCGGGGCACCATGCCGACCCGGGGCAGCTGGCCGAGTCGAGCGCGCTCGGGGCCGTCGAGCAAGGAGCCGCGAACCATGTCAGGTTGTTGGGCGAGTCCGCCGCCACGTTGGGCGGGCATGGTTGGAGCGAGCACGGTTGAGACCCGAACTGGCAGGCCCCACCGCTGCAAGAGGCACCACCGCCAGCTGCACAGGTGCCCGAGGAGAACCCTGCCGCGTTGACGAACTCCATGGTGACGTCGCGAGCCAGCAGCGTCGCTCCGTTGAGACACACGCCGCCTCCGCCGGCGAATCCTGACCCGTTGAAGTAGTAAAACCCGGGGTCGAGGACAGCTCCGCCTGTGTTCGCGCTCGCAGGCTTGAATGTCGCGATCGCCAGGGCCCAGAGGCTGGCCTGGCTCGTGGTCACCGTTTCGCTCACCACGCCTGCCGGCAGGTCGAGGCGGTATTCGGAGCTGAAGCCGTTGGTGGTGTCGTTGATCAAGGCTGACCAACCGGCTCCGCGGGTGAAGGTTTGGCCGCCGGCGATCTTGTATCCGTCGTTTGTGATGGCGAGCTCGAACGCCTGGCTGGTGGCGCCCGCCGTCGAGATCGTCGCCGTTGTCGTCGACGCCCCCACGGCCAGGGTGCCTGTCTGATCAAGGGGGGACGCCGTCGCCACGCCGTTCCACTCGGTCATCTGGGAGACGACATCCTTTGACGCGGGACTCACAGTGAAAGTGGCGTTTGTGATGCCGCCGGGGTTGTTGGGGTAATACCAGATCTCGCTGGTGCCCTCACCGGCCTGGCTGATGCTCGCGGCCTGGATCCACCCCGCAGGGCCCGTGATCGAAGTGACTCCATCGGCGGTGCTGAGGTTCACGACCAGCAGCCGGGTGGCGGCGCTAGCCGCGGGCAGAGTAGGCGTTATGAAGTGCCTGGCGACGGCGGTCTCAGCTCCTGTCTGTCGGTTGGTGATGCTGGAACCTGCCTGCATGCTGGTCAGGTCCAGGTAGCCGTAGCAGCTCGGCTTGAAGTGGTAGTAGCCGCTTGCATCCTTGATCGGAACTGGTCCGAGGCCGGTGCCGACCGTCGTGCCGGCGACCACGATGTTTGGTAGAACAGCGGCGGCCGAGCAAGCAGCGCCCCCGGTGCCTTGCAATGTGGCGACCGCGTTGGCGTCCAAGTTCGGTTCCGGAGGCTGGGCTGTGGATACTGCCGGAACAGGCTGTGGCGCCACCCCCGCCGCGCACGGATTCGGATTCAGGGCCACCACTCCGGCCGACAGGTAAGAGCTCGTTCCGGCTGTCCCGCACGTCGGCGCGACGTGGCCTGTCTCTTCGAGACCGTCCGCGCAGATCGCCTTTGACGACCCCGCGTTCAGGCCTGCCGCACAGCTTCCCCCCGCACCCACCCACGTCTGCGCTGCGGCATAGACCTTGGTGGTGCCGAGGTCCGAGTAGGTTCCAGAGGCGGCGTCGAGCCGGGCGTGCGAGTAGAGAGCGCACGTTCCGCTGATGGTGATCAGGTTCTGGGCCCGCACGCTGCCCGCCACGTTGACCTGGCCCGAGGCGCATGTGAGGTTGGTCGCCGAGATGGCCGGCACCGACCCGGCAAGAGCCTGCGCGACCGACCGGCGCACGACGGTCGTGGTCGTTTTCCCCACCTCGGCGCCGAAGGAGATCGGCAGCGTGAGGGTGAGGATCACCTCGACCTGGCGCTGCAAGCCGCGGTACGGGTAGTTGACCACCGAGGTGAGCCCGCCGGCGAAAGTGTCCTGCCCCTGATAAGGCGTGGCGCACGTGCCGGCGCTGACGACGAGGCTGCCCGTGCGGGTCCGCCGGGAGGCCAGGAAGTCATCCGCCTCGGTGATCACCGCAGTGGCTTTGGCGGCGTCGCATCCGTTGCCAATCGTGAGCGCCGTGTCGAGAGCGGCCGAGTCGGCGAGCTCCTGGAGCTGGTTCTTCTGCCACTCGACTGAGCCCGCGAGCAGGACGAGGGCGGCCGAGCCGATCAGCGCCACCAGCGAGAGCGCCACGAGCACCATGACCTGGCCGGACTGAGTAGGGCGGTGTGAGCTCAAAACTCGATCCGGCTCACGGTCTGGGAGTCGAAGGTGATGACAGAAGGGATCCCGAGGAACGTGGCCATCACCGGACGCCAGTTCAACTTCAAGTCGATCACGAGCCGCTGGTTCCCTGGCGTTCGCACCGCGCTCCCATTGGCAGCGGCGCACGAGGGACAGCTCCAGCGAGGGGTCGGGTTCCCGCCCGTCGAATCGAGCTCGTAGATGAACACGTACACGGTGTTCGGATTCGCGCCCGAAAGGGTGATGGTGCCTGGCTGTGTGGGATCCGCGTTGGCGACGTACGTGCCGTATGCGGGTGGCGACGAGATCGCAGCCGAATCCTGATACACGACAGTAGCCCCAAGCGAGTCGAGGAGATGGGCGCCGGTCACGAGCGACGTCAGGGAGCACGGCGTCGCCAGCGCCGTGCACGAAGGGGGCAGCAAGTTCGATCCGCTGTAGTAGTCGAGGGATCCCTGGCGCGCCATGTCCCGAGAAGCGCCAGACAGCAGGCCGTACATGAGGAGGCCCCGCCCCATGTCGACGGTGGCGCCGATGATCAGCAGCACGACAGGGGCGACGAGCGCGAACTCCACGAGGGCTTGCGCGCGCTTCGAAGTCACCACGACGTCGTCGTCCGGCTCGAGCCCGAGATCGTGATCTTGCCGCCGAACAGGTTCAGGTCATTGAACCCGTAGTAGACGTAGACGTCGATCCGCGATTGATAGAGCGGGTTGGGTGTGCCGCGGCAGTCCACGCTCGCGCCGCAGTAGACGGCGACGACCGCCTGGCCGCCGGTCGGGTTCGTGTAATCGGTGCCGACCACGAAAGGCGGCGCATGAGCGACAAGCGTCGGACAGCTGACGTTCGCGGTGACCGCAGCGAGGTCGGCGGTGACGAGGCTGCACATGGAGGCCAGCCCGGGCCCATCGGTGAGCGATGTCTTGCCGGCGACATGTCGGGCTGCGTCGCGCGCGGCGTCGGAGGTGGCGACGGCATACCCATAGCCCCGACCCAGCTCCAGGACGCCCGCGACCAGCAGGATGAGGATTGGCAGAGCCACCGCGAACTCGACAAGCGCTTGCGCGCGTCGCGTGTCCCGGGCGTCAGCCACTGAGCTTCAGATTCGCCATGATCACGCGGGCGATGTCCGTCGCGCCGCGGGACACGAGCGAGGACGTGTCGCGCTGTAGAACCAGGCCGCCGGCAAGGGTTGCATCTTCGGGTCTCGAGTCGTCGAACCCTACCGTCACCGACATCTTGCGACCCAGGATCGACTCGATCGCCGGCCGGTCCAGTGGAGGGTGCGGGACCCGCTGGTTGAGGACCAGCTCGATGCGGTTGTCGGGCACGTTCATGATGTCGCGAAAGACGGCGAGCGACCTCCTGGCGTCGGTCATTGCTGCGATCTCCGGCGGCACCACGACGACGAGACATTCGGCTCGCTCGATCACCGCGAGGGCGGCCTCGGCGAGGGACGTGCCGAGGTCCACGACGATGACCCGCTGCCAGCTCACGACGATGTCCAGCACGCGGCCCGTGACGTCGCCGGTCATCAGGTCGACCTCTTCGGGCCTCAGCGTGCCAGGCAGCACGCCCATGCCCGAGCGGTGATAGACGATGTGCTGGCGAAGCACCTTGTCGAAGTCCGCGGGCGCCGCCTTGGCCGCGCTGGCTATCGATCCTGTGGCGATGAGGTCCGAGAAAAGCGCAGCGTGTCCGAATGGCGCTGAGAGGTCCATCAGCAGCACCTGTCGCGGGTAGGTCCGGGCCAGCGCGGCCGAGGTGTTGACGGCGAGCGTCGTCGCGCCGGAGCCCCCCTTGGCCGAGAAGAAAGCGACGATCGGAGCTGAGGTGCGCGATGCGGTCTGGACTTCTGCCGCTTCCATCGCCGCCAGCTCCTGCGTCCACAGCTGGTCGAGCGCCAGGGCGACCTTCTCGACATCGGGGCCAAGACCCTGCACGAGGCTGTCGCGGTCCAAGGTCAGCAGCACGGCGTTGGCGATGCCCAGGATGCTGGTCACGAAGCGGTCCCCGGCGCGGTGAACGGGAAGGATGAGCAGGTCTCCCGGCAGGCGCCGCCGCGACAACAGGACCTTGCCGCCCGAGCCTGTCAGCGATTGCTCGACCAGGCCCGAGGCGAGAAAGACGATCGCATCGCCGCGTTCAGTCCCCAGCTGGAGCTTGTCGGCCGCAGGCAGCCCGACGACACGCATCCGCCTGGCGAGAGCGCGGAGTGGCCCGTCGGCAAGCTCGCCGAAGACGGGCGACATCTCCAGCATTCGAACGCGCAGCTGCAGCGCGGAAGGCGCCTGGTCGGCCTCCGATCCCGCATTCGCGGCCTTCTCGATCAATCCCTCCTCCCGCGGTACCGGGCTCTCGCGAGCTTCGCGGGAACTCAAATCCGCCGATAATGTAGCAACGTCCCCCCAATTCGACTCTCAACATCGCAGCAACGGTTCAGGTAACACAGTGCCCGACCTCGAATCAGAGCGGTCTGCCAAGCGTCCGGGAGCCCCGCGAGCCGGCGCTCCGCGCTCCCGTCTGGCCGCCCGGGTCGATCGCATCCTGAGCGCCGCCATTGCGGGCGAGCCGCACGTCGCGCTCAGCATCAAGGCTCCCGAGCTCATCGCCGATTTTCGCCCGGTATCGGATGCGATCGCCGCCCTTTTCGAGCGGGCCGGACCGGGGGTCATGGCGCACTGGCGTGTGGCCCAAGCGCTGAAGCCCAGCGGTCTGGAGGGCGACCTCCTGAACCTGTTGGTCGACCCGGATCCGAAGGTTCGGACTGCGGCGGCACGGCTGTGCGGCGCTTTGCGGATGAGCGACTCCCTGCCCTGGCTGGCCGACCTGCTCGAGGACCCCAAACCGAAGGTGCGCGACGCGGCCGTCCGGGCGCTGGGGGACCTGGGGGGCCACGGCGCCGTAGACGCGCTCATGGCGGCCGTGGACAGGATCCCCCAGCACCGGCTGGCGATCGAGCTCGCCCACGCCGCTTCGGACATGGACATCGAGGCACTTATGCGTAAGCCTGCAAGCGTGGAGGCGGCAGTTGTTACCGTGCTCGCATGCGGCCTGAGGCATGACCGGATCAAGATCGGACCCTTGCTCGGGATCGCCCACGACAGGCGCTGGCCATCTCGGGTACGGGTGGCGGCCTGCCGGGCTCTTGCGATGATCCACGACGCGGACGCAGCCGACAGGCTTCGGGACCTCTTTGGCGACCCGGACGCGGGGGTGCGGGCGGCGGCGGCCAGGACCCAGCGGCGCTGCCGGCCGGCGGGGCGTCAAGGATGAAGCTTTCGGAGCGCTTCGACCGGCGCTACCAGCAGACGCCTCTGGCCACGCCGGTAATGCCTGTTCCGCCGTCGCCCAACGGCCCGCCGCTCGCGCCAGCCCCGTCCGCTCCCACCGCTGTCGCCGCGCCATCCGCCGCCGCGCCGGTAGAGGTGGCTGCCCTCGTCACCGAGTCCTCGGCGAAGCTCAGCCCGGCACTGGCGTCTGCGAAGGCCGAGATCCACACCCAGCTGCTCGCCCACCACACCGCCCAGATCGACATCAACAACCCGGCCGCGATCAGGCGCCTGCTCCTTCAGCTGACCGAGGAGCACTTCCGCTCCAAGCCACCGGCGTCGCTGGTGACCGCCGCCGATCGCGAGCGCCTCGTCGAGGTCCTGTTCGACGAGGTCGTGGGCCTCGGCCCTCTGGAGGCATTGCTGCGCGACCCCGACGTGAGCGAGGTCATGGTCAACAGGCCGGAGCAGATCTTCGTCGAGCGGCGCGGCAAGATCGAGCTGACGAGCCTCGCCTTCGAGGATGAGGCCAGCCTGCGCCGGGTCATCGATCGCATCGTGTCCTCGATCGGGCGCCGGGTCGACGAGTCCGAGCCGATGTGCGATGCGCGCCTCAAGGACGGCTCGCGGGTCAACGTCGTCATCCCCCCGGTCGCCATCTACGGTCCCTGCCTGACCATCAGGAAGTTCGGGCGCGAGGTTTTGAGCCCCGACCAGATCGTCAGCCTCGGCGGGGCGACGCCCGCGATGATGCTTTATCTGGACGCCGCGGTCAAGACGCGCCTGAACATCATCGTGTCGGGTGGTACGGGCTCTGGCAAGACCACTTTCTTGAACGTCCTGTCCGGGTTCATCCCCGCAACCGAGCGCATCGTCACGTGCGAGGACGCGGCCGAGCTCCGCTTGCGCCAGGTTCATGTCATCAGCCTCGAGTCGAAGCCGCAGAACGTCGAGGGTCGAGGCGCCATCTCCATCCGCGACCTCGTGCGCAACTGCCTGCGCATGCGACCAGACCGAATCGTGGTCGGCGAGTGCCGCGGTGCCGAAGCTCTCGACATGCTCCAGGCGATGAACACCGGTCACGACGGCTCGATGAGCACGTTGCACTCCAACAACCCGCGCGATGCGCTCAACCGGCTCGAAACCCTGGTCCTGCTCGCTGGCACGGAGCTGCCGTCGAGGGCCATTCGCAGCCAGATCGCCTCCGCGGTGAACGTGATAGTTCAGACCGAGCGGCTCCGCGGCGGCGCGCGCAAGGTGGTCAGCGTGGCCGAGGTCACGGGCCTGGCCGATGGCGAGGTCGCGATGCAGGAGCTGTTCGTCTTCTCGCAGACCGGAGTCACCTCTGACGGCCGCGCCGTCGGCTATCACACGGCCACAGGCGCGCGGTCGGCCTTTCTCAAGCACTTCCGCTCGAACGGGGTGGACCTCCCCGACTCGATATTCCAGCCGGTGACTCAGCCGCCCGCGAGCCGCCAGTCGTGAGGTCGAGTTGATCGGCAAGGACGACATGCAGGTGGCCAAGACACCGGCCGCGGCAAAGGCGACTCGACCTCCTAAGGCCGAGGTGCTCGACGCCGAGCTCCTGGCGGATTTCGGGCATCAGCTCCGCAATCAGCTGAACGCCATCCTCGGCGCCGCGGGCCTTCTCTCGATGACCGCCGCATCCAACGAGGAGCGCGAGCTCGCGTCCATCGTCGAGCTTGGCTCGGAGCAGGTGGCCAGGCTCGTCGAGGAGGTACTCGACGCGGCGATGATCCAGGGCGGTGAGTTCGAGCTCGCGCTCCATCCTTTCGACGTTCGATCCAGCGTCGAGAGCTGTCTTGGATTGGTCGCGGAGACCGCCGGTGCGAAGGGGCTCGACCTGTCATTCCGCGCTGAGCTCGATGTTCCCAGCGTCATCGTCGGAGACTCCCGAAGGCTCGAACAGATACTCCTGACGCTCCTCCACGGTGGCCTGGAGAGAACGCTGCGCGGCGGGGTCGGAATCGAGCTGAGCAGCCAGGCGCAGGGCGAGCTGACGAGCCTCAAGTTCAGCGTTCGCGACACCGGGAAGGGCATGCCGGCGCGCATCCTGCGCACCGCTTTCGGGGAGGCCGGCGGCTCGCGCTCAGGGCTCGAGCCCGGCGACAGACTGGCCGTGCTCAACCTCGCCACCTGCAAGCAGCTGGTCGAGATGATGGACGGGGAGCTAAGGGTTGAGCAGGGCGGCGTCGAGGCGGGCCCGGACGCCGGGACTCTGTTCGAGTTCACCATCCTCTGCGAGGCGATGCCCTCCCCGGTCACGACCGCACCCGTGACGCTCGAAGGCATGAGGGTGCTCGTGGTGGCGGCCGAAGCCACAGAGCGGCGCGTCATGGCACTCCAAACTGAGACATGGGGTGCCACCGCCACCGCGGCGACGCCTGAGGAGGCGGTCGGCCTCGTCCAGGCAGGCCACCCATTCGACGTCGCCTTGATCGAGCACCGGTTCCCGGCCATCGACGGCCTGACCGTCTCGACCGCGCTGCGGGCGCTCCGTGCGCCCGACCAGATGCCGATCGTGCTGATCGCCGCCGCCCCGCCGGGAGCCGAGGAGGCAGGCGCGGCCGACAGCGGCGTGGTCCAGGCGACTCTGACCAAGCCGGTGGCTCCACGCAAGCTTCACGACGTCATGGCTCAGGTCGGGGCCCACCCGGTGGCGGCGCCGGCGCCCGTCGAGCAGGTCGCTCCCGGCGCGCTCACGGTGCTCGTCGCCGACGACAACGCCCTCAACCAGAACCTGCTGCGCAGGCTGGTGGCCAAGCTCGGGCACAAGGTGGACGTCGTCTCCAACGGCCGCGAGGCGGTCGCCGCAGTGGCCCAGTCACCCTACGACGCTGTTCTGATGGACGTTTTGATGCCCGAGATGGACGGTCTGGAGGCGGCCGAGGCGATCTGCCGCCGCTGGCCGCGCGGCACGCGCCCGCGCCTGATCGCGCTGACCGCGATGGCCGGCCCGGGCGACCAGGAACGGTGCCTCAGGGCGGGCTTCGACGACTACATGATCAAGCCCGTCCACCTGGAGCAGCTGTCCGAGGCATTCAAAGTTGCGGCCGGCTGGCGCACCAACCCCGCGGCGACGCCCGTGACGGAGGGTTCGCCCTAGATCATCTTGCGGGTGGCGCGCGCCTCCAGGAAGACGACGACGATGACGATCAGGCCGCCGAGCACCATAAGCCCGCCGAGTATCTCCGCATTGAGGCCGCGTGGCTGCGCGATGATCTGGACCATCGCCGAGCCGAATACCAGGATGTAGCTCACGCCGAGCAGCCGCACCCGCGGCGCGACGCGCTCGTTCTCGCCGCCGCGCTTCCAGGGTCGCTTGCCAATTATTAAAAGGTATGCACCCATCAGCAGCGCGAGCGCGGCCAGGATGAGCGTGATGAGCTGGACGAGGGCAATTGTCACCGGTTGAGGGCTGCCGCCTGCTGTCGCATTGCGCCAGATACTAACGGGAGCCGCCCAGCCCCACTTCTTACAATCGTCACCCAATGCCTCGCACCGAGCCGATCAGGCGCGTCCGCGGAATTCGCGACCTCATGCCCCAGGAGAGGGCCCTCTGGCGCACCGTGGAGAAGGCGGCCGCGCGCGTTGCCCGAAGCTTCGGCTACCAGGAGATCGTGACCCCGATCCTCGAGCACACCGACCTGATCGAGCGTGTCGGATCGGATACTGACGCTGTCGCCAAGGAGCTCTATCGATTCGAGGATCGCGGTGGACGCAACCTCGCACTGCGCCCCGAGGCGACAGCGGGCATTGTGAGGGCCTACTTCGAGGGCGGCCTCAACCAGGGCCCACAGCCGGCACGGCTCTTTCTGATCGGCCCGATGTTCAGGTACGACCGCCCGCAAAAGGGCCGCTACCGCCAGTTCTTCCAGTTCGACGTTGAGGCGATCGGTGTCGCGAGCCCCGCGCTGGACGCCGAGGTCGTTGAGCTCGCCGGTTCATGGCTGCGCGAGGTGGGTCTGAGCGACCTCGACCTGGAGCTGAACACCATTGGTGACTCCAAGTGCCGCCCCGCATACCTTGAATTGTTGCGGGCCTATTACCGCCCCTTGAAGGAGAAGCTGCACGGCGACTGCCAGCGCCGCCTGGAGACGAATCCGCTTCGCCTGCTCGATTGCAAGGTGCCGCAATGCCAGCCATTCAAGGGCAAGGCCCCGCGCATCACCGACCACCTGTGCGACGAGTGCACCGACGCGTGGGCGATGGTCCGCCGCCTCCTCGATACCGCAGGCATCGAGTACCGGCTGAACCCTTATTTGGTTCGCGGCCTGGATTACTACACGCGAACGGTTTTCGAGTTCTATCCTGGCGGGGCTTCGGGGCAGCAGGATGCGCTGGTCGCCGGCGGACGATATGACGGGCTGGCGGAGGCCGAGGGCTGGCCGTCGACCCCAGGCGTGGGCTTCGCCGGCGGCCTCGACCGGGTGACGGAGGTGGTGGCTGCGAGCGGGGCGGAGGTGATCCCAGAGCCGGCTGCCGAGGTCGTGGTGCTTGCGGACGCGGGCCTCGAGGTGGCCGCGGCGGAGGTGGCACGAGTGTGCCGCGCGGCCCGCTCGGTTGCAGTGGACTATGAGCCGAAGAGCCTGCGGGCCAAGATGCGCTCGGCGAACAAGCTTGGCGCGCGGTGGGTGGTGCTGCTCAGCGCTGCCGACGCGGAGCGGCATGCGGCGCAGCTGAAAGACATGGCGAGTGGGGAACAGGCGGAGGTTTCCTGGAAGGACCTTCCGGAGAGGCTTTCGTGAGCGGGTTCGTGGCGCCTCACTGCGGTTCCATCACGGCCGCGGATGAAGGTCGTGAGGTGGAGCTCTATGGATGGGTCGGTCGCCGCCGCGACCATGGAGGGCTCATCTTCATCGACCTTCGAGACCGCTGGGGGGCGGTGCAGATCGTCTTCAATCCAACCAATGCGCCGCAGGCCCACGCGGTCGCGTCGGACCTCCGCTCGGAGTACGTCGTGCGCGCGAAAGGCGTCGTCGGCCGCCGGCCGGCGGGTTCGGAGAACCCTCGAATGGCGACCGGCGAGGTCGAGGTCACAGCGTCGGAGCTCGAGGTGATATCCAGCGCGAAGACGCCGCCGTTTCAAATCGATGACGACACGGACGCCGATGAAGCCCTTCGACTCAAGTACCGCTACCTGGATCTTCGACGGCCGCGCATGCAGCAGATGCTGGAGATGCGGCATCGAGTGGTGAAGGCGATGCATCGATACATGGACGCCCACGAGTTCGTCGAGGTGGAGACCCCGATGCTGCTCCGTGGAACGCCTGAAGGGTCGCGCGACTTCCTCGTTCCATCGCGTCTTCACCCCGGCAGCTTCTTCGCATTGCCGCAATCGCCACAGCAGCTCAAGCAGCTGCTCATGGTGGCCGGGCTTGGCCGCTACTACCAGATCGCGCGCTGCTTGCGGGACGAGGACCTGCGCGCCGACCGTGTTGTCGAGATCACCCAGCTCGACGTCGAGATGTCCTTCTGCACGGAGGAGGACGTGATCTCTCTGATCGAAGGACTCTGGGTGCAGGTTTGGAAAGACGTCATGGGAGTGGACATATCGACCCCGCTGCCCAGGCTCGACATGCAGGAATCGCTGCTGCGATTCGGCACCGACAAGCCGGACCTTCGATACGAGCTCGAGATCGCCGACGTGAGCGAGCAACTGCGTGCGACCGGCGCCACGGTGCTGAGGTCGGCCCTGGAGCAAGGCGGCGTGGTGCGGTGCCTCGCGGTGCCGGGTGGGTCGAACCTTTCGCGTCGCGAGCTGGACGAGCTCGCGCTCATTGCGAAGGGCGCCGGCGCCAAGGGCCTGACCTGGATGCCCGGACCGCTGGACAAGTTCCTGACGGAGGGCGAGGTGGCCGCGATCAGGACGGCGGTGAGGGCCCAGGCGGGCGACCTCGTTCTGCTCGTCGCGGACCGCAGGCGAAAGGCGGAGACGGTGATGGGGCTGCTGCGGCGCGAGATTGCGCGCCGGCGAAAGCTCATACGCGAAGGCGAGTGGAAGTTTGTATGGATCTATCCGATGTACCTCTTCGAGGAGGACGACCAGGGCAACCTCACCTACGGGCACCATCCATTCACGTCGCCGTGGCCGGAGGACATGCATCTCTTGCAAGACCGGCCCTACCAGGTGCGAGCGCGTGCGTATGACTGCGTGCTCAACGGCGTCGAGATCGCGGGTGGGAGCATCAGGATCCACGAACGCGCGCTGCAGGAGCGAGTGTTCGAGATCCTCGGTTTGAGCCGCGAGAAAATCCACGCGCAGTTCGGACACCTGCTGGACGCATTCGAATACGGCGTGCCCCCGCACGGTGGCATCGCGTCGGGGATCGACCGGCTGATGATGGCGATGTCGCGCACCGACAACATTCGAGACGTTGTCGCATTTCCAAAGACGCAAAGCCACCAGGACCTGATGCTCGGCGCGCCCAGCCCCGTCGACCAGGCCCAGCTCGATGAGCTGCACATCGCGATCAAGCCGGTAACATGACCGTGCTCCCGAAGGGGCGCGGGTGAACGTGCGCGTTGCCCAATAGACAGCATTTAGGGACCCCGGAGTCCGCTAGCCGACCAAATGCCCGCTCGACGGGACTTGGGGAGCCAAGGCAGGGGACCCACCTGAGCTCGCTCAGGACAACCCACCCCCGCGTCCTGGAGGGAGCCTCCGCCGGGCGCGCGCAGGGCGCCTTTTGAATCAGCTGGTGAAGCTGGTGCCGCCCGGCCTGGTGGTTGCTGTCCTCGCCATCCTGATCGTCTCCCAGCTCTTCTATGCGTTTCTTCGTTATCGACGACGTGCGTATGTGTCGATCCTCGTCACGACCGCAACCGGCTTTGCGCTCGGCCAGCTGTGGGACTTTCTCGGGCTGCCGGCCCTGCGGCTGGGCCAGGCGAACATGGTGCCCGCCGTCCCGTTTGCGCTGCTCCTCCAGCCGCTGGCGAGATTTGTCCCCCGCCCGAAGCGCGAACCGAAACAGCCGGCCGAGCCCAAGGAGCCGAAGCGCGGGGGGATGCACCCTTAACATTGGGAGTTGTTTGCCGGCCCACGTAAGGGGGTATCCACCAATTGCAGAACTTCATGTGGCTCGCGTTCGGGGTCGCCGCCCTTCTGGTGGCGCTGGCCCTGGCGGCGGTCCTGTTTCGGTTGCGCGGGACGCTGGGAGCCGTCGAGGAGCTGCTCGAAACCACCAACGAAGAGTTGAAGGAGACCCTGCCCGAAGTGAGACAAACGATCGGGAACGTGAACGACATCACCGCGGGCGTCAACGTAGGCCTGCGCACCGCCGGCAGCGGAGCCTCGTCGGTCGGGCACGGCGTCAAAGCCGCGGTGCATGGTGTGAGGGTGGCGGGGCAGAGTCTTGTTCGCTCGGTATTTGGAGGTTTTGTCGATGTCTGAGGAGAAGAGCAGCGGCGGCGGTGGAGGCGGTTTCGGCTGGTTCATCCTCGGCGGCATCGTCGGGCTGGCCGCGGGCGCATATATCGCCTCCGGTCCGGGACGTGGCCAGGTGGACACCATCCGGAGCAAGACGATCGAGCTGAGCGGCAGCGAGCCGGTGCAGAAGGCCAAGCAGGTCGCGCAACGGGCGCGCGTCGCGGTGACCGACCCGGACAACCCGGTCGGGAAGGCAATCCAGGATGGGGTTGCCGCAGCGAAGCGCCGGCGCGAGGAGCTCGAGGCCGCCGCGGCGCGCAAGATCCAGTCGGCGATCAACGGCGAAGAAGCCAAGAAAGGATCGGACGGGTAAGGTGGCCAAGCGGGACCTCGCCGAGCTCAAGATCCCCGCGTCGCCGGAATTCATTCCGGTCGCCAAACGCGTGGCCACGACGCTCGGGAGCCAGCTGGGGCTCAGCCTTGTCGACCTCGACGAGCTGACGATTGCGCTCACGCAGGCATGCGACAGCGCCATCGAGGCGGCGAGCGACCTCGACGGCCACGCCGACCTCAAGCTGACTTATTTCGCGACCAACCGGGCGTTGGTGGTGGACGTCGATCTCGAGCCCACCGCAGGTTATGCCCTGCCCGCTCCGAGACCGCACCCCGAGGAGGACGCGGAGCTTCAGAGGCTCGCTTACGAGATGATCCGCTGCTTCGTGGACGACTTCCGCCCACTGGTCGAGCCTCGCACGGGGCACGTCCGCTTCCGAATGGTCAAGTACCTGGCAGGCTGAGACCAACAACTAGCTGAGGCTGCATTTGGCTTCGACGCCTCGACCGTCCCGCGAGGAGCTGCGGGCTCTCCATCGTCGTTACAAAGAGACGACGGATCCCGCCGAGCGCGATCGCATACGCGCCCAGCTGGTGGACGCGTACCACGACTTCGTGTACTTCCTCGCGAGAAAGTTTCAAAACCGTGGTGAGCCGCTCGACGACATAGTCCAGGTCGGCTACCTCGGCCTGATCAAAGCCATCGAGCGCTTCGATCCCGACCTTGGCTTCGAGTTCACGACGTTCGCCACCTTGACTGTCGCCGGCGAGATCAAGCGCCACTTTCGCGACAAGGGGACGGCCATCAGGTTCCCGCGCCGTCTCCAGGAGCTTCATCAATCGGTGGTGCGTCTCAACGAAGAGATGAAGAACCAGCTGGGTCGCGAGCCAACCGTGTCCGAGCTGGCCGAGCGGCTTGGCGTACCGCCCGAAGACGTCACGGAGGCGATGGAGATGGGCCCGGCCTACATGCCCCTCTCACTCGACCAACCCGTCGGTTCGGCCGACGGCCAGGAAGGTCGGGCCGTCGCCGAGCAGATTGGCACAGTCGACCCCGAGCTTGACCGGGTCGAGATGAGAGACCTCCTCGATCGCGCGATGGTTCACCTGACCCCTCGAGAGCGCGCGATCATGGCCATGCGGTTCTACGAGCAGATGTCGCAATCGGAGATCGCGCGAAGGTTGGGCATCAGCCAGATGCACGTGTCGCGTTTGCAGCGCGCGGCTCTGGAGCAGCTGCGCAAGTACGTGCCGCAAGAAGCGATCTGAGCGCAGAGGAATGGCGCTTCTCGAGTCACGCGCACCACAGGACCCGTGGAAGCTGTTCCTGCGTTGGTTTCGCGAGGCCCAACGCGCCGGCGCACCTCAACCGGATGCCATGACGCTGGCGACCGCCGGCGATGACCGCCGGCCCTCAGCACGCATGGTGCTGTTCAAAGGCCTCGACGGCGGGTCCTTCGTCTTCTACTCCAACTATGAGAGTCGCAAGGGTCGCGACCTTGCTGCGAACAGGCGCGCTGCGCTCGTCTTCTACTGGTCGGTCACGCGCCACCAGGTCAGGGTTTCGGGTACCGTCCGGCGTCTGAGCCGCGCTGCGTCGCAGGCCTACTTCCACAGCCGGCCTCGCGGCGCGCAGCTGTCCGCGCTCGCATCGCGACAGAGCCGGGTCGTGGTGTCGCGAGCGGTGCTCGAGCGAGCGGTGGCCGATCTCGACCGCCGCCACCCGGACGATGTGCCGTTGCCCTCCGATTGGGGCGGCTATGCCCTCCGCCCGGCGTGGATCGAGTTTTGGGAGAACAGGACGGACCGGCTGCACGACCGGCTCCGGTACGTCAGGCTTCCCGGAGGCGCTTGGCGGACCGAGCGCCTCGCACCGTAAGCTAGATCGGCCCCGACATGACCGGGAACGAGATCCGCATACGTTTTCTAGAGCATTTCGAGAGCCGGGAGCATCTGGTCCTGCCGAGCGCGCCTCTGGTGCCGAGCGGCGACCCGAGCACTCTGTTCATCTCGGCCGGAATGCAACCGCTTCAGCCCTATTACCAGGGCTTTAGCCAGCCGCCCGCACCCAGGCTGGCCAGCTGTCAGAAGTGCTTGCGCACCGGCGACATCGACGAGGTGGGGAGGACCGACCGCCATAACACCTTCTTCGAGATGCTCGGCAACTTCACCCCGACTGGAGCGTACTTCAAGGAGACGGCGATTCCTCTTGCGTGGGAGCTCGTCACCGGCGGCTTCGCGATGCCGGCCGACCGCCTTCGCGTGACCATCCATCCAACCGATGACGAGGCGCATGAGATCTGGACGCAGCGCACCGGCGTCCCCGCCGCTCACATCACGCGACTCGCCGACAACTGGTGGGGTCTCGGCCGCGGGCCATGCGGTCCCGATTCTGAGATCTGGTGGGATCGTGGACCGGATGTGGGCTGCGGACAGCCTGACTGCGTCCCCGACCATTGCGATCGGTTCACCGAGTTCTGGAACCTGGTCTTTCCTCAGTTCGACCAGCAGGAGGACGGGACCCTGGTGCCGCTCCAGAAGCCGGCGATCGATACCGGTATGGGACTCGAGCGGATCTCCTACATCCTCCAGGGCAAGAGCGATGTCTTCGAGGCTGACGTGCTTCTCCCGCTGGTCGATTTCGTCCGTCAGTCGAGCCCCAGGTCGAACAGTCTTTCCGAGCGGATCATCGCGGACCATGTTCGCGCCGCCACGTTCTGCATCGCCGATGGGATCCTTCCCTCCAACGAGGGGCGGGGTTACGTGCTGCGCCGGCTCATCCGGCGGGCGGCGCTGCACGCTCGACGGGTCGGGCTCACCGCTCCGCTGACCAAGGGCGTGGCGCTGACGATCGAGATGTTCGGCGGCCATTATCCGGAGCTCATGGCCAAGGGAAGGCCTGACTTCATCAAGGACGTGCTCGAAGCCGAGACAGAACGTTTCAAGCGGACTCTCGAGCAGGGGATGGCCCAGTTCGAGAAGGTGGCCGCCCGCCACACCGGCGTCGTTCCCGGCGCCGAGGCGTTTCGCCTCCATGACACCTTCGGCTTCCCGCTGGAGCTCACGAAGGAGCTGGCCGTCGAGCGCGGCATGGAGGTCGACGAAGAAGGGTTCAAGGCGGCGATGTCTGCTCAGCGCGAGCGATCTCGCGGCGGGGTCGCGAAGCACCTTGTGGGGGCGAAGGATCTTCCCAAGTCCGAGTTCACGGGATATGGAGAGCTCACAACCGAGAGCGTCGTTGCGGCGATCCTCAAGGATGGCAACTCCGTGGATGCTGTTGTGGAGGGCGACCCAGTCGAGGTCTTCGTCCAGCGCTCTCCTTTTTATGCAGAGTCTGGCGGCCAGGTCGGCGACACGGGGACGATCACGACTCCGGGCGGCCGGGTTCGCATCGAGGACACCCAGAGACCTGCCGAGGGCGTCATCGCCCACCTCGGCACTGTCGTCACCGGTGACATCCGCGTCGGCGAAAAGGCGATCGCCTCGGTCGATGCGGGCCGGCGGCGCCAGATCGCGCGCCACCACTCGGCGACGCACCTGCTTCACAAAGCGCTGCGCGAGACCATCGGCGAGCAGGTCGTGCAGAAAGGCTCATGGGTCGGTCCTGACCACACGACTTTCGACATCCCCCTGAACCGGGCGGTCACGAAAGATGAGCTGGCCCGCATCAATCGCCGCGTAATGGAGAAGGTGCGCGACGCGCTTCCCTTCCACGAGAGCCAGAAACCGTACAGGGAGGCTGTCGCCCAGGGCGCGATGCACTTGTTCGAGGAGAAGTATGGTGACGTCGTCCGCGTCGTCTGTTTCGGCGACTGGACGTGCGAGCTGTGCGGCGGGACGCATGTGAAGAACACTGCCGACATCGGAACTGCAGTGATCGTGTCGGAGGGGAGCATCGGTTCCGGTATGCGGCGCATCGACATGGTGGTGGGGGAGGCTGCCGACGAGCTCGTCAGGCACGACCGCGACATGCTGTCCGACCTGGCCCGGTCGTTCAACGCCGGCCCGCCGGAGCTGCCGGCCCGCATCCAGGCGCTCCGCGCGGAGCTCAAAGAGGCCGAGAAGAGGCTCGAGAGGCTGCGCGACGAGCTTCGCACCGCTCGAATCAAAGGCCACGGTCAGGGTGATGGAGTAGGCGTCAAACAGGGCCGAATCCCGTTCGTGACCGAGACAGTCGACGCCGCCAACCTCGACGAGCTTGCCGCATATGCAGATCGCTACCTCGAACTGGTGAAGTCCGGGGTCGTAACCGTTGTCGCCCGAGACATGTTTGTCATCAAGGTGTCAAAGGACCTGACCTCGGAGTACGATGCCAACCGCCTCAAGGCGCTGTTCGGCACGGGTGGCGGGCCCGCGCACCTGGTGCGCGGCAAGCTCACCGTCCCGGCGGCGGAGGCTTTCAGGCGTCTCGAAGATGCGCTAGGAGCCAAGCCTCAGTGACCAAGTTCAAGTTCCTGCGCAAGCGGAGCGACTACTACCGACACTTCACGGTGCTCGACATCGGCACCGACCTCATCAAGGTGCTCGTCGTCCGGCGCGATGGCGCCGACGGCGAGGTGCTCGGCGTGGGACGCGAGCCGCAAGCGCCCGCCGCGATGTCGGGCGGAGCCATCGCCGACCTGGAGTCGGTGATCCAGTCGTCAAACCGCGCGCTCGAGGCCGCGGAGGACATGGCGAAGACGGTTCCGGGGCAGGTCGTCGTCGGCATCGCGGGCGAGCTCATCAAGGGCTTTTCGTCGACGATCGCGTATCCGCGGGAGAACTCCAAGGCTCGTGTGAGGTCCAACGAGATCTCGACGATGCTTCAGATGGTTCAGCGCCGCGCGCTGCGTGAGGCGCAGCACCTTCTCGAGCTCGAGCGCAGCTACGGGCAGCTCGAGGCGCGCCTCGTCCATTCGTCGATCACGAACGTGAGGGTGGACGGCTACCCGGTAACCAACCCCGTCGGGTTCACGGGCAAGAACCTGGAGGTCACCGTCTTCAACACATTCGCCCCGATGACTCACATCAACGCGGTCGACACAGTGGTGCGCGAGCTCGACCTCGAGCTTGCCGCCGCCGTCGCGCAGCCATATGCCCTTGCCCGCGCTTGCGCCAGCGAGGACACCTGGGCGGAGGGGGGAATCTTCGTCGACATCGGTGGTGGCACCACGGACGTGGCGTTGATCCGCGACGGCGGCGTCGAGGGGACGCGAATGTTCAACCTTGGCGGGCGCGCGTTCACACGCCGCCTCGCTCTCGCGTTCGGGCTCAGCTACGAAGAGGCGGAGGCTCGCAAGCTGCGCCACTCCGAAGGCCTGCTTTCCGCCGAGCAGCACAGGCAGGTCTCCGAGCTGCTGGGCGCAGATGCGGAGGTCCTTCTTCAAGGTCTCGCGCTGAGCGTGAAGGAGCTGTCGCGAGGGGAGCGGCTGCCCACGAGCATCTATCTATGCGGCGGCGGAAGCCTGCTCCCGGAGCTCACTCTCGAGATGGTCAAGAACAACTGGGCCGCGGGCCTGCCCTTCCCCAAGGAGCCGCGGATCCGGCACCTGGTGCCGCCCGATGTGCGCAATGTGACGGACTCGACAGGCCAGCTCTCGAGCCCCCAGGACATCGCCCCGATGGGGCTTGCAAACCACGCGTTGCGGACCGAGGCGGAGGAACGTGACAACGTCAACACCGTCATGCGCCGGGTCCTAAGCGCTATAAAGGTCTGAACGGACTCCCCAGGAGACTTGTAAACGACATGGCAACGAACCCGATTTACGTTGAAACCGAGGAAGAGATTCCAGAGGTCGTCGAGCGCCTGCGCCGGGTCAACGGCGATGACACGATGCTCGTGCTGCCCATCCGGTCTCGCATCGGCCAGAGCCGTTTCAACTTCCAGCTGCTGCGCAACTATGCGTCACGAATGGGCAAGAGGATCACTGTGGTCTGCGACGACCCGGCGGTCCAGAAGATGGCGCACGAGAGCGGCTTTGCCGTCTACGGCGCGGTGGGCATCGAAGGCGAGGGCATCCCTTCGGAGCCGGCGGCCGCGCCACCGCCGAGGCGCTGGTGGGAGCGCGGCCGCCCCGGGCAGGCCACCCATATCGGCATCGCAGCGCCGACCAAGTTGATCACCAAGACGGCGACCGAGCTGAGGCCTGGGCGCTTCCTTCTATACGTGGCGGCGGCGGCCATATTCGTGGTTGGGCTGTTCGCGATAGTGGTCTATGTGCCTTCAGCCTCGGTGACATTGACGGCTGCGGCGCAGCCCTTCACCCAGAAGGCTGTCGAGATCCAGGCCCAGCCCGGGAAGCCCCCGATCCGGGTGCGGATCAGCACGGTCTCGCGATCCGACTCGCAGGGCTTCAAGACCACGGGGCTCAAGAGCGTGGTGCTGGCCCCGGCGACAGGGACCGTCGTCTATACCAATGCACAACAACAGCCGAGTTGTCAGAAAGACCCGGCCGCTTGCGCCTCGCCGGGCCTTGTCGTGCTCAGGGGTCAACGCCTGGACGACTCGTCAGACGGCATTGTGTTCGCGCAGACGACAAACAAGTTTCAAGGTGGCGTCCTGGTGCCGTGGGGAGGTACCGCCTCGGCGAGCGTGATCGCGGTGAACAAAGGCAGCGCGGGCAACGTGGGCAGCAACATGATCACGACCATCGAGGGCAACAGGTTCGACTTTCTGACTGTGACCAATCCGCAGGCGACCGGCGGTGGCGCCGACGCCTCCCGGACCCCGGTGATGACGGTTGCCGATTTCGATGCCGCCAGGGCGGTGCTGGAGCAGGAGCTGCGGCAGGCCATCGCCCAGCAGATCTCCTCCGCGAAGAAAGCGAACGAGACTCTTAGCGAGACGCTGATCTACGGAGCCCCCCAGTTCAGCACCGACCACCAGCCAAACGACAAGGTCGCAAGCTTTAACGGCACCATGACGCTGCAGGGCGAAGGCGACTTCTACGTCGATGCCGACGTGAAAAAGGCCTTCGAGACCCACCTCGCTCAGCTGGTGCCCAACAACCAGCAGCTGCTCACCGAGAGCCCGATCCAGGTCGACTACCGGATCCTGAGCGCGACGAAGGGGGGCAACCTGGTTTTCCTGGGCGACGCGTCCGCCTTCGTGGCCCCAAAGCTGGACATGGACAAGATCCGCGCACAGGTGGTCGGCCGTCCGATCGCGCAGGCAAGGTTCTTTCTCCAGGGCTTGAACGTGCGATCGGTCGCCATCAAGGAGCAGCCGATGACCCTGCCGCTGATGCCGCTGCTCGCAGGTCGCATCTCCATCCATTACGTCGTCGAGTCGGGAGCGGTGCCATCGCTGACAGAACCGACGGGCACGGGCGCAGCAACTCCCTCGCCGGGCGCATCGCCCTGATCTGGAAAACAACCACCGGTTGAGGATCCTTGCCGTAGACCCCGGCTCGAAGAACGTTGGTCTGGCCCTAAGCGACCCGACGGCCACCATCGCACAGGGGCTCGAGACGGTTCCGGCCGAGCCGGCCGGGACGCTTGCGGCTCGGGTCGCCCAGATCGCTCGAACCAATGACGTCGCGCGAATCGTGGTCGGGTTGCCTCGACGGCTCGATGGGTCCCACGGTCCGGAGGCGAAATCGGCGCAGAAGCTCGCGAACGCGATCCGCGCGGAGTCGGGCTTGCCTGTCGAGCTCGTCGACGAGCGCCTGACCACGGTGGCCGCCGAGAGGTCTCTGATCGCCGGCGGCATGCGGCGCGAGAAGAGACGACTCCGCGTGGATCGTGTGGCCGCGACGCTGATGCTCCAAGCGCACCTGGATCGCCGGCGTGCCGGCTGAAGACCAAGGGGCTGCGCCAGAAGCGGCGTCCCAGCCGCAGCCCATCACCCTGATCGACGAGACCGGTCGGGAGCGCCAGTTTCAGCTCCATGACGCGTTCGACCATGAGGGCGCCGTCTACTACCTTGTCGAGAACCTGGACGATCCCGCTCAGGTCCTTCTGCTGCGCGAGTCGGAAGGCGCCCTCGAGACGGTCGAAGGCGAAGAGTTCCAGAAGGTGATCGCGGCCCTCGAGGAGGATCAGGTCGAGTGAAGCGACTGGCAGCGCTGCTGGTGGTGATCGCGGTGCTCGGCTTTGGAACATCGCGCGGCTACGACTGGTGGAACTACAACGTCAACACCCCTGTCTCGTCGAAGAGCGAGCCTGTGGTCTTCCAGATCGAGCCAGGCGAGCTTCCGAGCCAGGTCAGCGAAGACCTCTACGCACAGCGCCTCATCAAGGATCGGAACGCATTCGACCTGTATCTGAAGATCACCGGCGCCGGATCGACCTTCCAGGCCGGCTCATTCCTGCTCAACCGGAACATGACGCTGGCCCAGATCGTCGACGCGCTTCAGCACGGTACGTCGACGCAGGTGTCGGTCACCATCCCCGAAGGATTTCCACTCCGAGAGCAGGCCAAGTTCGTCGAGCGGTCGGGGCTTGGCAAAGGCGCCGACTACCTTGCGGTCGCGGCCGAACCCTCGTGGACGGCGTCGTACAGCTTCCTTTCATCCCGGCCCGCCAAGGCCAATCCGCCGCTGGAGGGCTACCTTTTTCCTGACACGTACCTGGTGGATCCTGGCGATGTGCACGGCCTCGTCAAAGCGCAGCTGGATCAGTTCGGCAACGTGTTCAGCACTGCTCTTCGGGCGCAGATCGCCAAGAGCACCGCGAACCGTCCCGCAGAGAGCGTCGAGTCGATCGTCATCCTGGCTTCGATGGTGGACCGCGAGGCGAACACCAGCACCGATCGCGGCAACGTCTGCAGCGTTTACTACAACCGGTTGAAGAGGAACATGCGACTCGGTGTCGACGCCACCCTGCTGTATGCGCTTGGACGGTTGAGCCCCGAACCGACAGCCGCCGAGCTCGAGCTGAATTCGCCGTACAACACGCGCAAGCACACGGGCCTGCCGCCCGGTCCGATCAGCAATCCGGGCAGGGCCGCCATCCTCGCGTGCATCAGTCCGCCCAAGACCGACTACCTCTATTACTTCACCGACCGGGTCGGAACCACCCACTTCGAGACCAACCAGCAGGATTTCGAGCGTGACATCGCAACCTACGGGCTGAGCGGAAGCTGAAGGTCTATCTCCTCGGCCATGGCATCTCCTACTCGCAAAGCCCGGCCATGCACAACGCCGCCTTCCAGGCATTGGGCCTCGACTGGACATACGAGCTGCTCGACGTTCCAGCCGCCGGCCTGGCGGCCGCGGTCGAGCGCCTGAGAAGCTCCGACGTCGCCGGCGCCAACGTGACGATTCCCCACAAGCAGGCCGTCATGGAGCGCCTCGATGGGCTCGATGCCGACGCCATGCGAGCGCGAGCCGTCAACACCATCGCGCGCGACGGAGATCGGTTGCTCGGCTCGAACACCGACGTGGCTGGGATCCGGGCCGCGATCTCTGAGGTAGGCCTCGAGCCGAGGGGAGCAACGGTGGCGGTCCTGGGGGGTGGGGGGTCGGCGAGGGCGGCGGCGGTGGCGCTCGAGGGCGCTCACATTACTTTCGTTTCGAGACACCCCGACGACGTCGACCTTCCCGGCAAGGTCGTCGCCTGGGGCGACCGCGCGGTTCCCGCCATCGTGCGCGGAGCGGACCTCCTCCTCAACGCCACGCCGCTGGGGCGCCGGGAGGAGATGCCAATCCGTCCGGCCGCGCTGCCGAAGGACGGCGCCGTCATCGACCTCGTTTACGTCACCGGCGGCACCCCGCTGGTCCGCAAGGCGAGGTCGCTGGGGCTCCGCACCGCGGACGGCTGGGGGGTGCTCCTGGCCCAGGGGGCACGGTCGTTCGAGGTGTGGACGGGGCGTGCCGCGCCCCTGGACGCCATGCGCGAGACTTTGCAGCCGTGAGCGGCGTCGTCCTGTTTCCGCTTGCGTGGGCCGCTGTCGGAGCGGGCGCGGGAGTGCTTGTGCGCTGGGGGTCGGTCCGGCTGGCGCGCCTGGAACGTCCGGAGCCCGGCGAGAAGCCGCTCGAACCGGGTCAGAAGAGCTGGCAGGTCTACGGTCCGCCGGTGCTGGCAGCGCTGGTGTTCTTCGTCTTCGCGCTTCATCTCGGTGCGTCGGCGACGCTCTTCGTCCGCAGCTTCTTCATCCTCGTTTTGGTCCAGGTGATCTTCTTCGACTTCGAATATCGCCTGATCCTCGACAGGGTCATGTTTCCCTCGATGGCTGTTGCGCTGGTCGTGAGCCTGTTCCGCGACCCCTGGTGGGCGGGGGCCGCCACCGGCCTCGGCGCTGGGCTTCTGTTTCTCGTGCTCGCGCTCGCCGGCCAGGCGATCTTCAAGGCCGAGGCGCTTGGGTTCGGCGACGTGAAGCTCGCGGTCTTCATGGGCCTGCTCCTCGGTCCGCTCCCGACTGTGCAGGCGATTTTCTATGGCGTCTTCCTTGCCGGGGTTGCGTCGATCGGTGTCATCGCATGGCACCGATCTCTCAAGGGCAGCATCGCCTACGGGCCTTACCTGGCCGCGGGAGCGCTGATCGTCCTCTACATGCTGGCCTGACTCCAGGGTGCGGCCGCTCCCGCACCAAGCGACAATAGGCCGCGATGAGTAGTGACCTGCTGCCTGGCGAGAACCTGATCCTCAAGGACCACCCGCACTGGATCGTCGTCGTCAAGTCGCTGGTGGTCCCGGTCGTCCTCTTGATCGCAGCCGCTGTCGTCGACCTTACCGTCGCCAACACGGGGATCCCAAACTTTCGAGTCATCGTCACGCTGGCAGGGGTCGCGATCGCCGGCATATGGCTGATCGTGGTTTGGATCCGATGGCAGTCGGTCGCCTACACGCTCACGGACCAGCGCATCAAGATCGAGAGCGGCGTGTTCGGCCGGCAGTCGAAGATGATTCCCATCGACAGGGTCCAGGACTGCACGACCAAGATGTCGCTGCTCGGCCGCATGCTGGGCTACGGCCGCGTCGAGGTCGATGCGGCGGGCGCCCAGGGAGCCGAGGTGCTCGACCACCTGCCAAACCCCGGAGTCTTCCGCGACCAGGTGTTCGTTCAGTCGGAGCGGCGTCGTGGCGGGGCAGCAGTCCAAACCCACACGAGCGGCGTCTGAAGCCGCCTCTGGCGCTCATCGGCTTCATGGGCTGCGGGAAGTCGGTGGTTGGCGTTCTTGTGGCGCAGCGCGCGGGAGCCCCTTTTCACGACCTCGACTTTGTGATCGAAAATGAGGTGGGGATGCCCATATCGGAGATTTTCGCCACCAGAGGCGAGGCCGCCTTCCGAGCCATCGAGTCGCAGCTGCTGCCGAGGGTGCTTCAGCCAGGTGCTGTCGTCGCCTTGGGTGGTGGTGCGCCGGTCGACGAGTCGAACTGGCGCTTGATCGTCGAACGCTCGACCACCGTCTTTCTCGACTGCGGCTTCGAAACGATCTGGAATCGAATCAGCGGGACCACGAACAGGCCATTGCTCGCCGCCAACTCTCGCGTCGAGCTCGAGGCCCTTCTTCAGCAGAGGCGGCCGCGCTACATGGAAGCAGTCCACCGCGTCGACGGCGACCGCTCCGCCGACGTTGTCGCGGATGAGATCTTGCAGATTTGGTCCGACTGATAATCGAGACGCCGTCTGGCAGCTACCCGGTGGTGATCGGGAGCAACATCAATCGTGAGCTGCGCGGTGCCGTCGCACGTCTGGACCCGACATCGGCTGCGATAGTCACCGACTCGAACGTGCTGCCGCTTGCCAAGAAGGTCGCGCGGACGATCAAACGCGCCGGGGTAAAGACGCCAATCCATGTGATCCGACCCGGCGAGCGATCGAAGTCGCTGGGCGCCGCCGGCGACGTCCTCAACTTCCTCGAGCGGCAGAAGGTCGACCGGGCGGGATGTGTGATCGCCGTGGGGGGCGGAACGGTCGGAGACATCGCCGGATTCGCGGGGGCGATCTGGCAGCGCGGCGTGCGCGTCGTCCAGGTGCCGACCACACTCCTGGCGATGGTTGACTCCAGCATCGGCGGCAAGACCGGCGTCAACGGGCTGCGGTCCAAGAACGCGATCGGCGCGTTCTGGCAGCCCACCGCGGTGGTGGCGGACCTGGCCTGGCTGGAAACACTGCCTCCGCTGAGCTACAGGGATGCTTTTGCCGAGGTTGTAAAGTACGCCGTTGCCATGGACCACGGCTTGTTCGAGCTCTTGCTGAAGGCTCGCGAGCGGTTGCTAGAGCGAGACCCCGTCGCGCTCGAGAGGGTGGTGTTTCAGTGCGTCATGGCCAAAGCGCTCGTGGTCGCGAAGGACGAACGCGAGCGTGGACCCCGAGCGATCCTCAACTACGGCCATACGGCCGGGCACGCGCTCGAGGCAGCCAGCCGCTTCCGCATCTCACATGGGCGCGCGGTGGCGTTCGGAATGCGCGTGGCGGCGCGGATCGCGCTTTCGATGGACCTCTGCGGTAAGCGCCTGGTGGAATCGCAGGATGCGATGCTGACGGCCTACGGTTTGCCGGACCGGCCTCCGCGCGTGGGGATGGCCAGGGTGCTGGCGGCGATCCCCCGCGACAAGAAAGCGCGGCGAGGCAAGGTGGCGTGGGTGATGCCGCGCCGCCTGGGGCACGCCGAGCCCGGGCACGCGGTTCCGGCGGCGATCGTCCGGCGCGTGCTCAGGAAGGCTCTGGCATGAAGCGGATCGTCATCGTCAACGGCCCGAACCTCAACCTGCTTGGAAAGCGCGAGCCGCACATCTATGGCACCCGCTCGCATGCCGACCTCGTCAAGACGGTGCGCGCCAGGGCTCGCAAGCTCGGGGTCGAGGTCAGCGTGTTCCAGAGCAACCACGAAGGCGAGCTGATCGACTTCCTTCAGAAGGAGGCGCCGGGTTCGCTCGGCATCGTGATCAACCCGGGCGCGCTGTCGCACTACTCGCTCGCCCTCTTCGACTGCCTCCAATCCCTATCAGTGCCGACCGTTGAGGTTCACATCTCGAACCTTCACGCTCGCGAGGAGTTCCGTTCGAAGAGCGTGACCGCTCGCGCTGCCAAGGGAGTGATCACCGGGCTCGGCTTCACCGGCTACCTGCTTGCGATGGAGTACCTGGTCGAGGGTTGATATCGACCAGCGACTTTCGCAACGGAACCATGTTCGAGATGGACGGGCAGCTTCTGAGCGTCGTCAACGTCGAGCACATCAAGCTGGCTCGCGCAGGCGCGGTCATCAAGGCCAAGCTGCGCAATGTGATGACCGGCTCCATCTTCGAGCACAGCTTTCGCAGCGGCGACAAGTACAAGACGGTCCGCATCGACAAGAAGGAAGCCACCTATCTGTATGCCGACGGTTCGCACCACTACTTCATGGACACACAGACGTACGACCAGGTCGCCGTCGACGAGGAGATGGTCGAGTCGGTGCTGCCCTTCCTCAAGGAAGGAAGTCCTGCGTACCTGCTTCGCCACGAGGACAGGCTGATCGGCGTCGAGCTGCCGATCACCGTGGAGCTCAGGGTGGTGGACACAGACCCGGGGTTCAAAGGCGACACAGTTTCGGGGGCGACCAAGCCCGCGAGGCTGGAAACCGGCGCCAAGATCCAGGTCCCGCTGTTCATCCAACCCGGGGATCTCATCCGTGTCGACACCCGAACCGGGACTTACATGGAACGTGCGTAACTAGCCGGGCTGGCGTAGCAGGGTTGGCCGGGGTCTCCCCGGCCATGACTTTGTTCCCTCAACTCCCATCGTTGCGTGGATCCACAATTTCGTAATAGATCCCATCCCGGGAGGGAGAGCAGGTGCAGCTGATCCCGGCTGGACCCACCTCGAAACTCGAGACAGCTGTCGCAGCCGGTGAAGCGCACCGATGAGAGGGAGCCGGGCACGGGTCCCTCTCATAGCCGGCTGCCGCATGGCCCCCGACGCCCGCCAGGTTCCGCGGTTCATCCAACCTGGGGATCTCCTCCGTGTCGACACGCGAACCGGGACTTACATGGAACGCGCGTAAATAGCCGGCTGGCGTGGCAGGGTTGGCCGGGGTCTCCCCGGCCATGACTTTGTTTCCGCAACTCCCCGTCGTTGCGTGGGTCCACAATTTCGTGATAGGTCAAATCCCGGGAGGGAGAGCAGGTGCAGCTGATCCCGGCTGGACCACCTCGAAATTTGAGACGGCCATCGCAGCCGGTGAAGCGCACCGATGAGAGGGAGCCGGGCACGGGTCCCTCTCATAGCGTCGCGGGCCTCATGGCCCCCGACGCTCTCGGCTGGTAGCATGCCCCGAATGGGAGAGAACGGCGCTCATGGAGCGGTCCGTGTGGCCAACGAGGTCATCGCCAGCATCGCCGCGCTTGCGGCATGTGAGGTCGAAGGGGTCGCCGGCATGGACGAAACCTCCGCCCGCCACTTCGGAGACTGGGTGCGGCGCCAGACTGCGCACCGCGGGGTTCGAGTCCAGGTCGAGGCCGATCGCTCGATCCACCTCGAAGTCTTCATCACGGTTGACTCCGAGGGCAAGCTCGCGGAGGTCGCCAGCGCGGTGCAGGCCAACGTGGTCGAAGCGACGGAGCGCATGCTCGGGCTGGAAGTGGGGGAGGTCAACGTCTTCGTCTCGAGCGTCGCATTTGCGACATAGACTCCCTCACCCCTCAAGGGGAGCAATCAACATGGCCCATCCTTAACGCCGCTTTGCGCGCAGGGTTAGGGAGAGGGGCGTTCACCGGGATGGCTCCGCTGCGCCACCAGCGACACAACTGGACTCCTGATGGGTAAACGGCATCAGGCCAGAGAGCTGGCGCTCAAGGTCCTGTTCCAGCTCGAGAGCTCAGGCGACGACCCCGAAGAGGTGCTGCGCTACCACGCCGCCGAGGGAGCCGCCACCAGCGACGTCGCGCACTTCGCCGGCGAGCTCGTCCGCGGAGTCATCGCCAATCGAGACAAGCTCGACGGCATCCTGTCGGAGACCTCTGAGCATTGGAAGCTCGACCAGATGGCGAAGGTGGACCGAATCGTGCTGCGCATCGCGGTGTACGAGATCGCGATCGACCGCCACGTCCCGACCAAGGCCGCCATCAACGAGTCCATCGAGCTGGCCAAGACGTTCTCGGGCGAGGAGGCGGGCCGGTTCGTCAACGGCATTCTCGGCCGTGTGGCGGCGAGCGTCACGTGAGCGAAACTTCCAAGGAGAGCTTCGACGAGGTGCTCGGGCGTCTCGAGAGCACCATAGCGTTGCTGGCCGAAGGCAGCGCGCCGCTCGACGAGCTGGTCGCCGCCCACCAGCGGGCGGCCGGCCTGCTCTCGGATGCCGATGCCCGGCTGGAGACTTTGAGGAATCGCGCTGAACGCCTCGTCGCTGAACTCAAAGCATGAGGTTCCTGCTCGCCCCGCTCGTGGCCTGGACGATCGCCCAGACGGCCAAGGTGCTGATCTATTCGATTCGAGAGCACAGGCTCAACCTGCGGGTGCTGGCTGTGACAGGGGGGATGCCCAGCAGCCACAGCGCCATCGTCATGGGAATGACGACGGCCGTTGGTAAATATGCGGGCATCACCTCCGCGCCGTTCGCGATCGCCCTTATCTTCTCGTTCGTGGTCATGTACGACGCCGCGGGCCTGCGACGTGCAGCGGGCCGGCAGGCCGCCATCCTCAACCGGCTGGTCGAGGACCTTGTCAACATGCGGGGCGTCCAGGAGCAGAAGCTCCGCGAGCTGCTCGGCCACACACCCGTCGAGGTGCTGGTCGGTGCGATCCTCGGCGTCGCCGCAGGGCTCATCCTCTAAACGGTGCCGCGCCTCGACGTGCTGGTGACGAGGAGCGGCCTCGCGGAGTCGCGGGAGCGGGCTCAGGCCCTGATCATCGCCGGCAAGGTGCGCGTCGCGGGTGAGACGGTTCGCCGTCCCGATCGCTCAGTCAGCGACGATGCTTCGATCACTGTCGACAGCGATCCCGCTTATGCAAGTCGGGGGGCCTTGAAGCTCGCGCCGGCGCTTGACGCCTTTGGCGTCAACCCGGCCGGCCTGGTCTGCGCCGACATCGGCGCTTCGACAGGTGGCTTTACCGATGTGCTCCTGAGGCGCGGTGCGGCCAAGGTCTATGCGATCGACGTGGGACGCGGACTGCTTCACTGGCGGCTGCGACAGGATCCCCGAGTCGTGGTAATCGAGCGGGTGAACGCGCGCGAGCTCGAGACACTGCCTGAACCCGTCAGCCTCATCGTCGTCGACATCTCGTTCATCGGCCTGGAGAAGGTGCTTCCGGCGCTGCGCAAGGTGGCCCCCGGCGCAGAAATGATCGCGCTGTTCAAGCCGCAGTTCGAGGTCGGGCGCTCCGAAGTGGGGAAGGGCGGGATCGTCCGCGACCAGGATGCGATCGACGCGGCGCTGAAAAGGCTGCGTGACTGGTGCGCCGCCAATGGCTTCCTGGTAAGAGCCGAAGCGGCATCCGAGCTGCCGGGCGCCGATGGAAACCGAGAGATATTCCTGGACCTGGTCCCGGCGTGACGGTCTGCATCCTGCATGCGCCCCGGGCCGAGCGGGCCGTGATCGACACGACGATCAAAGCGCTGAAGGATCGCAACGTCGATTGTTGGGAGGCGGATCGGGACGGCCCGGCAAGCGCGATCGCCGGACGGCTCAAAGAGGCCACGCTCGTGGTCACTCTCGGCGGCGACGGCACGTTTCTCGCCGGCGCGAGGCTCGCCGCGCCGCGAGGCATCCCACTTCTTGGGGTGAACCTGGGCCGCCTTGGCTTCCTGACCGAGCTCGAGGCGGAGCAGGTGGAGGACGGCCTGTCGCGTTTTCTCGATGGCGCCTACCGGATCGAGGAGCGAACGATTCTGCAGGTGTCGCTGCGGCGCCAGGCGAGGACTGTGGTTCGTGCGATCGGGCTCAACGAGGTGGTGGTCAACCGCGCCGGCGACGCGCGCATGCTCCGGGTGGAGATCGAAGTTGGCGAGCAGGCGGTCGGCGTCATCGACGCCGACGGGGTCATGGTCGCCACCGCCACCGGATCAACCGCCTACGCGCTGGCAAGCGGCGGACCGATCCTCGAGCCGACACTTCAGGACCTCGTCCTGGTGCCGATGAATCCCTTCGCGCTGACCGTGAGGCCGATCGTCTTTCCCCCCGGGCAGGACATCAGCCTGTCGATCATCCGCGGCCCCGCGGAGATGCGCGTCGACGGCGCGCGAAGGAGCCGCTCCGTCGAGACCGGCGACACGCTGCGATGCGGTTCCCATCCCCGTCGCCTCAAGGTCGTGCGGTTCAGCCCTCCAGAGAGGTTTTACCGCCGTCTCGGCGAAAAGCTCGGATGGGGGCGCCCGCTCGTCCCGATGAAGTGATGCTGCGGGAGCTCAGGGTCCGGGACCTTGCCCTCGTCGCGGAGTCACGGGTCAGGTTTGGCCCCGGCCTCAACCTGCTCACCGGCGAAACCGGAAGCGGCAAATCGCTGATCGTCGACGCGCTGGGCCTCACGATCGGCGGGCGCGGCGGGGCCGACCAGGTCCGCCATGGCGCCGACAAGGCGACTGTCGAAGGCGTCTTCGAGTCCGGCGGCAACGCGCTTGTACTCCAGAGGGAACTTGGAAAGCGCGGAGCCTCGCGCATCGACGGGCGTCCTGCCAACCCCAGCCAGCTGCGCGAGCTGGGGCGGGGCCTGGTGGCGATGCACGGCCAGCACGACCACCACGCCCTCCTCGACACCGAAACTCAGACCGAGCTACTGGACGGGTACGCCGGGGCGGTCGAGCTGCGAGCCGCTGTAGCCGCCGCGCATTCGGCCTGGACCAAGAAGGTCGACGAGGTCGGCGACCTCGAGCGGCTCCGGTCGCGTGGACAGCGCGAGCAGGAGTACCTGCGGTGGCAGCTCGAAGAGCTTCGCGCAGCGGACCCGCACGCAGGCGAGGATGCTGAGCTGGCGGCCGAGCGCGCTGCGGTCCGGCACGCCTCTCGTCTCGCGGAGCTGGGAAATGACTCGATGGCGGCCCTCCGTGAGGACGGCGTCGCACGCGCTGCGGCCGCGCTCGGATCGGCGGCCGACCTCGACCCGCGACTTCGGGATCAGCACCTGCGCCTGATGGCGTTGGAGGAGGAGGCTGCCGACGTCGCCGCCGAGATTCGCCGCTACACCGAGCTGCTCGATTCCGACCCCCGCCGGCTCGAGGCCCTCGAGTCGCGGCTTGCGGTGCTCGACGCGATCAAGCGGAAGTACGGTGGGAGCCTCGAGTCGGCGATCGCAGAGCGTTCGAAGCTCGAGAGTCAGATGGGTGCCACCCAGGACCTCGACGGCTCCGTTGCGGCGGCCGAGAGGGAACGCGATCGCTGCCGAGCCGAGCTGGAGGCGGCCGCCGGGAGGCTGACTAAAGCGCGATCGAGCGCCGCCCTCCGCATGCAGAAGGCGGTCGGGCTCGAGCTGCGAGGCCTGCGGCTGGAGGGTTCCCGCTTCGAGGTCGAGCTGCGACCGCGGTCTGAGATCGGTGGCGATGGCGCGGAAGGAGCCGAGATGATGTTCTCCGCCAACCCGGGCGAGCCGATCGCGCCGCTTGCGCGAGTCGCCTCGGGTGGCGAGCTGGCGCGCCTGATGCTGGCGATCAAGACTGTGGGTGCGGACGCAGACCATTTGCCGACGCTGGTCTTCGACGAGGTGGACGCCGGTATCGGCGGCGAAGCCGCAACCCAGGTCGGCTTGCGTCTCAAGGCCCTTGGCGCCCGGCACCAGGTGCTGGTCGTGACACACCTCGCCCAGATCGCGTCTTTTGCAGACCATCACCTCCTGGTCGAGAAGTCCCCCGGGCCGGATGGTCGCAACGTGGTCGCCGTGCGCGAGCTGACGTCGGACGATGAGCGCGCGAAGGAGCTGGCGCGGATGATGAGCGGCGGCGTCACGGCGAAGGCGGTTGCGCGAGCCCACGAGCTGCTGGAAGAGGCCAGGCGCTAATGCCCAGGCTGTTCGCCGGGCCCGGCGACCGGCGCATCAAACGCGCGCTCTGCATCGTCGCGCACCCGGACGACATCGAGTACTACTGCGGCGGCGCCGTTCTGTTGATGACAACCCGCGGCGTGCAGGTCGACTTCGTCCTCGCGACCTCGGGAGACAAGGGTGCGCGAGAGGCGAGCAAGTCACGCGCCAAGGTGGCGCTGATTCGCGAGCGCGAGCAGGAGCTCGCCGCGGAGCTGCTTGGAGTCAAGACCGTCAACTTTCTGCGCCATCCTGATGCGGAGCTGGTCGAAACCCTCGACCTCCGCAAAGAGTTAGTGCGCGAGATCAGGACTTCCAGACCTGACGTTCTCCTCACGTTCGACCCCAATGTTCCCTATCGCTTTCATCCGGACCATCGAGTCGTCGGGCGCGTCGCCCTCGACGCCGCCTGGCCGAGCGCACGAGACCCACTCACCTTTCCGAAGGCCGGACCACCGCACGAGACGGCCGAGGCGTGGTGTTTCGGCGGCCTGCAGCCCACGCTGGAGATCGACGTAAGCGAGGTGATCGGCAAGAAGATCGAGGCTCGCCTCGCGCACTCGAGCCAGACCCGCAGCCCTGCGTCGCTCACCAGACGCTGGCGCGCAACTGCGGGAATTGAAAAATTCCACCAGGTCAACTTGCGATAGAGGTGATTGAGCTCGGGCGTCGTGGCTCGTCGCCATCGCGGCAGGGTTGGCCGGGGTCCCCCCGGCCATGACTTTGTCCTGTCACCTCGAAGCGTCGCATGGAGAAGCTAATTCGTAGACAAGTCCCATCGATATACCGGAAAGAGAGCAGGCGCGCGCGAAGCGCCCGCCGATGCATTCAGTAGGGCCCATCCTCAACGCCGCTTTGCGCGCAGAGGGAACCATCCGGGTTCCCTCTCATACTTACGTCGTGGAACCGCCGGTCGCTGGTCCGCGCCTCGATGTCAAGACGCCGGTGTTCGAAGGGCCGCTCGAGCTCCTGCTTGCGCTCGTCGAACGCGAGGAGCTCGACATCTTCGAGGTCTCCCTGGCCAGGGTCACGGACAGCTACCTGATCGAGCTTGCATCGCGCGAGGTCGCGGACCCGCCCGAGATGGCCGAATTCCTCTGGATGGCCGCGCGCCTGCTGCTGATCAAGTCCATCCGCTTGCTGCCGGGCGAAGCGCCGAGCGACGAGGAGTCCGATTTGCTCGGCTGGGAAGAGGACGTACGGCAGCGCCTGGAGGAGTACCGCGCCTACAAAGAGATGGCCCAGGGCTTGATGGCGCGCGCCGAGAAAGAGCCCTTCGCATTCCCTCCGCCGGTGCGGCAGGTAGACGCTGCCGGACAGGAGGAGCCGCTCGAGGTCGGGCTCCTCGTCGTCGCGTTCAACAGCGTCCTCGCGCGAGTTCCGCCGCGGCCGCTCGTCGTCACCGGCCGCACGTGGACGTTGGAGGAAAAGCTCGACGCGATCACCGGCAGGCTGCGCCTTGGCCCGATCGAGCTGGTGGAGCTGATCCTCGAGTCCGAAGACCGCCTCGAGGCGGTAGTCACGTTCGTAGCGGTGCTCGAGCTGCTCAGAAGGTCTGCCATCACCGTCAAGCAGAAGCAGCGTTTCGGCCCCATCCATATCGAGGCGAGAGAGAGCGCGCCTGATGAGTGACCTGTCGGCGACCATTGAGGCGATCCTCTTCAGCTCGAACCGGCCGTTGAAGATTCGCGAGCTTCAGCAGGCGACGGGCAGCGATCGCACCGCCGTCGAGCATGCGCTTGACGAGTTGAAGTCACGGCTCGAAGGTCGCGGCGTCATGCTCTTGCGCCATCACGACGAGCTCAATCTCGCCACCCGTCCGTCTTTCGCCGCGGCCGTCCGCCGCGCGCTCCGCCCAGAGGTCTCGGGCAAGCTGTCGCCTGCGGCCTATGAGACTTTGGCGATAGTCGCCTACCAGCAGCCGGTGCCGCGCTCACGGATCGAAGATGTGCGCGGTGTGAACTGCGAGAGCGTCCTCACCAACCTCGAGCTTCGCGATCTGATCACGGAGGTCGGGCGCGGCAGCGGGCCGGGCCTCCCGAAGCTGTACGGCACGACGATGAGGTTCCTCCAGGTGATGGGTCTCGAGTCGCTCGATCACCTGCCCACACCACGGCTCGACCGCGTGGAGGTGGGACCATCCCGGGCGAGTCCTCTTCCCAAGAGCGGCTGAACCGCTTTCTGGCCAGGGCGGGCGTCGCCAGCCGCCGCGCGGCGGACGAGCTCATCTCTTCAGGGGCGGTGCGCGTGAACGGCGAGCGCCCGCCGCCATCGGGCGTGCTCATCGACCCGAGCAAGGACCACATCACCGTCGACGGCCGTGTCGTCAGGCCTGTGACCAGGCATCGCTACATAGTCCTCAACAAGCCGCTCGGGGTGATCACCACCGCCAGGGATGAATCCGCGAGGACGACGGTGCTCGACGTCGTCGGGGAGGAGGGCCACAGCGGCCACCGGCTGTTCCCGGTCGGGAGGCTCGACGCTGACACCTCGGGACTGCTGCTGCTCACCGACGATGGCGAGCTGGCATTTCGCCTCACGCACCCTCGATACAAAGTCTCCAAGGAGTACATCGCAGTGGTGATCGGGAACCCAAGCGCATCGGACCTCGAAGCGCTTCGCTCCGGCGTCAAGCTCGAGGAGGGCATCACCGCTCCCGCCGAGGTCGAAGCGCTGGCGGTGACCGCTGGGAGCCGCGACTCGGTGCTCGCGGAGCTCCGGATCGTGATTCGAGAAGGGCGCCACCGCCAGGTTCGCCGCATGGTGCACGCGATCGGCCACAAGGTGCACTCGCTCCGCCGCACCGGCTTCGGACCGCTAAAGCTAGGTCGCCTGAAAACCGGCGGATGGCGCGTGCTGGGCGAGGCTGAGGTCGCCGCCCTGCGCCGCGCAGTCGGCGAAGACGCCGGGTGATCATCGCCATCGACGGTGGCGTCGCCTCCGGAAAGTCGGCGGTTGGGCGGCGCGTTGCGGACGCGCTGGATTTGCCGTTCGTGGACAGCGGCCTTATGTACAGGGCCGTGACCAAGCTCGCGGCCGAGCGTGCCATCGACGCGGACGATCCGCATGCGCTCACCGAGCTGGCGCGGTCGGTGGAGCTGAAGGTCGATGGCGAGCGGGTTTGGGCAGACGGCGTCGAGCTGACCGATGGAATCTATGACGCTGACCAGTCCGAGGCCCTACCCCGCGTGTCGGCCGTCCCGGGAGTGCGGGAGGCATTGGTCGCCCAGCAGCGGCGGCTCGGCGCTGACGGTGTCGTGATGGCCGGCCGGGACATCGGCACCGTCGTGTTCCCGGACGCCGACCACAAGTTCTTCCTGACCGCCAGCCTCGACGAAAAGGTGCGGCGCAGAGCGGCCCAGTACGAGCGGCGTGGCGAGAGCGTCGACCAGGAGGCCATGCGCACAGAGGTCGAGGAGAGGGATCGCGTCGACACGAATCGCGCCGTTGCTCCACTTCGCCCGGCGCCGGACGCGGTCGTCATCGACACTGACAAGCTCGATGTCGACCAGGTTGTCGACCTCATGCTCCGAAACGTCGCCCACCACCGAGAGGCGCAATGATCTACGCATTCCTGCGCTGGCTGATGCGTGCCATGACCCGCACCTACCTCGTGGGGCTCTTTCGTGTCATCGGAGCCGAGAACGTTCCCAGGACAGGCCCCTTGATCATCTGCCCGAGCCACTCCGGGACGCTCGACCCGCCGATGGTGCCCGCTTTCACGCCCCGAAGCGACGCATGGAGCATGGCCAAGTCCGAGTACTTCAGAGGAGGCCTCAACGAATTCTTGTTCCGCCAGTACCACGCATTTCCCGTGGTGAGGCATTCCGCGGATCGCAACGCTTTGCGGCGCTCGTTCGACCTGCTCGAGGCCGGCCAAGCGCTGGTCATCTATCCGGAAGGGACGCGCGTCGAGTCAGGTGTGCTCGCGACGCCCGAGCCCGGCGCGGGCTTCATCGCCCAGAAGGCCGGGTGCCCTGTGCTGCCGGTGGGGCTGACGGGCACGCGCGAATGCCTGCCAAAAGGTGCGCGGTGGCCGCGCAGGGTCCCGGTCAGCATCACATTCGGAAAGCCGTTCACCGTCGCCTCCAAGCGCGCCGACGGTTCGCGGATCTCGCACCAGGAGGCGGCGGACGCGATCATGCTCGAGATCGCGGAGCTGCTCCCACCGAATCAACGCGGCCTGTTCGGCGACCTCCCCTCGCTCAGGATGCGCCTGGCGGGAGTGACGCAGCCCGTCAGTTGATTGCCGGTCGGGCCCAGTCGTCCTCGGTGAGGCTGCCGAGGGCGGGGTTGAAGCAGGCGTCGAATGCCTCCTTCAGCGTTTGCGGCGTCAGCCGCGGTGATTCCTGGCGGTAGTTGGCCAGGTCGACCAGGCGCGCGATCAGCGCGCGGGGGTGTGACCCTCGCAGCGGCTTCTTGCCGTAGAGGTTGTTCAGCAGGTAGCCGATGGCCTTCTCGTCAAAGCTCACGCCCTGCCTGTCGCACTCATACCTGAGAATGCGGCCGAATGCCTCGGGCGAAGGGTTGCCGACGCCGATCTTGTAGGCCATGCGGCGGAGGAAGGCTTCGTCGACCAGCTCGGTGGGCGAGAGGTTGGTTGAAAACACGACCTGACACAGGAACGGAAGCTCGATCTTTCGACCAGAGGCGGATAGGTCGAGGTAGTCGACCTTCTTCTCCATCGGCACGATGAAGCGGTTGAGGAGCCGCATCGGCGGGACCTCCTGCCGTCCGAAGTCGTCGATCACGAAGACTCCCGCGTTGGCCTTCCACTGCAGTGGGGCCTCGTAGTAGCGGTTCGAGGCGTCATACGTCAGGTCGAGCTGCTGCAGCTTGAGCTCGCCGCCCGCGACGACAACAGGGCGCTCGACCTTGACGAGGCGCCTGTCGATGGGCTGCTCGCCTTCGGCGATCTTGTGGTAGACGGGGTCGATCACGCGGATGATCTCGTCGCCCACCGACACCGCGTGCGGGATCTCGATCGGGGCGCCCATCAAGAGCGCCATGCGCTCGGTGATTGTGCTCTTGCCGTTGCCCGGGGCCCCGAATATGAACAGCGAAGCCCGGGAGACCATGGCCCCGCCGATCTGGTCGATGACGTGCTGCTCGAGCTCGAGCGTGCCCAGCGCCTTCTTCAAGGCCGAGTCGGTGACGTTCGCCTTGCCTGTGACCTGTGAGCGGACGAGCGAGAGATAGTCCTCGAAATTGATGGGGCACGGTCCTAGGTACCTGGTCTGCACCGCGGACATCTCCGCTGCACGCTGGCGGCCCGCGCTCGAGACCGTGTAGTTCATGCGCACGGGAATCGGCCGTCCCTCTACCGCCGGCTCGTTCGAGAAGCCCAACGTGTCCATGAGCTGCGTCTTTTGAAACTCCTCGATCAGGGGTTGGAGAGTTTCGAAAGGCAGGCCCAGGCGGGTCTCGAGAGCGGCGCCGCTCAGCTGATCGGAGAACGCGAGAGTGCGCAGAAGGAGGCTGGCGACGAGGTCACGGCGGACGTGCAGGTCTTCGATCCGCTTGGGTGCCTCGATCGCCCCGGTCTGCATCGCGGGCAAATATAGCAACCACCGCTCTCCTTAGCCCCGTCCTAGAGTGCAATCAGTAGGCCGGCCCGGCACCGAAGGACGCACCCGCCGCCGCGCGGTCGGGGAGGGGGTGTCCCCGCATCAACCACTGTCCTCACCGCGCCTGGCGCGCCAGAGCGCACGTAGAATCGGCTACGGCCGTGCCGGAATACGCAGCTCTGGATCTCGAGACGACCGGTCTCGACCCGGCCCGGGACCGAGTGATCGAGGTCGGCGCCGTCGCTTTCACGCCCGATCGCGTCAGCGGAACGATGGAGCGATTGGTGAACCCCGGGCGCGCCGTGCCCGAGACGGTTCTTCGTCTGACCGGCATCAAGCAAGAGGAGCTCCGCGGCGCGGCCAGTGCCGACGAGGCGCTGAGGGAGCTCTCCGAGTTTCTCCGCGGCCGGCAGCCTGTCGGTCACGGCGCCCGTCTCGACGTCGACTTCCTGACCGCGGCCGGATTGTGGGACCCGGCGCACGAGATCCTCGACACGCTCGACGTGGCGCGCATCCTTCTTCCGGCTGCCGCAAGCCACAGCTTGCCGTTGCTCGCGATCGAGCTCGGCTTCTCACAGCCGCGACCGCACCGAGCGCTCGACGACGCCGACGCGACCCGTCAGCTGCTCTTACGCCTGCGGGAGGAGGCAGCTGCCCTCGACGAAGGGTTGAAGGAATCGATGCTGGCGCTGGTCGCGCCTTACGAATGGTCCGTCGCGCGGTTCTTCGCCGAGTCCCTGACCGCGCCCAACCCGGACCCGGTTCCCGCTTCCGCCGCACGCGCCCATTCCCTGCATGCCGGCAAGGCCGGCACCAAACCTCCCGACGATCCCGCCCTCGTGGCCGCGCTGCTGGGGCCGGAGGGTCCGCTCGCGGGAGTGCTGCCGGAATATGAGCACCGCGAGCCGCAAATGCAGATGCTGCTCGCGGTCGCACAGATGCAGGGCCGCGGCGGTTCGCTGATCGTGGAGGCCGGCACGGGCACCGGCAAGAGCCTGGCGTACCTCGTCCCCTCGATCGCCCGCGCGGTCAGGCACGGCGAGCGGGTCGTGGTGTCGACCAACACTCACACGCTGCAGGAGCAGCTGATGACCAAGGACCTGCCAGGTCTCCGCGAGTGGCTCCCATGGGACTTCACCGCCTGCTTGCTGAAGGGGCGTTCCAACTACGTGTCGCTGCGCCGGTGGCGCCGCTACCTCGCTGAGGTCTGCCATGATTCGGACGAGCTGCGCTTCAAGCTCAAGGTCCTCGTCTGGCTGCATTCGACGGAGAGCGGCGACCGCTCCGAGCTCCGGCTACACGGCAGGGAAGAGGTGATGTGGGCAAGGATCGCCTCTGACCCGCTGGACTGCGTCGGCATCCACTGCACCAAAGAGGACTGTTACGTACACCGGGCTCGGGCCGAAGCCGAGGCGGCCGACCTGGTCGTGGTCAACCACTCCCTGCTGCTGGCCGACGCGGAGGTGGGGGGCGGCCTCCTGCCCCCGTTCGACCACCTCGTGATCGACGAGGCCCACCACCTGGAGGAGGCCGCCACGAGAGGCCTGCGCCAGGAAGTGGACGGGCCTGGGCTCCTGGCTCTGCTGGAGCGCCTGGGCGGGGCAGGTTTGCTCGATGAGCTTCGCCGCCAGCCGCACCTCGGCGCTTCCGAGGATGCCCTGGCCGAAGCGGCGCCCCTCGCGGCGTCCGCAGCCCAGCGCGTCAGAGACCTGTTCGAGTCGGCCGCCGCCTGGGTGGTGGCGCGCCTCAACGAGCTCGAGCGCCGCGACGATTCGCTGCGGCTGACACCACCGCTGCGGGAAGACCCAGGCTGGGAGTCCGTGCGCCTCGCGGGCGAGAATGCCGCGACCGCACTTGCCGCTCTGGACATATCCCTCCGGCGAGCGGTGGGCGGTGCGCGCGATTGGCTGGGTGGCGTCGAGCCCGACCAGGGCGTTAGGGAGCTCGAGATCATCCGCGGCCGGCTGCACGGCGCCTCGGATCTACTAGGCGAGGCGCTGCTGGCTCCGGATCCGAACCGCGTTTACTGGTTCACGCTGTTCGCGCGCACGGACAACCTGGTGCTGCGCGCCGCTCCGATCAACGTGGGCACCCTGCTGCGCAACCGCGTTTACACCGAGCGGCGGTCGACGGTCTTCACCTCGGCGACGCTGGCGGTGGGGGGAACCTTCGATTACTTTCGGTCCCGGGTTGGCCTGGGCCCGGACGCAGAGGAGCTCATCCTGCCGTCGCCTTTCGACTTTCTTCACCAGGCGCTCGTGTGCCTGCCGACCGACCTGCCCGCGCCCGAGCACGAGGACTTCGACCGCCAGGTCGGAGAGGTGGTCGCGGCGGTGGCGCGGCGCGTGGGCGGCCGCACCCTCGTGTTGTTCACCTCGCATCGCCAGCTCCGCGATGTTCACACTGCGCTCAAGCATCGCGTGGACCTGGACGAGGTGCTGATCCTCGGGCAGGGGATCGACGGCCAGCGCCGCCACCTGCTCAAGTCGTTCGAGGAGGCCGAACGCCCGCTGCTTCTAGGCACCGCGAGCTTCTGGGAGGGCATCGACGTGCCCGGCGAGCGATTGAGCTGCGTGATCATGGTTCGCCTGCCTTTCCCGGTGCCAACCGAGCCCGTGTATGCGGCGCGCGCGGAACAGGTGCGCGATGCATTCGCCCAGCTCGCCCTGCCGCAGGCGGCCCTGAGGTTGAAGCAGGGCTTCGGCCGGCTGATCCGGCGATCCACCGACCGCGGGGCGGTCGTCATCCTGGACAACCGCATACTCGGTCGTGACTACGGCAAGGCCTTCCTCGACGTCCTGCCGCCTGCGTCGCGCTTCGTCGGCCCCGCCGACGAGATGGCGGACCAGGTCGGCGCATGGCTGGGTTCGCCATCCGGCGCGATTCGCGAGGTCGAGCGTGTGGTCGAGGACTGGTGAGCACGTTGTTCGTGGTCGGCACGCCGATCGGAAACCTGGAAGATACGAGTGCGCGTGCGGTGCGCGTTCTGGGAGAAGTCGGCGCCATCGCGGCCGAGGACACGCGCATCACGGCCCGCCTGCTGGCTCGGTTCGGAATCAGGAAACCATTGATCAGCTACCGCGCGCCGGTGGAGCGCCGCGCGCTGCCGCGGGTCATGTCGGCCCTCGACGAGCACGACGTGGCGCTCGTAAGCGACGCGGGAACCCCAACGCTCTCAGACCCTGGGCAGGCGCTCGTCCATGCCGCCTGGGCAGCGGGACACAAAGTGGTCCCGATCCCGGGGGCGAGCGCGGTCACTGCGGGCCTGTCCATCGCGGGTTATGGGGGGCCGGGATTCACGTTCCTGGGCTACCTGCCCCGCAAGCCTGGTGAGATGCGTCGATTGCTCTTGACGCTCACCGACGACCCGCGTCCGGCGATCGCCTTTGAGTCTCCGTACCGCGTCCGAAAATCGCTCGCGATCATCGCGGAGGTGCTCCCCGAGCGCCAGATGACAGTGGCGCGCGAGTTGACGAAGCTGCACGAGCAGGTGCTGCGTGGCACCGCCGGCGAGGTGATGTCAGCTCTCGGCGACCGAGCGCGCGGCGAGTTTACCCTTGTCATCAGTGGGCGGGATCGGCCACCCGGGGCCTGAGATCGCGGCAGGTCCCCGCATGGTCCCGAGCCGATGAGATCAGGTCCCTCGCTGGCCGATACTGTCCACCAAGGTGCCTAAAACTGTTCTGGTTGCTCCCGCCTGGCCGTATGCCAACGGCCCTCGCCACATCGGTCACGTGGCGGGCTTCGCAGTGCCCGCCGACGTGCTGGCGCGCTTCGAGCGGCTCCGTGGCTCCCGCGTCCTCATGGCGAGCGGGACTGACGAGCACGGCACGCCGATCACCTATGAGGCCGACAAGAAGGGCATCCCGCCACGCGAGTTCGCGGACCAGAACAACGCGCTGATCGTCGAGGACCTGCGGCGCCTGGGCATGACGTACGACATCTTCACCCGAACCACCACGGCCAACCACTACCGTGTGACGCAGGACCTGTTTCTGAAGCTGCACGAGAACGGCTACCTGGTCAAGAAGACGCAGATGGGGGCGATCGACCCGGTCAGTGGGCGCACGCTGCCCGACCGTTACATCGAAGGCAAGTGTCCGATCTGCGGGTTTCCAGATGCTCGTGGCGACCAGTGCGACAACTGCGGCAACCAGCTGGACCCGATTGACCTCATCAATCCCCATCAACGCGGCAGCGACGCGCCTGTGGAGTTTCGAGAGACCGAGCATTTCTTCTTCGACCTGCCCGCTTTCGGCGATCGATTGATGGAGTGGATCCAGAAGCACGACGACTGGCGTCCCAACGTTCGCAAGTATTCGTTGGAGTACGTCCGCAACCTCAAGCCGCGTGCCATCACGCGCGACCTCGACTGGGGGGTGCCGGTCCCTCTTCCCGGCTGGCAGGACAACCCGCACAAGAAGATCTATGTCTGGTTCGACGCGGTGATCGGCTACCTCTCCGCGTCCATCGAGTGGGCGGTCCAGCGCGGCGAGCCGGATGCATGGAAGGACTGGTGGCAGAACCCTGAGTCCAGGCACTACTACGTGATGGGCAAGGACAACATCACCTTCCACACAGTGCTGTGGCCCGCCATCCTCATGGGCGCCGGCGACCTGCACCTCCCCGACGAGATAGTCGCCAGCGAATACCTGAACATGGGAGGCAGGAAGCTCTCCACGAGCCGCGGCCAGGTCATATACGTCAACGACGTCCTCGAGCGGTACGACCCTGACGCCCTGCGTTATTACCTGATGGTCGCCGGTCCTGAGAACCAGGACACAGACTTCACGTGGGCGGAATTCGTGCGCCGGAACAACGACGAGCTGGTCGCCACCTGGGGCAACCTCGTCCATCGCACCCTGGTCAACGCCCACCGCAACTTCGGCGCCGTGCCTGAGCCGCAGGAGCTGACGGACGCGGACCAGGCGCTCATCAAACAGGTGGAGGACGGGTTGTCCAGCGTTGCGTCCGAGCTCTCCAAAGCACGCTTCCAGCTGGCTTTGAAGGTCGCGCTCGCGCTGGCGGCGAAGGTCAACGTGTACCTCGGCACGGAGCAGCCGTGGCACACCATCAAGACCGATCGCGGTCGCGCCGGGACCGTCCTCTACGTGGCGCTCCGCTGCGTCGACAACCTGAAGACGATGCTCACGCCCTTCCTGCCCTTCTCGTCCCAGCGCCTGCACGAGATGCTCGGCTACACAGACGTGATCGCGCCGCAGCCGGTGGTGCGCGAATTCTCAGAGGACGGAGTCGTTCACCGCGTGCTGACCGGGGAGTACCCGATTGGCGACCGGTGGCTGCCTTCTGAGCTGGCGCCCGGTCATCCGCTGCCGCAGCCTCAGGCGCTCTTCAAACGCCTAGACGATGTCGTGGACGCCGAGGAGGAGCTGGCATCTTTGTAGACACCCACCTCCATCTCGAGGAGCTGGGTGACACGGCAGAGGTCGTGGTGGCGGCGGCGAATGCGGGTGTGACCCGCATGGTGACGATGGGAGTCGACCTGCAGCGAAGCCGCAAGGCGATCTCGCTCGCGGGCGAGCACCCGGAGGTGTGGGCCGCGATCGGTCACCATCCCACCGAGAAGGACGGGCCGGACCTTGAGGCATTGAGGGCGTTGGCCGCCGATCCGAACGTGGTGGCGGTGGGCGAGGTGGGCCTCGACTTCGAGCAGGAGGGCGCTCCGGTCAGATCGGTGCAGGTATCGCGCCTGCACGAGCTGTTCGAGCTGGCGGTCGAGCTCGACCTGCCGGTGTCGGTTCACAACCGGGGCGCCGCGACCGAGATCCTCGACATCATCGATGCCCATCCTGGCCTCCGGGGCGTCATGCACTACTTCGCGCTGGAGTGGGAATGGGCGCAGAGGTTCCTCGACCAGGGCTTCTTCCTTGGATTCGCGGGATTGGTCACCCGGCCGAGTCGCCACACCCTTCGCGATGTCGCCAGGCAATGCCCCTCAGACCGTCTCCTGTTGGAGACTGACTCGCCTTACGGCAACGCCCACAAGCGGATGGACGTGCCGAACCGCCCGGCCTACCTGATCGACACTGCCGAGCTGGTCGCCGACCTTCGGGGCATCACCCTCGAGGGGCTGGCGAGCCTCGAGCGCGACAACGCTCTTCGGCTGTTTCGCCGGATGACTTGATCGACCCCGCCGACCCTGACCAGCTGGCACGCCTCCTTCGAAAGCACCGCATCGAGCCCAAGCACAGACTGGGCCAGAACTTCCTGACCGATGCTGCCCTGCGCGACCGCGTGGCCGAGGCGGCGGGAGGCCCATCCGATGCCGTCGTCGATATCGGAGCGGGCGTCGGGACGCTGACGGTTGCGCTGGCGGAACGGCATCCCCGAGTGGTCGCGGTCGAGCTCGACCGGCGGCTGATCCCCGCTCTTCGCGAGGTGGTGGAGGGTCGCGGCCCGGTCGAGATCGTCGAAGCCGACATCCTCAAGCTCGACTTAGGTGAGCTCTTTCCCAATGGGGGAGAGGCGGTCGCAGGGAACATCCCGTACAACCTGACAGGCGCCCTGATTCGCAAGCTGCTGGAGACGCAACCCCGCCCGCGCATCCTGTCGCTGGTGGTTCAGAGGGAGGTCGCCGATCGATGGACGGCTTCCGGCGGCGCCAGCCTTGCGACCGTCGCGGTCCAGGTATTCGCGGAGGCACGGCTGGAGTTTGCAATTCCCGCCGCGGCATTCACGCCGGCGCCGCGCGTCGACTCAGCGCTGGTCGTGCTGAACGTCCGCGAACGGCCGGCCGTGGACGTACCGGACCTGGACGCCTTCTTCCGGCTCGTCGAAGCCGTCTTTCAGTTCCGCCGCAAGCAGCTCGGCGGGGCGCTGGGCCGCATCGCCGGCATCGGCAGCGAGGCAGCCGGATCGCGACTTCGCGACGCCGGTATCGACCCAAAACGTCGCGCCCAAACCCTCAGCCTCCGCGAGTGGGAGGTCGTGTATCACAGATTCGCGACCCCCACCCGGCCACGCTAATGCGTGGCCATCCTCCCCGCGGGCTGGAGGAAAACGCCCCGAGCTTGTCGCTCGGGGCTAGTATCCACACCCGCATGGCCGATCCCTTCAAGGCCGATCCGTTCAAGTTCGATGTCGAGAGCCCGGGTGGCTTTCGAGCCGTGCTGCGCAACACCACGTTCAGGAACATCTGGTTCGCGCAGCTCGCGGCACAGCTCGCTGACAAGTTCCTGCTCTTCTCGCTGATCATCCTCGCGTATGACATCTCGGGAGGCAGCACCCCGGTCGCAGTGACGTTGCTCACGTACACAGTTCCGGCGGTGCTGTTCGCCCCGCCTGCCGGCGTGATCGCGGACCGCCTGGACCGCAAGCAGATCATGCTGTGGTGCAACCTCGGCCGTGCTGCCGCGGTCGCCTTGATTCCGCTGGCCGCCCTTGTGCCGCAGCTGCGCGGCGATTTCGCACACCTGCTGCTCATCACCTTTGTGTTCTCCGCCGTCGGCCAGCTTTTCGGCCCGGCCGAGGCGGCGGTCATACCGACGATCCTTCCGCGCTCGGCGCTCATCACCGCCAACTCGATGGCGCTGCTCACGATGGTTCTGACGCTCGTCGTCGGGGGCGCGCTGGCCCCGATCGTGTCCCGCATCGACCTGTACGCGCCCTACTGGCTGGCCGCCGCTCTCCTGGTAGTTGCCGGCACTTTCATCCTCGCCTCTGACATTCCAGGCGTCGAGAGGACCACGGAGCCGCCCGTGGCCGCGAGCCGCAGCCGGTTTCGCCGCGTGCTGACCGATCTGAAAGAGGGCGTCGATGCCCTTCGCGCCTCACGCGGATTGATGCTGGCCTTCGGGCAGGTGAGCATCGCGGTGCTGGTGCTGTTCATGCTGTTCGCCCTGGCGCCCGCGTACGTAACCAACGTCATAGGGATAGCGCCGCAGGACAGCTACGTCATCCTCGGGCCCGCGACCGGAGGAGCAATCCTCAGCGCGATCCTACTGGGGCAGTTTGTGCGCAACATCGACCGCTCCCGCCTTCTGTTCGCGTCGCTGATCGCAAACGGGGTCACGATGCTGGCCCTGGCTGCAGTGCCGCAGGCGATGACGCAGCTGCCCGACCTGCGAGTCCACGCACGCATCACCGGCGCGGCCTTCAGCCTCATCCTCGGGATCGAGTTCGGCGCGATCATGATCCCGGCGATCACGTACCTGATGGAGACGACCAGCGATGAGATCCGCGGCCGGATCTTCGCCCTCCTCTACATGGTGATCAACGGGGTGACGGCTCTGCCGGTGCTCGCCGCCGCGGCGCTCTCCGACACGATCGGCACGGCGCACGTCATCGGCGGTCTCGGCGCGGTGCTGGTGGGTGGAGGGGTGGCGATTTTCATCGCCGGGCGGCGCGCTCCCGTATCACGGCCAGCGTGATCGCCCCGAGCACGATCAGCGCGAGCCCACCGATCCCGATCCCCCGCAGGACTGCGGTGATCAGGGGGAGATTGGCGCCAAACAGGTAGCCCGCGGACGCGATGACTGCCGCCCAGCCGAGCGCGCCGATCGCGTTGAAGAGCTGGAAGCGCCAGAACGGCATGTGGGCCATGCCGGCGAGCATCGATCCCCAGGTACGTAAGCCGATCAGAAAGCGGGAGACGAGTATCGCCTTGTCGCCATGGCGGGCGAAGAAGAGCTCTGATCGCGCGATGTGCTCGGGGCGGACGCGGAACAGGCTCCCGAAGCGCTCCACCAAAGGGCGCCCACCTCGATAACCCAGGTAGTAGCCGATGTCCGCCCCCGCGGTTGCGCCGGCGAAGCCGATCAGGATCACCAGGGCAAGGCTGCCGTGGCGCGCAGCCGCCCAGGCCGCGGCGGTCAGGAGGATCACCTGCCCGGGGAAGGCAATGCCCGCGCCCTCGATGAGCGAGCCGAGCCCGGCAGCCAGATAGCCGAGCGCATCGAGGATCGCCCCAGTGCCCATCGCTTAGAAGCCCTCCCCCCGCTCGGAAGGGGGGTGCGCCGGGAGCTGGCTCTGCCAGGCCCGACGCCCTGAGGGGGGAGCTCCCCCCTCGGACGGAGGGTCGGGGAGAGGGGCGTTGACCGGGAGTGCCTCGCTCTGAGAGAAGGCCGGAAGTGCAGACAAGGCGTCCATATACTGGACGACCCCATGGCCGAATACGGCGAGCACGAATCAAGCGAGGACCCTTTGCATGTCCTGCGGCATTCGACGGCCCACCTCCTCGCCGCGGCCGTCACCGAGCTGTACCCGGACGCCAGGTACGGCATCGGGCCGCCAGTGCAGGACGGCTTTTACTACGACTTCGCCTTCAGCAAGCCGGTGTCGGAGTCGGATCTGCCGGCAATCGAGTCGCGCATGCGCCGCCTCGCGCAAGAGGACAGACCCTTCGCGCAGGAGACCATGACGCGCGAGCAGGCACTGGCAGAGTTCCGGCGGCGCGGACAGGACTACAAGATCGAGCTGATCAAAGACAAGGTCGAGGGGGACGAGGTGAGCGTTTACCGCACCGGCGATTTCCTCGATCTCTGTCGTGGACCTCACGTCAAGTCCACCAGGGACCTGAAGGCATTCAAGCTGCTGCGCGTCGCCGGCGCTTACTGGCGGGGTGACGAGAAGCAGCCTCAGCTGACGAGGATCTACGGCACCGCCTGGTCCACGCAGCGCGAGCTCGAAGAGCACCTGAAGTTCCTGGAAGAGGCCGAGAAGCGCGACCACAAGAAGCTGGGCAAGGAGCTCAAGCTCTTCACCGTCGACGAACGTGTCGGTCCGGGGTTGCCGTTGTGGCTCCCAGCCGGCGCCACTGTGCGCCGCGAGCTCGAGCGCTTCATCGTCGACGAGGAGCTAGCGCGAGGCTACCTTCATGTGCGGACGCCCGACGTCGCCCGGCTGGATCTCTACCGTCAGAGCGGCCACGCTCAGCTCTATGGGGAGAACATGTATCCGCCGATGCGGTTCGAGGACGGCGAGGAACTCGAGCTGCGGCCGGTCAACTGCCCGCACCACATCGTGGTCTTCCAGTCGGAGCTGCGCAGCTACCGCGACCTGCCGATGCGCATCGCCGAGATCGGCAACAACTGGCGGTACGAACGCTCCGGCACGCTCATCGGCCTCAACCGCGTCCGTGCGTTCGCCCTGAACGACGCACACATCTTCTGCACCCCGGACCAGCTGATGGATGAGGTCAAGGCCGCAATCGACCTCGCGCTCTATTTCTCGGACGTGCTCGGGATCGACGAATTCTCCTACCGACTGTCCGCGCGCGACGACGTCAAGGACAAGTGGCTGGGTACCGAGGAGCAGTGGGAGCGCGCCCAGGCGGCGCTCATCGAGGCGCTCGAGTCCATGGGCCAGACCTACGAGCTGGGCGTCGGCGAAGCCGCCTTCTACGGACCGAAGATCGACTTCCAGGTCAAGGACGCCCACCGGCGCGAGTTCACGAACTCGACTGTGCAGGTCGACTTCCAGCTGCCTGAGCGTTTCGCCCTCGAGTACGTGGCGGAGGACGGCACGCGCCAGCGGCCGGTGATGGTGCATCGCGGGGCGGCGGGCTCCATGGAGCGGCTGTTCAGCTACCTGATCGAGCGTTACGTGGGCGCGTTCCCGACCTGGCTCCATCCGGTGCAGGTCGTGGTGGTCCCGATCACGGACGCGCAGCACGATTACGCGCGTGTCATCGCCGAGCGCCTTCGGAAACTGAAGCTGCGCGTCGAGGTCGACGACCGCCCGGAGCGCATGCAGCGCAAGATCCGCGATGCGCAAGCGCGCAAGGTGCCGTACATGACGATCGCCGGCGCTCGAGAAGCGGAGGCGGGAAGGGTCAACGTGCGCGACCGCGCGGGCGCGCAGACAGACGAGGGGCTCGACGAGTTCGCCGAACGTGTCGCGCTAGAGGTCGCGGAGCGAAGGCGCTAGCTGTAATTCCCACGGACCCTGTTGACAGATAGAGGGCCTTCCTAGACGGTCTGGGTGTTCACCCACCAGATCGCAGGAGGCCCTCGGCATGCATCGTAGACCTCGACTCAACCTGTTCGGTCGGCAGTTGATAATCGAGCGAGTAGCGTCAGGTCGCTCGGCCGCAGTGGTGGCTGAGGAGCTCGGTGTATCTCGAGTCACCGTCTACAAGTGGTGGCGGCGCTACCAGTTCGAAGGCGAGGCCGGCCTGCTTGACCGGCCTTGTCATCCGCTGCGCAGGCCGCGACAGTTGAGCCCTCAGAGCGAGTCAGCGATTCTCGAGCTGCGCCGCAATGAGAAGCTCGGCCCACATCGGCTTGCGGCTCGACTCGGGCATCCGCGCTCCACCTGCTACAAGGTGTTGCGACGCCACGGTATGCAGCGTCTGGACTGTATGGATCGGCCGACGGGCCGGGTGATTCGGCGCTATGAATGGGCGCAACCTGGCGATCTGGTTCACGTTGACGTCAAGAAGCTGGGTCGAATTCCTACCGGTGGCGGGCATCGCGGTTACGGGCGCCGGCTGCGGCGGCCGACCGGCAAACGTGGCCAGGGTTATGAGTTCGTCCATTCCCTGGTTGATGACCACTCGCGCCTGGCCTACTCGGAGGTGCTTGCCGACGAGCAAGGAGCGACTTGCGCTCAGTTCCTGCGCCGGGCCGCTAGCTTCCTGTCAGCGCATGGGGTCCGGGTCCAGCGAGTGATGACCGATAACCACTTCAGCTATCGGCGCTCCAAGGATTTCAGAGCTGCCGTCAGTGAGCTCGGCGCCAAGCACATCTTCATTCCCTTCTACGCACCACAGGTGAACGGCAAGGTGGAGCGATTCAACCGCACCCTGCTCGAGGAGTGGGCCTACGTCCAGC
>VBIU01000084.1 GCA_005880945.1 Chloroflexota bacterium | reverse complement strand
AGTCGCCTACGCGGGCGTGGCCTTGAGCGTCGGACCCAAGGATGCGTGAGCCGTCGATCCATCCACACGCCTGAAAGCTCGGAAACGTCGCGTGCGAACCCTCGACCGTGGTATCCAAGAAGTTCGACTGATTTCCCTCCACCACAGCCGACTGGTTTCCGTTCGGAGACAGGTATGCCGGGGTTTGGCCCTGGATCGAGAACGTCCGAGTCATCGTCCCACTCCA
>VBIU01000005.1 GCA_005880945.1 Chloroflexota bacterium | reverse complement strand
CAAATTGACGCCCGAGATCTGCAGGCGCCCGCTTAGCGCGTCGGCGCCGGCGAAGAGCAGCGAAGCCAGAAATGCTCCGATGGGCGTCCACTTGCCGAAGATCATTGCCGCCAGCGCGATGAATCCACGACCGCCGGTCATGTTGGGCAGGAAGTTTCCGATCTGCTGCAGCGTGAAGTACGCGCCTCCCAGGCCGGCCAGCGCTCCGCTAAGGATCACGTTCATGTAGCGGACGAAATAGACGTTGATGCCGGCGGTCTCCGCGGCCAGCGGGTGCTCGCCGCACGCGCGAGTCCGCAAGCCGAAGACGGTGCGGAAAAGCACGAAATGAACCACCGGGATGAGCACCAGCGCGGCGATCGTGATCACGCCGACGAATGGCGCATTGGGTAGGAACGTCAGCCTGAGCGCGGGCAGCACGCCCGTCCCGGACAGCTCGGCGTTCTGGATGTATGTCCTGTAGAAAGAGCCGGTGATCCCGATCGCCAGGATGTTGATGACGGTGCCGCTGACGATCTGGTCGACCAGGAACTGGATCGACAGCACTGCGTGCAGCGCGGCGATCAGCATGCCGGCGATGATCGCGACGACGACGCCAAGGTAGAGGTTGTGCGTTGCGACTGCGGCTGCGTAGCCGGCGAACGCGCTCGTCAGCATGATCCCCTCGAGCGCGATGTTGACGACGCCAGAGCGCTCGCTCATGACACCACCCATGCCGGCAAGGACCAGCGGCGTGGCCGCCACCAGCGTGGCGATGATGAAGCCGGCGATGTCGAGATGGCTGAGGAGGTCGCTCATGTCTCGGACGAGACCCCGGTGGTCTCGCGCTGCGTGATCTGCAGGCCGCCCACCGGCACCTCGCGCAGGCGGAAGATCCAGCGGACCATCACCGGGGCCGCGACGAACATGATCACGATCGCCTGAACAATCGAGATCAGGTCCGACGACACCTGGGTCTGCAGTTGCATGAAGGCGGCCCCGTTTCGCATCGCCCCGAACAGGAACGCCGACGGCAGGATGGCCCAGGGGTTGCTGCGCGCGAGCAGCGCGACGGCTATCGAGTCGAAGCCGTAGCCGACCGAGAACGATGCCGGCATGTAGTGCGAGACCCCGAGGATCTCGTCGGCGCCGGCCAGGCCGGCGAGCGCGCCGGAGATACCCATCGTCAGCACCAGCGTCCACGCGACCGAGATACCTGCGGCGCGGGCAGCGCCCTGGCTGAAACCGACGGTCCGGATGCGGAATCCGATGGTGGTGCGCTCGAGCAGGAACCAGACGATCGGCACCGCGATCACGGCGAGGATCAGACCGAGGTGCAACCGCGATCCGCTCAGCAGAATGGGGAGCTGTGCGCCCGGGTCGATGAACGGAGTCCGCGGAGCCGTGGAGTGCGGGTCCGACATCGGACCCTTGTTGATCAGGAAGTCGGTCAGCTGAAACGCGACGTAGTTGAGCATGATGGTGGTGATCACCTCATGCGCCCCGAAGCGGGCCTTGAGAAGACCTGGCACCGCCGCCCAGATGAAGCCGCCGAGCATCCCGAAAGCCAGCGCCAGCGGGATGTGGATGATGCCCGGCGTGCCGGGCAGGCTGTTGCCGGCCAGCACCCCGAAGATCGCGCCGAGGTAGAACTGACCCTCGGCGCCGATGTTGAACAGGCCGGCGCGGAAACCCAGAGCCACCGCCAGCCCCAAGAAAACATAGGGAGTCATGGCGACCAGCGTCTCGGGGAAGGCGCGCGGGTTGGTGAACGCGCCCTGGAAGAGCGCGGTGAAGGCGGCGAGGGGATCCGAGCCCGTGATGACCACCGCCACACCAGCCACTACAAAACCGCATGCGACCGAGATGACAGGTATGAAGACCGCTGCGAACAGGCGCTGACGCAGCGCGCGGCTCACCCTCAGGCGGCTCCGGCCATCAGCAGCCCGATGCGATCTCGATCGGCTTCGCTCTGCTCGAAGACGGCCATGACGCGCCCGCGGTAGACGACGGCGACGCGGTCCGCCAGCGACAGGACCTCGTCGAGCTCCGACGACACAAGGAGCACGCCCATGCCGTTGTCGCGCTCCTCGACGAGACGGCGGTGGATGAACTCGATCGAACCGACATCGACACCTCGCGTCGGCTGGCTGGCGAGCAAGACCTTCGGTTGCGTGCCGATCTCGCGCGCCACCACGAGCTTTTGCTGGTTGCCGCCCGACAGCGATCCCGCCGGCTGGTCGGGGCTCTCGGTGCGGATGTCGAACGTCTTGATGAGCTTCTGTGCGTAGCTGCGGACTGCGTCGTAGGCGCGCACGATCCAGTGGGCGAAGGGCGGCCGGTCGTAACGCGAAAGGACGAGGTTGTCGGCCACCGGAAGCTCGAGCACTATCCCCATCCTGTGGCGGTCCGGCGGGATGAAGCCGAGACCAGCCGCCAGGGTGCTGTGGGTGCTTGCGTGGGTAATGTCGCGACCTCCCAAGGTGATGCGCCCGGACCGGGGCATGCGCAGTCCCATGATCGCCTCTACGAGCTCGTTCTGGCCGTTGCCTTCAACCCCCGCGATGCCGAGGATCTCGCCGGCCCGCACCTCCAGGCTCAGGTTGTCCACCGCCACCTGGTGGCGATCGTCCTGGACCGTCACATCCTTGAGGGTGAGCAGGACCTGGCCTGGCTTCGCCTGTCCCTTCTCGACGCGGAGCAGGACGCTCCGGCCGACCATCAACCTCGCCAGCTCGGCCTGGTTCGACTCCTTTGGGGTGGTGGTCGCCTCGACTTTGCCCCGGCGCATCACCGTGATCTTGTCTGCGACCTCGATGACCTCGGCGAGCTTGTGGGTGATGAAGATGACCGCGGCCCCGTCGCGGACGAGCGCGTGAACGACGTCGAAAAGACCACGCACCTCCTGAGGCGTCAACACCGCGGTCGGCTCGTCGAGGATCAGCAGCCGGGCGCCTCGATAAAGCGCCTTGAGGATCTCGACACGCTGCTGGATGCCGACCGAGAGATCCTCCACCCGGGCGGCTGCATCAACTTCCAGTCCGTACTTCTTCGACAGCTCTGCGACTCTTTGTTGAGCGTGTCGCTCGTCGACGACGCCCGGACCGGTGGTGATCTCGTTGCCGAGGATTACGTTCTCGGCGACCGAAAGAGGCGGGATGAGCATGAAGTGCTGGTGCACCATGCCGATCCCAAGCTTGATGGCGTCTTGCGGAGAGCCGATGGTGACGGCCTTGCCGTCGAACAGGATCTCTCCCGAGTCCGGGCGCACGAGCCCGTAAACGACGTTCATGAGAGTCGACTTGCCTGCGCCGTTTTCCCCCAGCAACGCGTGGACCTGACCCCAATCGACGGTCAGGTCCACCGCGTCGTTGGCCCGGAGGCTTCCGAAGGTCTTGACGATCCCTCGGAGCTCCAGCGCTGCGTTCGTTATCCCGTGTACCCCGTCTTCAAAGTTCCGTCGGCGAGCTTCTTGAGAGCGTCGGCGACCATGGTCTTCACGTCGGCCGGTACCTGAGAGTCGTAGTTGTGGAACGGGGAGATCCCGACACCGGCGTTGGTTGCGTCGAAGGTCAACAGGCCGTTTGCCGGCCAGGTGTTCTTCACCATGTCGGTGATCGAGGTCGTGACCGCGAACGCGATGTGCTTCTCGGCGCTGGTGAGCAGGCACTTGTCAGCGTCCGTGTACGAAACGAACTGGTCGACGTCCACGCCGACACAGAGCTTGTTCGCCTGCACAGCGGCCAGCAAGGCGCCGTTGCCGGTGTTGCCGCCGGCTCCGAAAACGATGTCGGCGCCCTGTCCGAACATGGCGGTCGCCTGCTGCTTGCCCCAGTCGGGGTCGTTGAAGCTCTTGGCGCCGCTCGGCGGCTGGTAGACGCCCAGCGTCTTGATGGTCGGGTCGGCGTACTTCGCGCCGTTCTCGTAGCCGACGCGGTACTTGTGTACCGGCGGGATGTCGAGGCCGTAGACCCCGCCGATGGTGTGAGTCTTGGACATCTTGCCGGCGACGATGCCGGCGAGGAAGCCCGCCTGGTCCTCTCGGAAGACAAGTCCAGTCAGGTTCGCCGGTGGCGTGGTGTACGCGTAGTCGACGATGGCGAACTTGATCGTCGGGTTGGCCTTCGCCACCGCCAGCGTGTCGTCACCCAGGAGGAAGCCGACGGTGACGATCATGTCGTACTTCTGGTCGATGAAGAGCTGCATGTTCTTCTGGTAGTCGGTGGGCTGGTTGGACTCGATGACCTTGGCAGCGACACAAAGGCTCTTGTCGGCGACAGCGTCCTGGACGCCCTTCCACGCGTTGGCGTTGAATGACTTGTCGGACAGCTTGCCGACGTCGGTCACGAGGCCGACGTTGTAGGTCTTGGTGCAGCTGGTGCCGCCCCCGGTGGTGCCGCCACATGCGAACCCGAATATGGCGGTCGCCAGCAGCGCCGCCAGGGCGCCGATGCCCCTCAATGATCTCATCCGTGTACCTCCACAATCTCTGCCGCGGTCAGTTGAACGCAACGCGAGTCTAAGCCAACCCGGGGCGGCGCTCACAGGCAATCTGGCGCGCGGCCAGGGATGCCGGCCTCTAGGCCTCCCGGCGAGACGGCTGATCGATCGAGTCGAGAAGAGCGCCAAGCTGGCCGATCCCCTCCAGCCGGTACCAGCCCGACGGAGGCAGAGATTCGTCAGGCATGTACTCGTGATTCCAGGTCACCGGATATGGGATGTGGACGGCCTGGGCGCCCAGGGCGACCACCGGGGCGATGTCCGAGCGCAGCGAGTTGCCGACCATCACGAACTCCTCAGGCCGGATGGCTCGCCGCTTGAGCAGCGCCCGGTACGAGTCGACGGTCTTGTCGCTCAAGATCTCCACCCCTGAGAAGAGCTCGGCCAGCCCCGATCGCGCCAGCTTGCTCTCCTGGTCGAACAGGTCTCCCTTGGTGATGAGCAGCAGCGAGTAGCGAGCGCTGGCGTCGAGCAAGGTTTCGCGGACGTCGGCGAGCAGCTCGGTCGGCTCCTGGAGCATGCGTTTTCCCCAGCCCAGGATCACCTGCAGGTCGACGGCCGGAATCCGACCATCGGTCAGTTGGATCGCCGTCTCGATCATAGACAGCGTGAAGGCCTTGACCCCGTAGCCGTACAGGCCGAGGTTTCGCATCTCGACCTCGAACAGGTGGCGGTCGACGTCAGCCTCCGGGACGTGCCGCCGCACCAGCTCGCGCAGCGCCGCTTGCGTGAGGTTGAACCGTGACTCGTTGTGCCACAGAGTGTCATCACCGTCGAAAGCCAGCACGCTCAGAGCCATCGCGCTCGATGATAGGGCCGACAACGCGACTGCTTCGGGCTCGGTCACCATGTTCGGGTGACCGGCGTTATCGATATCGCGACGGAGGGAAGGCGCGGCAATCGCGTCTTTTTGAACAAGGCGGCGCTCGGCGCGGTCGCCGCCTGTTTTCTACTGATGGGTGCGCTTGCCGCCGCCTACGGCCCGCTGCTCGAACATCTCGCGCGCCGCTTCGAGATCAGCCTGCCAGTCGCCAGCGAAGTGTTCAGCGCCCATTTCGCCGGCGCCCTGGTCGGCGTGCTGGTCTCGATGTGGGCGATGGAGCGAGCCTCCGGCCGCCTGTCGGTATGGACCGCGCTCGGCTGCCTCGGCCTCGGCTGCGCCGGAGTTGCGCTGGCTGCCTCCTGGCCGGCCTTTCTGACCGGCGTCTTCGTGATCGGCCTTGGATTCGGCGCCCTCGATCTCGGCTTGAACCAGCTGGTCGCGCACAGTGAAGGGCGGAGGAGATCTGCACTGCTGAACGCTCTGAATGGCGCGTACGGTTTCGGCGCCGTCGCGGGTCCGCTCCTCATCTCGAGGCTCGGCGAGCAGCACCTCGTGGTCCTCTACACCGGCGCGGCGGTGCTTGCCGTCGCGCTGGTCCCCGCCGCCGCAGGAATCTCCGGCCGCTTGCCCGTCGTCCCACGAAAAGGCAGCGGCCGGCCGGGGCTCCTGGTCGCCATCTTCCTGGTCGCCTTTGTTTTCTACGTCGGGACGGAGACTGGCGTCGGGGGCTGGATGACCTCACATCTCGAGTCGGTCGGCTTGAGATCGTTGGATGCGGCTTCGCTCACGTCAGGTTTCTGGCTGGCGATGGCAGCCGGCCGGCTGCTGGCGGTCCTGATCCCGGATCGGATTCCTCCGTCCGTGGTGGTCATCGCCGGATCTGCAATCGCGTCCGTCGCCCTGGTCGTCGCGCTGAGCGGCCGCGCCGCGCCGTACGCCTACATCGTCACCGGTCTCGCGATCGCTCCCATCTTTCCGACTGGCATCGCGTGGCTGGTGAAGCTCAGGCCCGGCGACTCGCGCTCGACCTCGTGGCTGTTCCCAGCGTCGATGGTGGGCGGCGTCGTGATCCCCGCCGGGATCGGTTTCGCGGTTGCCTGGCTCGGCATCGGGTGGGCGCCGGCGATCCTGTCCGCAGTCGCGATCTGCACGCTCGCGGCGTTCGCTCTGGCGCAGCTGTACCGCCGGGAATAGCGCCATTCCGGGCGCGCTTTTCTCTTATGTGGGCCACACCCAACCGCACTCGATTCACGATATCGAGCTGCCCCAGCTGAACGGCAAGCCGGCCAGCCTCTCGACTTACGCAGGCAAGGTCGTCCTCGCAGTGAACGTCGCCTCTCGCTGCGGGTTCACGCCGCAGTACGGTGGCCTTCAGGCGCTGTACGACCGCTACTCGCCTCGAGGCTTCACGGTGCTCGGGTTTCCCTGCAACCAGTTCTTCAAGCAGGAACCGGGGAGCGCAGAGGAGATCCAATCGTTCTGCAGCATCAATTACGGTGTGACATTTCCGCTGTACGCCAAGCTGGACGTGAAAGGCGCGGGGCAGCATCCCCTGTACGCGATCCTCAGCGAATTCCCCGACGACGCCGGCAAAGCAGGCAATGTCACCTGGAACTTCGAGAAATTCCTGGTCGGCAAGGATGGACGGGTGGTGCGCCGCTTCAGGCCGAAAGTGGTGCCCGAAGACCCCGTCGTCATTGAGGCCATCGAGTCACTGCTCTAGCATCCGAGGGGTGAGCCGCACGAGCGCACCCGGCATTCGCCTCGAGTCGGTCCGGCGCAAGAGCGGCGGGCGCATCCACCTCACACCTCGCGTGCCGAAGTCCGGCCCGGTGACCACGCTCTGCGGACAGATCCTTGACAGCAGCACCTATGTAGAGGTCGAGGAAGCGGCGGATTGCGCGAACTGCATCCGGCGATCGCGCGACGCCAGCCGCATCTCATCGGCCTTCTTCGAACAGGAGGAGGGCTCTGAGCTATTGCGCCTGTCCCTCGAGCAGGCGCGCTTTCGCAAACCGGCGCCAAGAGATACCCCCGCGTCGGCCAAGCCAAGCGCGCGGCCGGTGGTGGTGCCGCCGGCGCCGGCCGTGCCCGACCAAGTGGGTGAGCTCGTGACGCTGGGATTCAAAGCGGCCGGCAACGGCGTGTGGCGCAGCCCTGGCGGGGTTGTCGTCCGGATGGCCGGCAAGGGAAAGGAGAAGTTCGCCGAGCTGGTCTTCGATGGCGCCGTCGTGGCCACGCGACTCGATGACGGGATGCGGCTGCGCGCGGGAGACGTGGAAGTCACGAATACAGCGGGCGACGTTCAGGTCCGAATCAAGCGGTCCTAGGTGTAGGTTTTGGGAATGCGCCGCCGCAAGCGCAAGTCATCTGAATCTCGCCCGACGGCGAAGCCGAAAACGAGCGACCAGGCGCCCGGCGAAGAGGTCGTCCAGGTCAACGACCAGTACGCCGGCGGCGGCCCGGCGCCCGAGCTGGAGCCTTCCAAGGACGCCCAGCACCAGACCGGCGGATGATCAGTCGGTCGCGCTGACGACCTTCACGTCCTTGGTCGTGGCATCAGCGGCGATGAAGTCGAGCAGCTGAGCCGCCTCGTCTGAGAGGCCCGGGCGATCGAGCGTCCTCGTCGGAATGCAGGCCCAGGTGCCCCGACCTGGTCGTCTGCGGGATATCGCCGCGGCCCGTCTCGGCCTGATCAAAGTGGTGCGTTCCTAGACCGAGCCCAATTTAAGGTTGGCTTGTGAACCCTATCGCCACCTCGTTCGCCTGGCCGTTTCGCGGCGAATGGCGATCCAGGTGGTTGATTGGCGTGCTCATGGTCGCGCTGTTGCCAATCGCCTTCGTGCCTCTGCTCGGCTACGCAGTGGAAGCCACTCGCTCGGCGTCCGCTGATCCAACCCGCGGGCTTCCTCGCTGGAGGTTTTCCGTCCGTCTTCTCGCGGAAGGCCTCTGGATCGCCATCGCCCTGGTGCTGATCGCGGCGCCGTTTGCGCTCGCGTGGGGCCCGCTGGCGACCCTGATTGACCAGACTCACGTGTGGCACGCCCGCGACGCTGCGGTGTCGCAGGTCTACTCCGGCGTGGCCGCCGCCTTCGTCCTGGCTCTGCCCTGGGGCCTCGTCATGCTGCTCGTGGTTCCGCATGCCACGGTGCGCTTTGCCACCAGCGGACGGGCGATCGACCTGTTCGACTTTCCGGCGGCGATCCGAGGTGTGACTCGCGACTTCGCGACGTGGAATCTCGCCGCCGCCGCCATCGTCACAGCGTGGGCGATAGGGATTGCCTGCGTCGGGATTCTCTGCGCCGGCATCGTGCCCGGCATCTTCTACGCCATCCTTGTGAGCGCCCATGCCAGCGCCGCGCTCCACCCCAAGGTTGCGGATCCAGCCACTCGGTGATGCGGCGCTGCTGGCCGAGCTCGGCACGCGGCTCGACACTGCGCTCAACACCCGCGCAATAGCGCTCGCCACAGCCCTGAAAAAGAGGCGAGACGTCCGCCAAACGGTCGCGGGATATGCCAGCGTGACAGTCCACTTCGACCCAGACCAGGCGACCCACGACTCGTTGGCGGCTGCGATCAAACGGCTTGCAGCGAAACGCCCGCCGATGGGCGAGCCAGGCCGGTTGCACCGCATCCCCGTCACCTACGACGGACCAGACATCGATGAGGTGGCGGCTCGGCTCCAGCTCTCAAGGGAACGGATCGTCGAGATCCACACGCGGCCGATCTACAGGGTGTTCCTCGTCGGCTTCGTGCCGGGCTGGGCTTATCTCGGGCCCCTCGCCGAGGAGCTCGAGCTGCCGCGGCGCGAGGTGCCGCGAACCCAGGTGCCGGCGGGATCCGTGGCCATCGCAGGCCGGCAAAGCGGCATCTATCCTCTGTCCACGCCGGGCGGCTGGCACCTGATCGGGCGGACGAGCGTGAGGCTCTTCCTGCCCGACTCCGATCCGCCATGCCTTTTCCGCGCAGGAGACCGAGTCAAATTCTTCTCGACCCAAGCATGACCGCCGTGCTGCGAGTCATCGAACCAGGCCTGTTGACCACCGTCCAGGATCTTGGGCGCCCCAACGCCATCAGCTCCGGCGTGCAGGCGGGCGGCGCGATGGATCGATTCGCTCACCGGGCGGCGAACCTCCTGGTGGGCAATGACCCCGGAGAGGCGACGTTGGAATGCACGCTGCGCGGCCCGCAACTCGTCGCCGAGCGCTCATGCCTGGTCGCGATCACCGGCGCCGACCTCGATCCTCGAGTGAACGGCGCGTCGGTGCCCGCCTGGAGCACCATCCGCCTGGGCGCGGGCGAGCGGCTCACCTTCGCCGGGCGACGCGCCGGGGCGCGCGTGTACATCGCGGTGGCAGGCGGCGTCGAGGGCCAGCGCTGGCTCGGGTCTCGGTCGACCAACCTGATGGCGGGCCGCGGAGGGCACCAGGGAAGAGCGCTGAGACCGGGCGATGTCCTGGCCACCGCCGGCGAACCAAAAACGCAAAATGTCGATCGTCAGCTGGCCGAGACTCTCAGGCCTGCGTACACCGACCGCACCCTTTACGCAATCGCAGGACCCCACATCAAGAGACTCAACGCTGAAGGACGCGGCCTCCTTTTCGAGGCCGTGTACACGCTGAGCCCCAATTCGGACAGGATGGGTTACCGGCTCGACGGACCGCAGCTCGTGACGGCCGGCGACGAGCTGCTCTCTTTTGGATTGGTGGCCGGGGCGGTGCAGGTGCCGCACGGCGGCCAGCCCATCCTGCTGATGGCGGATCATCAGACGGCCGGCGGCTACCCGGTGGTCGCGACGGTCGTCAGCGCATCGATGCCCATCGCCGCCCAGCTTCTGCCCGGCGACGAGGTCCGTTTCGCCGAGCTCACAATCGAGCGGGCGCTGCAGATGCGCACGCGTCAGGCGCAAGCACTGGCCACGCTTATCACGCCCGCTTAGGGCCGATCGGTCAGGCGGGCGCTTCGGTTTCCTCTGCGATCTTCCTGGCTTCCTCGAGCACCAGGTCGTAGTCGGGGAGCGGCTGCTCGCGCGAACGCTCCCACACCCAGCGCACGGTCCCGGTCCGATCGATCACGTAAACGACACGCTTGGCCATGCCCGCATACCCGGCCACATCGTCGCGGCGCACCCCATAGTCGGTCACCATCGTGCGTTCGAAGTCAGCGATCAGCTCGAAGGGCAGGCCGCCAAGTTCCTTGGCAAACGCCTCGTGCGAGAAGACCGAGTCCACGCTGATCGCATAGATGCCGATCCCGTTGGCGACCGCTGCCTCGTGCCTGGACCGAAACTCGGTCAGCTCGCTCCTTCAACCACCGGTGAAATCGAGCACATAGAAAAGGAAGACGAGCGCCTTGTGCTTCTCGAGGGCCTCAGCCAGCGAGAGCTCGTGGCCGCCCGTGGTCGGCAGCTTGAAATCCGGCGCCTTGTCGCCAACCGCAAGCACCAAAAGAGTGTATTGGGTCCTATCTCTCCAACACGTACCAGCCGGCTCGGGTCGCGCCGCTCACGCGATAGCCCGCGTCGAACGCATCGCCGAGAGCTTGACGCAAGGCGACTCTCCAAGACCGCGCGGCTGCGGGGTCCGACCGCCTCAGCGTGACGATATCCTCCGGCACCTGACATATAAGGACGCGCGCAGACGAGGAGCGGACCACAGCATCGCCCGCCGAGCCCACCGATAGAACCGCCACGGCACCGCCTGCGACCAGCTCCTTCACGTCAGGCTCACTTGCGCTGCCGGCGGCTGCGGCCTCGGCCAGCGCCGAGTCGAGCTGCCAGCTGATCAGCAGTCGGTCAGACTCCTCGCCGGCGTTGAGGCCATCCGACATCGCGCCGTAGAAGTTGACGAGATACTCCCGCGCCTCGGCGCCGAGCTTGTGCAAGTTGAAGTAGGCGTTGCGCCGAACGAGCGGATCCGTCGTCCACTCGGCGACTTTGACGCCGCGGTCGAGACACCAGCGGCGCTGGTGCTGCTTGAGCTCGAAGCCGAGACCACGCACCGGGCTGTCGGGGACCACGCCGAGAATGTGCGAATGCAGGTGAAGGTCCTGCGCGGGCCGCACTCCGAGCCATCCGACGAGGCCTCCCACCAGCCTGCCGCCGACGTGGGCCCCGGCCACGTAGTTGCCGGAGTGCGCCATCGCCCTGAGGATGTCGGTGTTGACCGGCGGCTCTTCAGAACGCTCCCAAATGCCAGTGAAAAGGCTCTCGAGATCGCGCAGGTCCTCGAGCTCACGCAGCTCGGAGATGACCGCCGCCTCGCTCACCTCCCGACTAATTGACGTGTTTCGACGCCGGCGTCGCGCAGCGCCTGCCGCACTGTCGAGGCGACTTTCGCCGCTCCTTTTGTGTCGCCGTGGATGCAGATGGTGTCGAAGCGCCCCGACTCCGCGAGCAGTACCGCCTGCCTGGCGGCTGCCGCCGGATCGAGCACCGCGCCCGCTTGCGTCCTGGGGGCGAGGCTGCCGTCGGGCATGGTCAGCCGGTCCGCGTACCCCTCGCGATAGGCTGGGATGCCGGCGCGCTCGGCGGCGGCGAGGATCTCGAACCCCGGCTGGCCGAGCACACCCACGCCGTGCTTTTTCGCGACTCGAGCCAGAGCGTCGGCGGCAGCCGCGTCTTGCTGGCACCGGTGATAGAGGGCCCCGTGCGCCTTCACATACGCGATCGGCACCACGGCGGCGAGACCGGCGACCTGGAAGGCAACCAGCGCCTCGATCTCCGCCGGCGAGAGCGCTCGCTCGACGCGGCCGAACCCGGCCCGATCGTCATAGCCAGGATGCGCTCCGACCTCAACCCCGAGCTCGACGCAGCGCCACGCTGTGGCGATTGAGATCGACGCCGAGCCGGCGTGCAGGCCGCAGGCCACGTTGGCACTGTCCACCAGACCGAGGATGGCCTCATCGGCGCCCGCCCCTTCGCCAAGATCTGCGTTGAGGTTCATTGCTCCCCGATGGCGGCCGGCCTCAATGTGGCGTGTCGCCGCGCAGCAGCTGGACGGCGTGGCCGAGGATGGGGATCACCGCGGCGAGCGACTCGGTCGCCCCCTTGACGCTGCCCGGTACGTTGATGATCAGCGTCCGTCCGTGCACTCCCGCCATCGAGCGGGACAGCGCCGCCGTCGGCGTGCTTGCGGTGCCCACCCGCCGCATTTCCTCGCTGATGCCAGGTACTTCGTAATCGAGCAGCGCCGCCGTCGCCTGCGGCGTCACGTCACGAGGCCCCAGCCCGGTGCCGCCCGTGGTCACGACAACATCGGATCCTCTGGAAGCCGCCGAGGTTATCGCGTCGGATATGAGCTGAGCGTTGTCGGGCACGACCTCTGGCCCGGAGACGTCGAAGCCACCCTGCCGCAGGAGATCCATCAGGGCCGGTCCGCTGGCGTCTTTGATGATCCCCGCGGAGGCGCGGTCGCTGACCGTGATGACATGAGCGCTGCTCAACGCTTCGACCGCGGCTGCGCGCGCTTCCAGGTGCCTGAGCGACCGCCCGATTTTTCGAGCAGCCGGACAGATCCGATCGACACACCCCGCTCGATGCCTTTTGTCATGTCGATCAGGGTCAGGCCGGCGACGGATGCCGCCGTCAGAGCCTCCATCTCAACACCCGTTTGACCAACCACCCTGGCTCGCGCCAGGATGCGCACACCGCCGCGCACGAACTCGAAGTCGAGCGTAACGCTGGTCAGAGGCAGCGGGTGGCAAAGCGGGATCAGCTCGGAGGTGCGCTTGGCGGCCATGATGCCCGCCACCCGCGCGACCTGCAGGGCGTCGCCCTTGGGCGTGCCGTCCTTGACGGCGCGCAGCGTGTCGGGCGCCATCCGCACGATGCACTCGGCCAGGGCTTCTCGAACGGTGGCCGGCTTGCCGGCCACGTCGACCATGCGCGCCGCGCCACGCTCGTCCAGGTGCGTCAGCCGATGCGCTGCTGGTCCGGCGGTTCCAGCCCGATCTCGAGGCACGCGCTCAGGATATGCGGATGCCGAGCGTGGAAGCTGTCCTGTTCGATTACGGCCGGACGCTGGTCACGTTCGACTACCCGACGGACGACCTGCTCGAGGTCTTGCGTCGGTTCCGTCCGCGCATCGAGGAAGCGCTGGGCGGGAAGGCGCCGGAGGCGGAGGCGATTCTCAAGGACGTGCTGATGCCCCTGGAGGAGCACATCGAAAGCCCGGGCGAGGATGAGGTGGAGTACATCGAGGTCTATCGCGACACGTGGCGGCGCGCAGGACTTCCTTTACCGGACGATCTCCTGGATGAAATCCTCGATGAGGAGCAGCAGTGCTGGGACCGCGCCGTCCGCGTGGACGCCGACGCGCCGCGGGTGCTTTCCTGGCTGCGATCGCACGGCATCAAGCGTGCTTTGTGCTCGAACGCGCCGTTCCCGCCGGAGATGATGCTGCGGCAGGTGCGCAGCAACGGCATCGCGGAGATGATGGAAGCGGTGCTTTTCTCGAGCCAGCACGGCCGGCGCAAGCCGGCGCCCGAGCTCTATCGGGCGGCGCTCCAGGCCGTCGGAGTGAGTGCCGACAGGGCGCTGTTCGTCGGCGACCGCGTGCGTGAGGATTACGAGGGGCCCCGTGCTGTGGGAATGCGCGCCGTGATCTGCACCGCGCACGCAGCCGAGACGCCTCCTGACGGAGTCCCGACCATCGCCTCGCTGAGCGAGCTGCCTGGACTGCTGTGAGCGAACCCAAGAAGCGGCCCGGCTTGCTGTGGCTCTTCTTCTACGGTCGGAAGCGAAAAGGATTTCCGTGGCTGCTGGTGGTCGTGTTGATCGCGCTCGTGGCTCTCGCACTCTCATTCGCGGTCCCTGGCGGAGCCGACATGTGGCGCGCGGTGGCGCCGTTCGCTCTTGGATTTCTGATCCTGTGCGCGCTGGTGGCGGCTGTCGTCGCCGCAGTCGTTCCGCGCCGGCGGGGCTGAGCGTCAGGAAGCAGTCTTGGTCGGTGCCGCCTGGGATCCCTGACTCTGTCCTCGTGCATGCGCGGCGCGCGACGCCACGAGAACCGCGGCGGCGCCTGCACCGACGCCGTTGTCGATGTTGACCACCACCAGCCCTGTCGAGCATGACTGGAGCATCGTGGTGAGAGCCGCTTCGCCCGCTCCGCCCCGACCGTAGCCCGTCGATACCGGAAGACCGATCACCGGGACATCGATCAGGCCGGCAACGAGGCCGGGCAGCACGCCATCCATGCCCGCGGCGACGACGACCACGTCGGCCCCCCACTCGAGAACGGATGCCAGCGGCCCGACGAAGCGATGAAGGCCGGCCACGCCGAGGTCGGCCTCGAGCCTGGCCTCGAGCCCGCACCCCTCGATCATCATTCGTGCCTCGTCCGCAACCTTCACGTCTGACGTGCCCGCAGTAAGGAGGCCGACCTTGCCGGCCAGCGGCTCCGGATGGAACCCGGCGCGGAGGACGCGTGCCGACTCTGAATACGCGACAACGTTCATTTCCGCGGCCGCGGCGGCCTGGTCGAGGACAGACCGATGCGAGTCGGACATCCGGCTGATAAGGCCCTGGCCCTGGCGCTCGGCCATCGCAACCGCCAGGCGCGCCGCCTCCGCCGGAGACTTGCCGGGCGCGAGCACCACCTCGGGGATGCCGCGGCGCAGGAAGCGGCCGAGGTCGAGCCTGGCGCGCCCACCAAGCTCGTCGAGCTGAAGCGTGCGCAGCTGCGACAGCGCCTCGTCTTCGGTGAGCTCGCCCGCGAGCAGCTTGCGCAGGATCTCCCTCACAGGCCCGCAAGAACCTCCCGCATGCGCTGCCAGTGCGTACCCGCCCAGTAGATTCGGCCGCAGTCAGGACACTCCGAGTAGCGCGACTGAGTGAGGCGAACGTAAGGTGGCACGCGCTCGGCAACGTTGGCGGGGACTCGCGACTCCAGCTCCGAGTTGCACTCGATGCAGCGCGTCAACGCCTCCTTCAGCTCGAGCCCGAGCTCAGCGAAGACCTGGCGGAGCTGCTTCGTCACCTCATCGTCGCGGATGAGGATGGCGCGGACCACGCCCGTCTGGATCACGCGACGCTTCGTCAGATCTCTGTCGCGCGTCAACAGCACACGGCTCTCCGCCGCCGCTTCGCGCACGAGCTCGGCGTCGCCGATGCGGGCGTGATAGGAGGCGTCGTAACCGAGAGCGCGCAGCCAGCGCGCCAGGCGCCCGACGTTGCAGTCGGCCAGGAACCGGGGCTTCACCACTGCAATCTTAGAATCGTGCCGATGGCCACCCCCGACCAGCTGATGGCGAAGCTGCAAGATGAGGCGAGCAGCTGCTACTCGTGGTCGAACGGACCGGGAGACCGCTACGCGCCTCACAGCCACGGTTTCGAGAAGGTCCTGTACTGCGTCAAAGGTTCGATCACATTCGTGCTCGAGGGGGAGGGTCGCCGCCTCGAGCTCAAAGGCGGCGACCGCATGGTTTTGGCGGCCGGGACCGTCCATTCCGCGGTGGTGGGGCCGGACGGCTGCACCTGCATCGAGGGCCGGCGCTAGCGCCCCATTCGTGCGGCGTAATATGGGCCTCGCGATGAGCATCATCGAGTTCATCCGCGATCGGGCGCGGTTTTACAACTGTCCGGTCTGCGGACGCAGCCTCAAGGGCTGCGATGTGCAGGTCCTCAGTCACGAGGAAGAGCGCTTTCACCTCCAGGTGACCTGCGCCCAATGCCAGGTGACGTTCATCGTGGTTCTCGCCATCGCGGGCGGCGCAGTCGAGGAGATCGAGAGCGTCGAGGCGGAGGCCGTCGGTGTACCGGTCGCAGCTAGAGAGCCGATCAGCGTGGACGAGATCCTCGATCTCCACCTGATGCTCAAGGGCTTTCAGGGCACCCTCACAGAGCTCATCCAGCAGCCCGACCACAGCCGCGGCTGACCGCGCGCAGCGCAGCCGTGCGCGCCCTTAACAGCCTGGATTGGCATCGTGAAATTCAGCCCATAGCATTCGCGCAGGTGTGCAGGCTGGGGGAGGGAGCCTGCCGGGAGGAGGGAGGGCCCGCGGCATGAGGCGCGTCTACCTTGATGACGCAGGTTCGGCGCCGGTTCTGAGCGAAGTTGCCGACGCTCTGCGCCAGGTGCCCGAGGGCAACCCTTCGAGCCTCCACGCCGAAGGCCGGGCCTCACGATCCGCTCTCGACAGCGCGCGTGACGCGGCTGCCCACGCCCTGGGCGCCCACCGCACCGAGATCACATTCACCTCCTCCGGCACAGAGGCGGTCAACCTCGCCCTCTTCGGCGCCGCTCGCCGCCTCTCCAAACGCGCGTTGATCGTGACGTGGGCCGCCGAGCACCAGTCAGTCCTCGGCGCGATCCGCCGCCTGGAGGCCGAAGGCCATGAGGTGCTGGTGGCCGCAGTCGACGACGCTGCGCGCGCAGACCCTGACTCAATACCGCGCGGCGCCGGCCTCGTATCTATCGGCCTCGCCAACAATGAGGTCGGGAGCATCCAGCCGGTCACCGAGATGATCTCCCGCGCGCACGAGCTCGGCGCCCTAGTGCACGTTGACGCCTGCGCGGGACCGCGCTGGATCCCGATACCGGCCGGCGCCGACCTGGTCTCTTTCAGCGGGCACAAGCTCGGCGCCGGTCGAGGAGGGCTGCTGTTTGTGCGCGAGGGCGTGCGCCTCGAACCGCTTCTTTACGGCGGCCCACAGGAATGGGGGCGCCGCGCGGGCCGCGAGGACGCACCGGCTGCTGTCGCTATTGCGACGGCTCTGGCCGTGTGCGCGCGCGAGCGCGAGGATCGCGCACCGGTCGCGGCCGAACAAGCCGGCTCCTTGCGGGACGCCTTGCGCGAGCTGGGTGGCCGGCTGACCGGCTCGACGCCGCAGCTGCCCAACTACGCCACGTGTGCCTTCCCGGATCGCCGTGGCGAGGATCTCTTGCTCGCTCTGGACCTCGCCGGCGTGGCGGCGTCCAGCGGCTCCGCTTGTGCCTCCGGGTCCCTCGACCCCTCACACGTGCTCCTTGCGATGGGCCTCACCCTCGAAGAATCGCTCGGCAGCCTAAGGCTCACGACGGGATACGCGACGACAGCCGAAGACGTGACCCATGCGCGCGCGATCATTTCTTCGCTGCTGGCTCGTACAGGTGCCCGTGCCTAGCGTCGAAGAGGAGCTTGCAAAGCGCCTCGCGCGCGGGGAGGAGGTTGTGCTCGCGACGGTGATCAAGCTTGACGGCCGGCCGCCTTCGCACCAGGGAGCCAAGCTGCTCCTTTCGCGCACTGCGACGCTGGCCGGCACGCTCGGGTGCAGCGAATTCGACGCCGCAGCCATGGCGGACTCCGCCGAGGTCGCGCAGTCAGGCAGTCCGCAATTGCGTACCTACCGGCACGACCTCGGGTCGATCGAGGTCTATGTCGAGCCGCACGCTGTGGCGCCGACCCTGGTGATCTTTGCGGCGACGCCGGTCGCCGGCTACCTCCTTCGCCTGGCCCCGGAGCTCGGATTCCGCACCGTCCTGGTGGAGACTCGCCGGGACCGGCTGGAAGGGGCCGACTGGCCTACCGCGATCGGATCCCTGAAGGAACTCCGTGCCGCGTTGGGCAAAGACGTCTACGCGGTGCACACCGATCACGACGCCGAGGACCTCGTCCAGGCTCTCGAAACGCTCTTGCCGCACCAGCCTCGATTCATCGGTCTGGTCGGCAGCCGCCGCCACACGGGCCACCACCTAGAGGCACTTCTGGCTAAGGGGGTGCCCGAGGAGGTCATCGCCCGCATCCAGAGCCCCGTCGGCCTGGACCTGGGCGCTGTCACGCCCGCCGAGATCGCCATCTCGATCCTCGCCGGCCTGGTTGCCGTCCGCAGGAGCGGCGGCGGCGGGTGGAAAGCCGCGCCCTCGGGGTGATCCGCCAGTGGATCTGGCTCGTTCCTTGTAGGTGTTAAGCAGGTTCTGCGCCGAGAACCGGACTCCATAATCAAAGCCGGTGCCGATCGAGTCAGGGACGAAGCTGGGTCCTTACGAGGTCCAGGAATTCATAGGCCAGGGGGCCATGGGCGTCGTTTATCGCGCGTATCACGCCCAGCTCGAGCGCTCAGGCGCGGTCAAGGTCCTCCAGGGAATCGCCGTCGGTCCTGACGCCGTCGCTCGCTTCCACCACGAAGCGCAGGCCATCGCGCAGATGCGGCATCCGAACATCGTCAACGTCTTCGACTTCGGCGAGTACCAGGGAACCCCGTACATGATCGTGGAGTACGTCCCGGGCGGCAACCTCGCCGGGAAGCTGCAGCAGACGCCGCTGGATAAGGAGACCACGCTGAAGTACCTGCGTGGTATCGCCGCCGGGCTCGACTACGCACATTCGATGGGCATCGTCCACAGAGATGTGAAGCCGGGCAACGTGCTGCTGGAAAAGGACGGAACTCCGGTCCTCGCCGACTTTGGCCTCGTCAAGCTCCTGCAGGGATCATCGATTCAGTCGATGACGGGGGTCACCACCGGCACGCCGGCCTACATGGCGCCGGAGCAGGTGATGGGTCACCAGGTGGGGCCTCCGGCCGATCGCTACTCGCTGGCGACGATGGCCTACGAGATGCTGACCGGGTCCATCCCGTTCGAAGGTGAAGGCGTGCTCGAGCTGCTGTACGCACACGTCCACCGCGATCCGGTGCCGCCCAGCTCCCGGAACCCGGCGTTGAGCGCGTCCGTGGATGCGGTGATCATGCGTGGGCTGGCCAAGAACCCCGACGCAAGATGGGAGTCATGCGCCGCGTTCGTCAACGCGTTGAGCGCCGCCCTGGACGAGGCGCCCGGTGCAGGGGCCGAGAGAACTGTGGTGCTGCAACGTCCGCAGCCGGCGACCAAGCCCCTGTCCCCAGCCCGGACGCGAGAAGCGACTCCCGCTGCCACAGCCGTCGTCGCCACGCCGGCCGCTGTCGACAACGAACCCAGGCCGACCAGATCGCGGAGGCGCCTGATCGAGATCGTGGCCGGTGCAG
>VBIU01000004.1 GCA_005880945.1 Chloroflexota bacterium | reverse complement strand
CGAGCAGCCCCGCCTCGTGCATCCGCTTGACGCGGCGTTCGATCCGCTCCCGGGTCTCCTGCCAGATGACCAGCTCGCGCCCGAGCGCCTCGGCCAGCGACGCAAATGTGCGGTCGTCCGGCGTCGGCCCGAGGCCACCGCAGCAGAAGACATGGGTCACCTCGCCGTCTGCGAGCTCTCGGTGAACCTGGTCGACTATCTCTTTGGGGCGGTCGCGGATCGCCGTGATGCGCTTGACCGGGAAGCCGAGGATCCGCAGCCGCTCGGCGAGCCAGTGCGAGTTGGTGTCGAGCGTGAAGCCCCCGACCAGCTCGTCTCCGATGGCGACGATGGTCGAGCAGGCCATGCGGGGGACGATACTCGATGGGTGGGATCGGAGCGCTTGCATGGCGTTATTCGGGGCGATGTCCAGGGCGTCGGCTTCCGATTCTTCATGATCCGGCGCGCCCAGGCGCTACGCCTTAACGGCTGGGTGACGAACCGCGATGACGGAGCTGTCGAGTTCGTCGCGGAGGGCAACCGGGCCGACCTCGAACGGCTGGAGCGAGCCGCGTGGGAGGGTCCGCGGATGGCCCATGTCAGCTCGGTCGAGGTGAGCTGGTCGCGCGCGACGGGCGGCCTCGACCCCTTCGACATCACATGAGAGGGTTCGTATAACCTATCGCTCGCCGCCCAGAGCTTTCGCATCACGCTCGCAGGCGCTCCGAGTCGTGAAGCCCCCGTCCGCAGATTGAGAGCGTGCCAGTGGAGGTCGTCTTCAGCCAGATGGATCCCAATATCGTCCTGTTCGCGGTGGCCGGGGGCGTCGCCGCGGTGGTGTTCGCGGTCGTCCTCATCGCGCTCGTGCTGCGCATGCCTCCGGGCAATGAGCGCATGCGAGAGATCGCCGCGGCCATCCAGGAAGGCGCATCGGCCTATCTGAACCGCCAGTACACGGTGATCGCGATCATCGGCGTCGTCATCGCCATCGTCATCGGCGTGGCCATCGACTGGACGACTGCCGCCCTCTACATCGTCGGTGCAGTGCTCTCGGCTGCCGCCGGCTACGTGGGCATGAACATCTCAGTCCGCGCCAACCTGCGCACGGCCGAGGCCGCTCGCGGCGGGCTGAACAAGGCGCTGCAGGTTGCGTTCCGCGGTGGCGCGGTGACGGGGTTCATGGTCGTCGGCCTCGGCCTGCTCGGCGTCTCCGCCGCGTATTACGTCTTCAAGAACCCCTACGCCCTGGTGGGCCTCGCATTCGGCGCGAGCCTGGTGTCGGTTTTCGCCCGGCTGGGCGGCGGCATCTACACCAAGGCCGCCGACGTCGGCGCAGACCTGGTAGGAAAGGTCGAGGCGGGAATACCCGAGGACGATCCTCGGAACCCGGCCGTCATCGCGGACAACGTCGGAGACAACGTCGGCGACTGCGCCGGCATGGCGGCCGACCTCTTCGAGACCTACGCCGTGACGATGATCGCCGCCATGCTGCTGGGCTCTCTTCTTTTCAAAGACCAGGTCGGCTGGGTCGTGTACCCGCTCCTGCTCGGCGCGGTGAGCGTCGTCGGCTCGATCGTCGGCACGTTCTTCGTCCGCATCTACAACCCGAAATGGATCATGGGCGCCCTCTACGCAGGGCTCCTGGCGGCGGTCGCCGTGGCGGTCGTCGGCTTCTATCTCGTGACGCAGTACATGCGCGTCAACGGATTTCTCGAGCCCGGCGGCGGGGTGAGCGACACCAACAACCTCTTCTACGCCGGCCTCGTCGGCGTCCTGATCACCGTCCTCATCGTGGCGATTACTGAGTTCTTCACCGAGACGGCGTACTGGCCCGTCCACCTCATCGCGAAGGCGTCGGTGACCGGCCATGCGACCAACATCATCGCGGGGCAGGCGATCGGCATGATGGCGACGGCGCTGCCGGTGACGGTGATCGGCATCGGCATCCTGCTGAGCTACAACCTTGCCGGCCTCTACGGAATCGCCATCGCCGCGACGGCCATGCTCTCGATGACCGGCATCATCGTCGCGATCGATTCGTACGGTCCGATCACTGACAACGCCGGCGGGATCGCCGAGATGGCCAACCTGCCCGCAGAGGTCCGTGGCATCACCGACCCGCTCGACGCTGTAGGCAACACGACCAAAGCCGTGACGAAGGGCTACGCCATCGGGTCAGCCGGTCTGGCGGCGCTCGTCCTGTTCTCGTCTTACACGGAGGAGCTCGTCCGCGCCGGACACCCGACCAGGTTCGACCTGTCCGACCCCCACGTGATCGTGGGCCTGTTCCTGGGTGGCATCCTGCCCTTCCTGTTCGGATCGCTCGCGATGCTCGCGGTTGGGCGCGCGGGTGGCCTGGTGGTCGAAGAGGTGCGGCGCCAGTTCCGTGAGATCAAGGGGATCATGGACGGCACCGGCAAGCCCGAGTACGGCACCGCCGTGCGCATCGTTACCGCGGCCGCCCAGCGCGAGATGATCGTGCCGGGCGTGATCCCAGTGCTTGCGCCACTCGCCGTCGGCTACATCCTCGGCCCCCAGGCGCTCGGCGGCATGCTGATCGGCGCCATCGTGACCGGCCTGTTCCTCGCCCTTCAGATGACCAGCGGAGGCGCGGCCTGGGACAACGCCAAGAAGTACATCGAGGAGGGCCACCTGGGCGGCAAGGGCTCGGAGGCGCACAAGGCCTCAGTGACCGGCGACACGGTGGGGGACCCCAACAAGGACACCGCCGGACCGGCCATCAACCCGATGATCAAGGTCATCAACATCATCGCGATCCTGATCGCCGCTTCGGTCGCATCGAACTACCTGATTCACTAAAGGTCGGACAGCTAGACTCGTTTCGAGGGTGGACGACTACCAAAAGGAGATCGCCGACCTCGAAGCCCAGGTCGAGCGGTTGGTCGAGGCCGAGGGGGATGCCAAGACCATCACCGAGCTGACGATGCAGCTCGAGATCCTGAAGGCCATATACTCGCGAGCCCTCGACCTGCTCGCACGCGGTCGCACCGATGAAGGTCTTCGTTACGGCCTGCGCATCCAGGGCTATGGCGAGTGGAGTCTCGATAACGTCTACGCCTTCGTGTACGAGCGATCGGTCGAGCTCGAGCCGAAGGCCCACCGCGCGTTCGTGGGCGGCATCAGGACGACGGATTTCGCGCTCCTGCTCAACTCATAATCAAGGCATGGAGACCCCGCTCACTCCGCTCGACTTCGCGCGACGGGCAAGGAAGCTCTACGGCAATCGTGAGGCGGTCGTCGACGGCGATCTGAGGCTGACCTACGAGCAGTTCCTGGATCGCTGCGACCGCTGGTCGGCGGCGCTGCAGGCGATGGGGGTGAAGCAGGGCGACCGGGTCGCATACATCGCGCCGAACACCCACGAGCAGCTCGAATCCTTCTATTCGGTGCCCCAGATCGGCGCTGTGCTGGTGCCGATCAACTACCGCCTGACCGCCGAGGACTTCGTCTATATCACCGGGCACTCGGGGGCAAAGGTGATGTGCGTCCACCCTGATTACCTCGACGCCGTCGACGGCGTTCGGGACCAGCTGGGCGGAGTGGAGCATTTCATCAGCCTCGGCCCGGCGGGCGGCCGGAAAGGCTGGATGGAGTACGAGCCCATCCTCACCAAGTCGAAGCCGGACTTCAATCGTCCGGACATCGCCGAGAGCGACCTCCTCGCCCTGAACTACACGAGCGGCACGACCGCCAAGCCGAAGGGCGTGATGATCACGCACCGAAACGCATGGGCAAACATCGTCGGCACCCTGGTCCACTTTCACATAACGGTCGGCGACCGCTACCTGTGGACCCTGCCGATGTTCCACGCCAACGGCTGGACTTTCGTGTGGGTCATCACCGCGGTGGGCGGAACGCACATCTGCCTGCCGAAGGTGGAGCCGGCCCGAGTCTTCGACCTGGTCCGCAAGGAGAGGGTCGGCTGGCTTTGCGCCGCGCCGACGATTCTGATCGGGCTCGCCAACGCTTCCGCCGAGGTTCGAGGCGATGTTCCGAAGGGAGTGCACGTGATCACGGCCGGAGCGGCGCCGGCGGCGGCGACGATCGAACGCATGGAAGGCGATCTCGGTTGGGAGGTCACCCAGGTATACGGGCTGACCGAAACCGCGCCGTTCATCACGATCTGCGAGCCGCGGCCGGAGCACAAGAAGCTCGGAACCACGGATCTCGGGATCATCAAGGCGCGCACGGGGGTTGAGCTGGTCACCTCCGGCGAGCTCCGCGTCGTGGATGAGAAGGGCAAGGACGTGCCGGCGGACGGTCAGTCGATGGGGGAGATAGTGGCGCGCGGCAACGTGATCATGGAGGGCTACTACAAAGACCCCGAAGCGACCAAGAAGGTAATGGGCGACGGCTGGTTCCACACCGGCGACGCGGCGGTGCTGCACCCCGACGGCTACGTCGAGATCCGAGATCGGATCAAGGACGTGATCATCAGCGGGGGCGAGAACATCTCGAGCCTCGAGGTCGAGGGCGTCCTGCTACGCCACCCCGCGGTTCAGGAGGCGGCGATCGTCGGCCTGCCCCACGAAAAATGGGGCGAAGCCCCACATGCCTACGTCGTGTTGAAGTCCGGCGCGAGCGCGACCGAACAGGAGCTGATCAAACTCTGCCGCGATCGCCTGGCCCATTTCAAGGCGCCCCACAGCGTGACCTTCGTCCAGGAGCTGCCGAAGACGGCCACGGGAAAGATCCAGAAGTACGTGCTGCGCAAGGGAGCGGCCGCGGTCGTCAGGCAGTAGCTAATCGGGTCCGCGCGGCGAAGGACCGAAAGTCACGGTCGGCGGGACCGTCAGCATCCGCCCATCGTCACCACGCACCAGCTGCCAGCCGCCCTCATGGACCAGCCAGTGGTGCCGATGGCACAGCAGAATGAGGTTGTCGAGGTCGGTGGTCCCGCCGCGGGTCCAGTGCACGAGGTGATGCGCGGCGGTCCACGAAGACGGCCGATCGCAACCGGGCCAACGGCAGGAGCCGTCTCGCGCCTTCAAGGCTCGTCGCCCAGGCTCTGAGACCACCCGCTTCGAACGCCCGACATCGATCACCATCGACTCGGAGTCGAGCAGGACTCGGCTGATGCCCGAGTCGCAGGCCAGCCGCTCAACCGTCCTGGACGAAACAGGGAGTGAGAACTCCATCTCCGCCGCCGCGGCGCCGGCCAGAGCGAGAAGCGTATCGAGCGAGCTGGTGACCTGGATCTGGGCCGGCTGCTCCCCGCCGCAGGCAAGCTCGACCAGAGCATCGGCCAGCCGCCGCTCGCGACTCCGATCGTCGTGGGCGCCGGACTTGCGCGCCAGCGGTTCGAGCGCCGCCCGCAGAGCCGCGCCGCCAACCGAGTCGAGCACTCCGCTCAAGAGCAGCGCGCCGTCGAACCAGGTGCTGAGCTTCAGCCGCCGGTTCTCCACCTGCTCGACCTCCCCGGCAGCGAAGCTGCAGGCATCCACGGCATGCCTGTAGTGCCGGCAGATGTGATGAAACTTGCCCGGCGAATTCTCTCGCGCCTTCTTCACCAGCACCGTCTCGTTGAACTTGCTCCCAACCGCGTCGGCGGTTCTCGCCATCACAGTCAGGTGAGCGAAGCCCACCTCGCCATCGACCAGGGCATCGACTGTCTGCCCGAACTCGGACACGTGATTCCCGACGGCAACCCGGTCGGCCGCAGCCGGACCGGTCATGTGACAGTGGATGCGGATCCAGTCGATGGCGGTGGCCGAGCCGTCGTTCTCGTAGTCCTGGGTGGCGGCAAACTCGGCCGCCGAGCGTGAGAACGAGAGCTCCATCAGGTCGATGACGTGACGCTGGTGGATCAAGCGCTCGCGAAGGTCGTCAGCGCCTAGGTCGGCGGCGTCGATCGCGTAGACGTCTTGCGTCGCCAGCATGAGAAAAATGGTACAAACAAACGTTCGACGTATCAATCTGCTGGACGTAAAATGTTTGCAAACAAGTCAACCCAAACCCGCCAAGGCATCCGCGGCCTCCCAGCCCAACCCACGACTCCCTCTTCCCAGCCCTTCCCCCGCGCTGCATCACCACCAAGACCGCCTCCTGGCCACCCTCGCGTAGTACCGATCCTCCACCCACCGAACTGGTGGCACCCGATACAGCCAACCGACCGCCGGCCACCCGCCCCCAAGCTCCCTGAGCACCCGGCTGATCCCCGCCGCCCCCTCAAACCTCGCTCCACCCACCTCCACCGCCCACGACGCCCGCGCGACCTCCGAGCGAGTGAGCCCCAACCTCTCGATCAGCCCCGCCTCCTGGCTCGGCCTCACATCCACCCTTCCGCGCCGATCCCGACGCCGAACCCACCGTGCCAGCCCCTCACAGAACCCGCACTCCCCGTCGTACACCAGGGTCAAACGGTTGCCTGCCACCGTCCGAAACTACACTGACCGATGAGATGGGGGGGCTGGATCTTCCGGACCGTTACAACGTGGGCGCCGACCTCCTGGACCGCAACCTGAAGGCCCGCTCCGGCAAGGTTGCCATCCATTCCGCGGCGGGAGACGTCACCTACGGCGACCTGTCCAGGCTCTCGTGCGGCGCCGCCCGACTGCTCGTCGACCACGGTGTCCGGAGAGAGGAGCGTGTCCTGATCGTCGCCTACGACAGCCCCGGCTGGGTCGCCGCCTTCCTGGGCGCGATCCGGATCGGCGCCGTCCCGGTTCCCGTCAACCCGTTGCTGCAGCGCAGCGAGGACTACGACCACTACATCGAGGACAGCCTCGCCCGCGTCGTCATGGTGGATGCCGCCGGCGAAGAGAAGCTCACGGCCGCCGCGACTCGCGCCGCCATCAAGCCCAAACTCCTGCGCACGGACGAGATCACCCCAGGTCCCGACGTCCCAGTCGCGCCAACCCGCCGGGACGACATGGCCTTCTGGCTCTACAGCTCGGGCTCGACCGGCAAGCCGAAAGCCGTCGTCCACCTGCAGCACGACATCCCCTACACCTGCGTCACCTACGCGGAGCAGGTCCTCGGCATCACGGAACGCGACACCACCTTCTCGACCACCGGCCTGTTTCATGCATACGGTTTCGGAAACAACCTCACCTTTCCGTACTGGGTAGGCGCGACCACCGTCCTGCACGCGGGCCGCAACACCCCTGCGACGGTCCTCGACACCATCGAGAAGCGCCGCCCCACCCTCTTCTTCTCGGCGCCAACCCTGTACAACGCAATCCTCAACTTCGAGGGCGCGAAGAGCCGCGACCTCTCCTCGATACGCCATTGCGTCGCCGCCGCCGAGTCGCTGCCGGCCGAAGTGTGGAAGCGATGGAAGGACGCGTTTGGCCTGACCATCCTCGACGGCGTCGGCTCGACCGAGATGCTCCACATCTACTGCTCGAACCGCCTCGACGACGTCCGGCCCGGCTCCAGCGGCAAGCCGGTCCCCGGCTACGAGCTCAAGATCCTCGACGAGGCAGGTAACCCGGTGCCTCGCGGCGAGGCCGGCGACCTCTACGTGAAGGGCGATAGCGCGCTGGCGCTGTATTGGGCACAGCACGAGAAGTCCAAGCGCTCCGTCCTCGGCGAATGGTTTTTCAGCGGCGACCGATACCGCGTCGACGAAGACGGGTTCTACTGGTATGAGGGTCGCTCCGACGACATGATCAAGGTGAGCGGCCTGTGGGTCTCGCCGATCGAGATCGAATCGGCTCTACTGGAGCACCCCGTGGTCGCCGAAAGCGCCGTCGTCGGCATCGAGGTCGAGGGCTTCACGAAGATCAAGGCGTTCGTGATCACAAAGGGCGATGCCGTCGCCGGCGATCCGCTCGTGGCCGAGTTGCAGGAGCACTGCAAGTCGCGCCTCCAGCGATTCCAGTTTCCGCACGTGATCGAGTTCGTGCCCGAGCTCCCCAAGACGGTCACCGGCAAGATCCAGCGCTACAAGCTGCGCGAGCCGGCTCCGGAGAAAACCCCTGCCTAAGCAAATCGCCGTCCTGCCCTGCGACGGCGCCGGCAAGGAGGTCGTCCCCGAGGCCATCAAAGTGCTGCGAGCCGCGGGAGCCGACTTCGAGTTCGAGGAGTTCGACGTCAACGCCGACGCATACCTGCGCACCGGTGTCCCAATCACCGATGAGGTTTGGAAACAGGTCGCCAAGGCAGACTCGATCCTCTTCGGGGCGGTGGGCGACCAGCGGCTCAACGACTCGACGTATCTCGCCGGCGTGCTGCTGCGCCTTCGCTTCGAGCTCGACCTCTACGTCAACCTGCGCCCCGCGAAGCTGTACGACGACCGGCTGTCGCCCCTTCGGCGGGAGGACCGCCGCCAGGTGGATCTCCTGGTCGTGCGCGAGAACACCGAAGGCCTCTATGTCGGCATGGGTGGGCGTTTCAAGAAGGGCACTAAGGACGAGATAGCCGTCCAGGAGGACGTCAACACGCACATCGGCGTCACACGCATCATCGAGCACGCGTTTCAGGTGGCGCGGCACGAGGTCGTGATGGTCGACAAGTCCAACGCCATGACCTTCGCGGGCGCCCTCTGGCAGGAGCGCTGGAAGGCTGTCGGCGCCGCGCACCCCAAGATCAAAACCCGCCATCTCTACGTCGATGCGGCCTCGATGCAGCTGGTCAAGGACCCCAGCCAGTTCGACGTGATAGTGACCAGCAACCTGTTCGGAGACATCCTGTCCGACCTGACGGCTGAGCTGATCGGCGGGATGGGCATCGCGCCGTCCGCCAACATCGATCCAGCGACCGGGCGCGGCCTTTTCGAGCCCGTCCACGGGACGGCGCCCGACATCGCCGGGAGGGGCCTGGTCAACCCGATCGGGGCGATTTTGAGCGCGGCTATGATGGTGAGACACCTGGGTGTTCCCGATATGGCAGACGCGATCGAGGGTGCGGTCGAATCCGCCATACGCGCTCGCGAGTGCACGCGCGACATCGGAGGCGACCTCTCGACATCCCAGGCGGGGGACGCCGTCGTGAAAAGGCTGAGGGACTAGACCAATGGCGATGACGATGACCGAGAAGATCCTGGCCCGCGGGGCCGGACGCGAAAGCGTCAGCCCTGGGGACCTCGTACTCGCGAAAGTCGATTTCGCGATGGGCCACGACCTCACCATTCCTCCCGCGGGCAGGATCATGCGCGAGCAGATGGGGGCGGAGAAGATCTGGGACCCAGACCGCGTAGCGGTGACCCAGGATCACTTCCAGCCCGCCAAGGACGCGGCAAGCGCCACCCTCGGGCGTCTCACGCGCGAGTTCTCGCACGACATGGGCATCAAGTGGTACTTCGAGGTCGGCCAGGGCGGCATCTGCCACACAGTGCTGCCGGAGAACGGCCTGGTTCTTCCGGGCGAGCTGGTCGTCGGTGCCGACTCGCACAGCTGCACCTACGGCGCGCTCAACAACTTCGCGACGGGCATCGGCTCGACGGACCTCGCATGCGTGTTCGCATTGGGCGAGCTGTGGTTCCGGGTACCGGAGACGCTGAAGTTCGTCTATCACAATCGCCTCAGGGAGTGGGTCGAGGCGAAGGACCTGATCCTCTACGTGATCGGGCAGATCGGTGTCGACGGCGCACGCTCAAAGGCGATGGAGCACGTCGGCGAAGCGCTCAAGCACATCGACATGGAAGCGCGACTGACGATCACCAACATGGCGATCGAGGCCGGAGCAAAGAACGGCATCCTCGAGTTCGACGAGGTCACCAGGCAATACCTCGAGGGGCGCGCCAAGCGGCCCTATACCCCTGTCACCTCCGACCCGGACGCCACCTACGAGAAGGTCTTCGAGTTCGACGCGGAGAAGGTCGAGCTTGGCGTTGCCAAGCCCATGTCCCCCGACAACTACGCGCCGTTGTCGGAGGTCGCCGGGACGCGACTCGACCAGGTGTTCATCGGGTCCTGCACCAACTCGCGCATCACCGACCTGCGGCGAGCAGCCGCGGTGCTCGACGGTCACAAGGTCGCGCCCGGCGTCCGGCTGATCATCACGCCCTCGTCGCACCAGGTCGCCATCCAGGCGGAGAAGGAAGGGCTCATCCGAGTGTTCCTGGCGGCAGGCGCAGCCTGGACGACGGCGACCTGCGGCGCGTGCCTGGGCGGCCACATGGGTGTGCTCGGTGAGGGGGAGGTCTGCCTCAGCACCACGAACCGCAACTTCCCTGGCCGGATGGGTCACCCCAAGGCGATGGTCTATCTATCCAACCCGGCGGTGGCCGCGGCGAGTGCTGTGACCGGGGTCATCAGCCACCCTGGAGAGGTGCTCAAGAAGATGCCGGCGGGGATCGCGTGACGGCGCCTCAGGTCATCCGCGGGCGGACCTGGAAGTTCGGCGCCAACATCGACACCGACCAGATCATCCCGGCCAAGTACGCCATCTACTCCCTGGATGAGAAGGAGCTTGGCAAGCACGCCATGGAGGGCGTGCCGGGCCGGGAGGGCTGGGCCGCGAAGGTGACGCCCGGCGACATCCTCGTCGCAGACTCCAACTTCGGCTGCGGCTCGTCGCGCGAGATAGCGCCGATCGCGATTCGGGGCGCGGGCATCTCGCTCGTGATAGCTGACTCATACGCGCGCATCTTCTTTCGCAACGCGATCAACATGGGCTACCCGATCCTGCAGTCGCCCCAGGCGGCGGAAGGGGTGTCGGAGGGTGACGACCTCGAGGTCGACCTGGAGGCCGGGATAGTCCGGAACTTCACCAGGGGCGACGAGTATCCGTGCGAGCCGTTTCCCTCGTTCATGAACGAGCTCATCCACATGGGCGGCCTGGTGCCGTGGGTTCGCAAGCGTCTCCAGGAGCGGCGGCAGCTGGCCGGCCGCCGCTAGACCGCCTTGGACGGAGTCAAACCAGTCGAGCTGCAAGAGCCGCTCGGGGAGCTGGCCCGCGACCCCAAGCGCTTCGCACACGACCTCGAGTTTCCCCCGGCTGCGAAAATCCGCGTCTACGACGACACGCTCCGCGATGGGGAGCAGATGCCGGGCGTCGCGATCTCCCCGAAGGACAAGTACGAGCTCGCCCGCATGCTCTCCGACATTGGCGTCCACATCATGGACGTGGGTTTTCCATCCGTCTCCGAGACCGAGCGCGAGACCCTGAGGCTCGTGCTCGAAGGGCGTAAGCGAGGTGAGCTGCGGAGCGACCTCGAGGTGGTCTGCATGATGCGCTCGACCAAGGGCGACATCGACGCGACGATGCGTGTCATCGACGCGCTCGGCCACAAGCGAGACGAGGTGACCTACTTCATCTTCACGTCCGCCTCGGACCTTCACGTCAAGTACAAGCTCGGCAAGACATTGCTGCACCGCGACGGCATTCCGGAATCCGAGTGGCTGGAGCTTCCCGTGTCGCACTACCGCGAGGCGAACCTGCGGATGATGTGCGAGGCGATCAGCTACGCACGTGATCAGGGCGCCACGTCCATCGAGTTCGGTGGGGAAGACGGCAGCCGCGCCGACGTCGACTACATCGGCGAGATTCACCGCGAGGGATTGAAGGCCGGCGGGACGCGCCCCTCCACTCCGGACACCGTCGGCTGCTATTCGCCGTTTGCGGTCCGCGAGTACATCCCACGAATCAAGGCCGCCGCTCCCGACGCGCCCCTTGTCGTGCACTTCCACAACGACCTGGGATTGGGTGCGTGGAACACCGTGATGGCTCTTGGCTCGGGAGCGGAGGTCTTCACGACGAGCGTCAACGGCATCGGCGAGCGAACCGGCAACGCGCCGATGCACCAGGTGCTCATTCAGCTGCGCTACCTCTTCGGCATCGAGATCCCGCAATTCAAATACGAGAAGCTTCGTGACCTGGCCCGCCACCTCGAGCGTGTGAGCGGTATCCCGGTGCAGCCAACCGAACCCGGCATCGGTTTGAACGTCTTCACTCACGAGTCCGGCATCCACACCGCGGGGATGCTGATCCACCCCGCCATCTATCAGTTCATGCCACCGGCGGACATGGGCGCCGAGGTCGAGTACGTATATGGAAAGCATTCGGGGGCGCTTGCGATCGAGCACGCGCTCCGCCAGGCCGGCATTCGCCCCGAACCGGAGCTGGTGTCCACCGTGATGACGGAGGTCAAGCGCATCCGCGAAGAGCGCGCGGAGCGCAGCGACTTCTCGGAGTTCCACCGCCGCTACTACGAGCACCTGAACCGGCTGGGCCTGACGGCCGACGAGGTCGTGGACATCGCCAAGGCCCTGGCCGCTCGCTAAGCTGGGCTGATGGCGACCAAGGTCCGCCAGGCGGCCGGGACCAAGGAGGAATACCTCCAGCTTCACCGCTGGATGTGCATGGCGAAGGCTCTCGACGACCGGATGCACATCCTGGTCAAACAGGGGAGGGCCCCATTCGTCGGTTCGAGCCGTGGACACGAGGGCATCCAGGTCGCCTCCACAGCCGCGCTCGCCGCCGACGACTGGCTCGTGCCCCATTACCGTGGCCTGGCCAACGCGATCGTCCGGGGCCTGACCATGAAGGAGTGGATGCTGGCTGTCTTCGCCAAGGTGGACGATCCGCTCTCGGCGGGGCGCAACATCCCGGGCGGCTGCTACAGCTACCGCCGGCTCAAGATCGCTTCAGTTTCCCAGGTCGTCGCGTCGTGGGTGCCGAAGGCCTCGGGGATCGCGTACGCCGCCAAGCTCAAGGGCGAGGGGTCCGTGACTCTGTGCACGTTCGGAGACGGCGCCACCAGCCAGGGCGACTTTCACGAGGGCGTCAACTTCGCCGCGGTCCACCGTCTGCCAGTGGTTTTCGTCTGTGAGAACAACAGCTACGCCATCTCGGTACCCATCCGCCTGCAGATGGGCAACCCCAACGTGGCCGACCGCGCGGCCGGTTATGGGATCGCCGGCGCGACTGTTGACGGCACCGACGTGCCCGCCTGCTTCGCCGTCTGCAAAGGGGCGGTCGAGCGCGCCCGGCGTGGCGATGGCCCGACGCTCATCGACGCGAAGATCTGGCGCATCAACTCACACACTTCGGAAGACAACCACTTGAAATACCGGGGCAAGGAAGAGATCGACGAGGCTGCGGGCCACGACCCGATCGCCCGATTCGGCGCTTGGCTCATGGAGCGCGGCTGGCTTACAGCGGACGAGCTGGCACATTCCCAGGCTGAGCTTGATGCCGAAGCGTCGGAGGCTGCGGACTGGGCTGAGCAGCAGCCCGACCCGATCCCCGAGGAAGCGCTGACCCACGTATTCGCATAAGCTCTGCGGCCTTGTTGCCGCGGCGATAGACTCAGTTCCCCAGTGGATCAGCCAGGCGAAAACGAACCCGAGCCCGACGACACGGAGAGCAAGACCAAGCCCCCGCTGACAGTCGACGCCGAGGGCGGGACGAGCTCCACCGTGGCCGAGACGGTTCCGCCGGCGGCGAGCGACGGGGCAACAGAGCCGGAGCTCCCATTGGTCACTCCGGCCTTCGATCCTCTGACCGAGCCCGAGCTCCCGCTGCAGCCCGAGCTCGCGGACGCGGTCGAGTCAGCCGAGACGGCGAATGCCGAAATCGAAGCTGAGGGCACGGAGGCGGTCGCCGAAGCCGCGGCCGATGAGGAGGCCGCCGAGAGCGAGGTCGAAGCAACCGTCGAACCCCAGGAGGAGCCGGCGCTGCAGGCCCAGTCCCCGATGGGCACCGAGGCGATCGAAGCCACCGTCGAAACCGAACCTGGCCAGCCGGAAGAGGCGACCCACGATACTGTCGAGACCGGACCCAAACCGGCGCTGCCGATGCAGAAACCGGCGCCATCCTGGGCGCAGACGGACCCGGCAGCGGAAAAAGCCGCGACGGAAGAGACCGGCGAGGACGACACCGAACCCAAGCCGGCAGTGGCTATGCAGAAGCCCGCCCCCTCCTGGGCTCAGACCGCCCCGGCCCCGGCTGAAGCGCCCGGCGAGCCCGAGCCGACACCGCCGGCTCAACCGGTGAAGTCGGCGCCGCTGACATGGCCGCCGAAGGGGCAACCGGATGCCGAGCTCCCGACTCAAAGCGACATCTGGCCGCCTGAGCCGCCAACCGAGCACACCATGCCCGCCTGGCCACCTGCTGCGTTCGGCGACGCGGGAGGCCAGCTCCCCAACCTGCCGACGGAACCGGCCAAGTCGGACTGGACGCCGGCTCCGGCGAAGACCGTCCCGCCCGTGACGGCAACGCCTCCCACAGTGCCGCCCGAGAAGACCATTCCCCCGGCGACGGTCCCGCCGGCGGCTGGTCCGCCCGCGAAGACAGTCCAGCCGGCGGCCATGGCGCCTGAAAGCGCGCCTGCGATGCCAACGCTGCCTGTCGTGGCGGCGCCTCATGTGCAAGAGCCGGAGCCTGAACCTGCGAAATCAGCCGCCCCGGACTGGACACCAGGCGCCGCGGCGCCGGCATCGGCCGCGTCGCCGGCCGACGACACGCAGTGGCCGTCGGTGGTCGACGTCCCGGCGTGGGCGCCCCAGATCCACATCTCGACCCGCCGGCCGGAGGCTGCCGCGCCGGCGCCCGAACCGGCGGCCCCGCCCGCGCCTGCGCCGGCTCCAGCTGCGCCCGCTCCGGCTGCGCCCGCTCCGGCACCGGCTGCGCGGAGCGGTCCTGCAGCCCAGCCCGCCGCCGCCGTGCCTGGCGCTCCATCCTCGTCCTCATGGCAGGTGGTCGAGCAGAAGCATTTCGACATCAACATCAGGAGGGTCGTGCCGACGCCCGAAGACCGCTCCTATGCGGAGTGGTTCACATGGGCAAAGCGTGGTGGCGCTCCGGTTAGTGCCTGTCACGCCGCGGCGCAGGCGGCCTTTCACGCGCTGTCGACGGGGAAGGATGTGTCAGTCGCGGCCCAGATGGCGGCGGCCGCGATGGCCAATCCACCGCTACCCGTAGATTCGGGCCGCCAGACCTACTGCGCCTGGTTCGCGCTCGCCAACATCGACCTGAGCTTCGATCAGCCGCATGCCCACGCCTTCGCCACCGGTGCGGTTCATGCGTTGGACGCCGGCGCCGATGCGCGAGGCGCGCACGCGGCTGGGCTGGAAGCCGCGGGAGTCAAGTAGCTCGACCTACAGGGTCCTGCGCGTCTGGCCGCCCGGGTCGATCTGGTCCGCCAGCCGTCGCAGATAGTGCGCCAGCAATCCGGTTCGCGAATGCTTCGATCGCACTGCTGCCGCTTCGCGTAGGCGAGCGTGCTCCTCGGCGAGGCGGCGCGCGTTGTCGCTGATCAGCCGGTAGCTTGCGTCGGGGTCATGCATCGGGGTGGCCCTCCATCAATTGGACTCGAGGCGGTTAAGCGCCTCTTCAATCAATTGGACTCGAGGCGCTTGAGCGCCTCTTCGATGTCGATCTCTCCACGAGCGACCTGCTCCATCAGCTCCACGCGTGTGGGAGAGGGCGCGGCCGGCCGGTCGATTCCGATCTTGCTCAGCAGGGAATCGAACCGTGCTCGCGCTGTGGGATAGCTGACGCCGAGGTGCCGCTCGAGGTCCTTCATGTTTCCGCGCGAGGCGAGGAAAACGCGCAGCACCTCGCGGTCCTCGTTCGACAGCGCGCAGAACTCGCACGAGGCGAAGCCGCCTGAGAGCTCGGTGTCACATGCGGGACAGCTGAGCCGGGTCAGCGCGAGGCGTTCGTTGCAAACTGGGCAGTTGAGAGGAGGGCGCCGGCCGCGATCGACTTGAGTCATTCGGCTGAAACCCGGACGTTGCCCATCGTGCACTCGACATCCAGGCTGCCTGCCCCGGAACCGACTGTCACTTCCTTGCCTGTCTGTCCCAGGTTCACCCGATCCGTGGACTCGCCTTCGATGCTGACCTTGCCCAGGGTCGACCGCGCGTGGACGCGGACGCTGGAGCCTTTCTCGAGATTGATCTTGACGGAGCCCATCTCACATCGGACCTTCGAATCGCCTGCGTCCAACCGGCCGCTGGCCGAGAGGTTGCCCATCTGAATGACAAAGTCGAGCGGTCCACGGAAGCCTGCGACCTGACAGTTGCCGGCCTGCACCTCGCCCTGGATCGGCCCCTGCACGCCATCGATGCGGACAGAGCCGGCCTGGACGCTCGCATTCAGGGCCAAGGTCGGGTTCATGCGAACCGTCAGCTTGCGTCGATTGAAATCAACTCCGTTGACGACCATCCGGCGCTCGCCGCGGCTGAAGGAAAAGTGGTCGGTCTCCTCGAAGGGGGCGTGCGAGATGACCATCGTGTCGCCCTCTTGCCGCGCGGTGTGAGGCCCGTCGGCGACAACGTATGCAACGCTCGGATCGCCCACGATCTCGGTGCTTCCGATCTGGGAAACGACCTTGATGCGCCGGGTCTCAGCACCTGCCATGGGGGACGCGAGGGCCGGCGGAGCTTGGGCCTGGCCGCGGTTGTCGGCCTCCTCCAGCGACTGCAGGCGCGCGGCGCCCTCTTCGGCAGTGATCTTGCCGGCGGCCACCTGGTTGACGATTTCACGTTGGAGCTGTTTCATGGCCCAAATTACAACTTACTTCTTGCCAATTTGTCAAGTCAGATCGTTAAAACGTGAGATTTGAGCTCGCGATATCCTGTAACGAGCCCGATGCAAGCCAACTCCCGCACCAGCTCCGCGGCCGGCTGGGCGGTGATCGCAGTGCTCTTCGCGGCGACGACCTGCGTCGAGAGCATGTCCTGGACACAGCTGACCGCCTACACCCCGCTCTATCTGCGCGAGCTGCACGTATCCGCCGACCAGGTCCCCGGCTGGATCGCCGCCATGTCCAGCGTCGGTTGGATTCTCGCGCTTCCGCTCGCGCCGTTCTGGGGAGTCCTCGCCGACCGGTACAGCCGCAAGCTGATCATCGTTCGCAGCGCGGTGCTCGAGGCAGTTCTGTTCGGCGGCTGGGCGCTCTCGACGAGCCCGTCGATGGCGCTGTTGTTTCGATCCTTGAGCGGATTCGTCCTGGGCAACACCGGCGTCATGCTTGCAATGCAGGCATCCACAACTCCCAGGCAGCGGCTCGCCCTCGCCGTCGGGATCGTGGGCGCGGGGTCGCCCGCCGGCCGCGCCCTCGGCCCAATCCTCGGCGCGGCGCTCGTTCACCTCGTCGACGTGCGCGGGATGCTGCTCTTCGACGCGGCGCTCTCCGTAGCAATGGCCGTGCTGCTGATGGTGGTGGTCCGAGAGTCCGACCACGACCGCCCCGAGGACCTTCGCGTCCTCAGCCTCTTGCGCGGCGCGCTGAGCGAGATAGTGAGCAAGCCCTTGGTTTGGCGGCTGTTCCTGGCCACTGCGATCACGCAGGTCGGGACTTGGACGATCTTTCCCTATGTGCCCATCTATATCGGTCGCCTGGCGCCGGACAACCCGGTGACGGCGGTCGGAGTCGTTCTTTCCGCGGTTGGGCTTGGACAGGCCGTGGCGTCTCCACTGTGGGGAATCGCAATGCAGAGGTTCGGACACGTGTGGGTTCTCAACCTGACCTCGCTCGGAGCGGCCGCGGCGCTGGCGGCGACCGGCTTGAGCCATTCCCTCGTCGTCTTCGCTCTGGCGTTGTTCGTCAACGGTGTCTGCGCCGCGGCGATCCTCACTGCCAGCATGGCGGTGATGGCGTCCACCGTGAGTCCCGAGCGTCGCGGCGCTGTGCTCGGCCAGATACTGTTTCCCTTCTACATCGGCGGAGTCATCGGGCCGCTCATCGGAGCTGTCGCGTTCGGCGCCGGCCAGACAGTGATCTTCGGCATCGCCGCCGTACTGAGCCTGGCACCGCTCGTCGTGCTGTTGACCTTGCGGCCTCGTCCAGTCCCTGGCGCCGCTTGACGACGCGCATCGGCGTGGTTGCCGATACGCATAGCCCTGAGTTTCTCGACCGCCTGCCGGATCGACTTTTCGCGGTCCTGCGCGGCGTCGACCTCATCCTGCACGCGGGAGACGTCGGTGGATTGGAGACCATCACCGAGCTCCAACGCATCGCCCCGGTGCAAGCCGTCGGCGGGGACCACGACGGTGGTCAATCGCTGCCCGCAAGTCGCGAGGTGACTGTCGAAGGCCGGCGGATAGTGCTCGTTCATGGCAACCGGAGCCGGTGGATCGAAGAGCCGCAGACGTTGATTTGGACGCTGAGCCTCGGCCACTTGCATCCGAACAAGAGCCTTCCGCGAGCCCTACTCCGGCGCTTCGCGGGCGCCGATGCCATAGTCTTCGGACACACGCATCGTGCGCACGTCGAGGTGCGCGACTCCACGCTGCTCTTCAACCCAGGCGGCGTGCACCAGTGGAACCCCGAGACCGCGGCCCGGCGCCTGACCCAAAAGCCGGGGTGGTTCGAATGGTCCTGGCTGCAGTTTTCGCGACACCTGCGCCGCTACCCGGCGCCGTCGGTCGGGATACTCGAGGTGACCCCTTCGGCGATCGTCCCCACCATTGTCGAGCTCTAGCGAACGCTAGAGTCAAGGCATGGTCAAACCGCTGATCCGGCCGGCGACCCTCGACGACGCCGAGCTGGCGGCGGACCTGATGACGGCGGCGTACCCGGCCGAGCCGATGGATCCGCAGGTGACGCGTTATCGCTGGGCGCACCCACGAGCGAAATGGACGGTGAGGCGCTTCATCGCCGAGGTCGAGCAGCGCCAGGTCTCATACCTGAATTTTGCGCACGGCCCGTGGGAGCAGGTCCCCGAGGGACATTGCGACGTCGACGTCTCCACTGACGAGGCCAGCCAGACGAAGGACCTCCTCGCCGCGGTGTGGGAATGGATCGGCGCGGCGGCGGTGGAGGATGGCGCGCGGGTCCTCCACGCTTACGCCGCTGAAGACGAGCCAAAAGTTCTGGAGGCGCTCCACGACCTTGGCTACGGGCCGGATCGGACAGAGAAAGTCTGGCAGCTGGATCTGAAGACTCACGCAAAGCGGTTGCTGGCCGAGGCTGCGGCGGCCCGCGCCAAGATGAACGACGAGCACATCGAGCTGATTTCGCTGGCGGAATGGGATGGTCTCGAGACCTTCAAGAAGCTGCACGCCTTGAACGAGCGGACGGTCCAGGACGTCCCGACGAGCGTGCCCATTCTTGCCCAGACATTCGGGAACTTCCAGGAGCGCATGGGCGCGCCCGACCTGCCGCACGATCGCTTCTGGATCGCGCGGCACGGCGATCAGCCGGTGGCGATGTCGTTCCTGCGCTTTCCGCCCGTCCGAGGCCATGTTTGGACGGGCTACACCTGCTCGCATCCCGACTATCGCGGCCGGGGCATCGCAACGGCGATCAAGCTTCAGTCCCTGGCGCAGGCGATCGAGCTGGGCGTCCCATTCGTCCGCACCGACAACGACTCGGAGAACGCTCCGATGCTCCATATCAACGAGGCGCTCGGCTATGAGGCAAGGCCGGGATTCGTCGACCTCGTCAAGCGGGTAAGTACCCCCTGATGCCGAAGACCAAGGACCACTACGAAGTGTTGGGCGTGCCACGGACGGCGAGCCAGAAGGAGATTACGGCCGCCTTCCGCAAGCTCGCCCGCAAGCACCACCCCGACCTGAACTCGGGCGACAAGCAAGCCGAAGCCCGCTTCAAGGAGATCTCGCAGGCGCACGACGTGCTCTCCGACGCCAAGAAGCGAAGCCTCTACGACGAGTTCGGGGCAGATTGGGCGGCGGCCCAGGCCGGAGGCGTCCAACCCGGCGCCGGCCGAGGTGGGTTCCGCCAGCAACCGGGGGGCGGCGTGCAGTACCGCACTGTGACGCCGGAGGAGATGGAGGACCTGTTCGGGGACGCCGGCGGTTTCGGGGACATCTTCGGTTCGATGTTCGGCAACTCTCGCGGCCGGTCCCGGCCGGAGCCGGTAGATGTCGAGGCGCCGATCACCGTCAGCCTCGCCGAGGTCTTTCGGGGGACGAGCCGGACCGTTGAGCTGCCGGGCGGCAAACGCGTCGAGGTGAAGGTGCCGGCGGGCGTCAAGGAGGGAACGGTGCTTCGCGTTCCCGGCCTGCGCGCCCGAGTCCAGATCGCACCCGACCCCGTGTTCACACGTGAGGGCAAGGACCTGCGCGTCATAGTGCCGGTGCCGCTGCACGTGGCGCTGCGCGGAGGCGAGGTCGCCGCGCCAACCTTGAAAGGGGGCCAGGTGCAGTTCAAGGTCGCGCCCGAGACGCAGAACGGAGCCAAGATCCGGCTGCGCGGGCTCGGCCTGCCCGATCCGAAAGGCGGCGCGCCGGGAGACCTGTACGTAGAGGTCAAGGTGCAGCTCCCCGTCCCGATGGATGAGCGCACCCGCAAGTGGGCCGCCGAGCAGCCCACATGACGTTCGAACAGGAAGCCCGGCTAATGGATCCTGCCGTTTAACGCCCCCCACCCTTACCCTCCCCCTGAAGGGGAGAGGGAACCGAACCGGCCAACCGCGAACGGATAACCTCTACTCCGCCTTGCCCCTTTCACGTCGATTGCTGCTGCCCCTCGTTTTCGTTTCGGGCATGGCGTCGCTCGCTGCCGAGTTCGGCGCGTCGCGCCTGCTGGCTCCGTACTTCGGGACGAGCCTCTACGTGTGGGGAGTCCTGATCGGTCTCATTCTCATCTACCTCTCCGCCGGCTACATGATCGGCGGACGGCTTGCCGACCGCCACCCGCGCCCTGAGCTCCTCTACCAGATCACTGCGTGGGCCGGCCTCTGGATCGGTGTCATCCCACTGGTCAGCTATCCGATCCTGCTCGCCTCTCAGCAGGGATTCAGGGAGCTGAGCGTGGGACTCGTGGCAGGCACGCTGCTGGCGGTGGTGCTGCTCTTCGCCGTGCCCGTGATCCTGCTCGGCTGCGTCAGCCCTTTCGCCATCCGCCTTCTGCTGAAGAACGTGGAGACGGGAGGCAACACTGCAGGTCGGGTCTACGCGCTGTCCACGGCGGGCAGCATCCTCGGCACTTTTCTGCCGGCTTTCTGGTTCATCCCGACCTACGGGACCCGGCCGACGCTGGAGGGTTTCGGGCTCGCGCTAGTCCTGATCTCGATCGTCGGGTTGTGGCCCCGGCGAAAGCTGTACGCGTCGCTCGGCGTCGCCGTGATCCTCGCATGGGTCTTCTTGCCGTCGGGGATCAGGCCGCCTGAAACCGGGACGCTCCTTTACGAGAAGGAGTCTGCCTACAACTACATACAGGTGGTGCAGGTGGAGTCGACCACCGAGCTGGTTCTCAACGAAGGCCAGGCGATCCATTCCGTCTACGACTCACAGGACGACCTCACTCATGGCTACTGGGACTACCTGTTGATCGCCGACGCGTTCCGTCCTGCCCAGGACGCCGCGCCGGACCCGCGGTCGCTTGCCATCCTGGGTCTCGCCGCAGGGACGTCGGCCAGGCAGTACCGCATCGCTTATGGCAACGACGTGGACATCACGGGGGTGGAGATCGACCCGGACATCGTCGCGGCCGGCCATCGCTACTTTCATCTCGGAGACGCCAGGGCTCATGAGGTGCTGGCGGACGCGCGCTACTGGCTCGATACGCAAGCCGGCAGATACGACGTCATCTTGCTCGACGCGTACCGCCAGCCTTACATCCCCTTCCACCTGACGACCAGGGAGTTCTTCCAGCAGGTGAAGGACCATCTCAATCCCGGTGGGGTTGCCGTGGCCAACGCCGGGCGCACGGCCACCGACTTCCGGCTGGTGGACGCCATCGCGAGCACTATGGCGGCCGTCTATCCGAACGTTTATCTGATCGACGATTCCAGGTTCACGAACACTCTGGTCTTCGGCACCACCGAGCCGGTGACCATCGACGACATCAATCACAACCTCGCGCTGGTCGATGCACCGCTCGCCAAATCGGCGGCGCAGGCGGTCCTTTCAGGGGGCGGCAAGCTTCGGGTCTCGCCATACCACGGCCAGGTTTTCACCGACGATCTGGCGCCGGTGGAGCGCCTGATCGACGAGATCATCTTCAGCTACGTGACTGGACGTTGAAAACCGGTCGTTCCGGCTAACGCCCCGCTCCCCAAACCTGCGCGCAAGCGGCGGTAAGGAAGGGCCTTACTGATTGCTCCCCTCAAGGGGAGAGGGCCGGTTAGGTCGGCGGGTGCAAGACGCCCCGCACCTGCTCGCCCGCCAGCTCCTGCTCCTGATCGAGGCACAGCAGGCGCACGCGGCCGGTGGCCACCAGGCGTTCCTGATCGTCGAGAACGCGCGCTTCCCAAACCTGCGTGCGGCGCCCGCGTGTGATCGGGGTCGACACCGCGTGCAGCTTTGCGCCGGCGCGAACCGCGCGGACGAAGCTCGTGTTGTTCTCGAGGCCGACCACTGATTGGTTGCGTGGCAGGGCGACGAGCGCGGCACCGATCGAGGCCAGCGACTCGATGAGCCCGCAATGGACGCCGCCGTGCACGATCCCGTAGCCCTGCAGGTGCTCAGGTCCCACCGTCAGCTCGGCTCGGACCTCGTCCTGAGTGGCGCGCGTGATGGTGATGCCCATCGCCTGCAGCCATCCCTCCGGCAGCTCGTTCAGGCGCTTCGCGAAGTCCTGGCTCATTGATGGAGATGGTGCCATAGCGGGTGGTCCCAGCTAACGCCCCGCACCCCAACCCCTAAAAAAAAGACGAAGGGCCGGCGAACCGGCCCTCCGTTGTCGACGTTCGCAGTGCTTCCGCCTCCGACTCCAGGAGCCGGATCCGGATGGAAACCCTAGAGGCTTACGTCCTCCCGAGCTCCCGGCTGGCAAACGAGGCGGCTGGCACCACGATTCGGTTTATCCAAGCTTCCGCCTCACCTCCTTTGCCCCGCGGGCAGTGAACTTCGCAACGGAGTGTACCAGCGGCTGAGAGCAAACATCCCGCCGGCATCCCCCAACTACACTTTTCGCTCGATGCCTCGCAGACACGCCTCTCAGGCAGCCGCCGCCGAGCCCGAGGCGGTTCGCGAGGCGCCTCAGGCGCCGCGGCGACAAAGAAGAGTCAGGCGGCTGACCAGACGAGTTGTGCCAAAGCCTGATGGTCGCTATCTCATCTACTACGAGCGGACAGGCGCGCCCATCAGGCCGGCCCCAGTGCGCGAAGATTGAGCGAGCTCCGCTGGCATCCACTGCTCGAGGAATGGGTAACCGTCGCGCCGTGGCGTCAGGACCGTACGTACCACCCGCCCGCGGACCACTGTCCGCTCTGTCCGACCAAGCCCGGCCAGCTCGAAACAGAGATCCCTGAGCCCGACTATCACATCGCCGTCTTCGAAAACCGGTTCCCGTCGTTCACGGGGGACCAAGGGCGGTGCGAGGTCGTCTGCTATACGCCCGTGCATGACTCTTCGCTCGGCGAGCAATCGGTGGAGCACATCCAGGACCTGGTCGAGGTGTGGCGCGACCGCACGGAGGAGCTTGGCCGCCTGCCCAACGTGCGTTACGTGTACATCTTTGAGAATCGCGGTGAGGCGATCGGCGTCACTTTGAGCCATCCACACGGCCAGATCTACGCGTATCCCTTCGTCCCGCCTGTGATGCAGCGCGAGCTGCGCGCTCAAGCCCAGCACAAGCGAAAGACTGGACGGTGCATCTACTGTGACGTGCTCGCCGGCGAGCACGGCGGAGAACGCACAGTGCTCCGCGACGAGCGATGGATCGCGTTCGTGCCGACGTTTGCGCGATGGCCTTATGAGGTGCACATCGCTCCATTGCGGCATCGGACGGGGCTCCTCGACCTCGACGAGGAGGACACGGAGTCCTTTGCGCGCATCCTGAAGGGTGTGCTGCAGAAGTACGACCGGCTGTTCGGGATTCCGCTTCCCTATGTGATGGCGATGCATCAGAAACCGCCCGGCCGCCGCAACGCCGACCATCACTTCCATGTCGAGTTCTATCCACCGAATCGAAGCCGCGACAAGCTGAAATACCTGGCGGGCTCGGAGCTCGGTGCGGGGGCTTTCATAGTCGACGCGCGCGCCGAAGACACAGCCGCGGAGCTGCGTGGAATCTAACGCGGGAACCTGGCACGGGCGTGCCCCGGGTCGAGTCAACCTGATCGGAGAGCACGTGGATTACCTCGGTGGCGTGGTGCTGCCGGCCGCGGTCAATCGGCACACCGAGGTCACCGGCCGCCCATCGGCGGAATGGGCGGTGGAGAGTCGCGTCAAGGGTGGCGTTGCGTACCTGCGGGCGATAGGGGAGGAGCTTGGCGTTCAACCGCAGGGCGTGCGGGTGCGATCCGAAATCCCATCGGGCTCTGGTCTCAGCTCCTCGGCCGCCCTTCTCGTCGCCGTGGCCTCCGGGCTCAAGCCCGAGATGGACGGACGCGAGGCGGCTCTTGCGTGCCAGCGGGCAGAGCAGCGCGCGACCGGAGTCCAGGTCGGCGTGATGGACCAGTTCGCATCGGCGCTTGGGCGCCGCGGCCACGCGCTTCTCCTCGACTGCGGCACGCTGGAGTACCGCATGGTCCCATTTCCTGACGAGCTCGACATCGCGGTGATCGACTCAGGCGAGCACCGGTCATTGGCCAGGACGCCTTACAACCAGAGGCGCCGCGAAGCGGAGGCCGGCCAGCCGAATCGGCGCCGCCACGTGGATTCCGAGATCGCGCGCGTGCACGCATTCGTCGACGCCCTCGAGCGTGACGACTTCACACGGCTGGGGAACCTCTTGAAAGAGTCACATCGGAGCCTCAGGGACGATTTCGAGGTTTCAACCCCGCACGTGGACGCGCTGGTCGAGAAAGCATGGGCCGCAAAGGGCTGTTTTGGGGCGCGGATCATGGGCGCGGGATTCGGTGGCAGCATTCTCGCGCTCATCGAACGAGGGAGCGAAGCGGCTCTCAAGGCCGCTGTCGAGCAGCCGGTCATCGTGTGCTCGACCGCCGACGGCGCGTTCGCGCGAGCGAATGAAGGAGGGAGGGCGGCATGAGCGACTGCCTGTTCCTTCCTCTCAGGCAACGGGCCGGCGGCCGCGAGCTCAGCGGCTGGGAGGCGGTGTGGACGCCGCTGGGTGAGGGCGAAGCCGAGCGGCTGACGATTGGAAAAGGCCTGGGTTGGAAGCCGATCGAGGTCCCGCGCCAGCTATCGGCGCACGAGGGCCACCAGGCAGTGTGGTACCGGACCGAGTTCGCCCGGCCCGACCATTCAGGTCGGGTTCTGCTTCGTGTCGGCGGCGCCTTTCTCGCCACCAACGTGTGGTTGAACGGAAAGCTCCTCGGCTCTCATTACGGCTACTTCGCACCGTTTGGCTTCGACCTCACGCCTTATCTGAAAGCGGAGAACCTCCTGGTCATCTGCTGTGAGTCCCCGGTCGAGACGCAGCCCGACAAGAAGCACCATCTGATGGGGATCTTCAACGACGGCGAGCTCAAACCCTATCCGGCTTCTGCGTACGCGAGCCTACCGGAGCCCTATCGATGGGAGGTGCCGATCGGTCTGTGGCGCCCGGTCGAGCTTGAGTACGTGGGCCCGATCACCGTCGACTGGATGCGCCTCAAGCCGCACATCGAGGCAAATGATGGCCGGCTGGAGGTAGAGGCCCGCCTGCGCAACCTTGATGGCCGCAACATGGATGGCGAGGTTGAGCTGGTCGTGAATGCGCCCGGCCGGGATCCACTGCGACTGCGAAGAGAGGTCCATCTGGGCGGCGGGAACGAGCAGACGTTGTCGATGCGCCTCGCCCTCCCCGGCGCGAAGCGCTGGGAGCCGTGGAGGTTTGGCGAGCAGCCGGCATACGGCGCGGAGCTGATCACCAGCGTCGCCGGCGGCGCCGAGTCGGCCCGGGTGCATGACACCTTCGCCTTCAGAGAGCTGAAATGGGACATCGGACCTCGCCGATGGAGCTTCGCCGTGAATGGTCGCCCGATGTTCCTTCGAGGCGCGTGCTACGCGCCGTCGAATCGACTCGACGAGCTGACACCCGAGCGCATGGAGGGCGACCTCCGCATCGCGAAGGAGGCGAACCTCGATGCGCTGCGAGTCCTCTCCAGCGTCCTGCCGGACGAGTTCTACCGGCTCGCGGATGCCGCGGGCATGCTCCTGTTTCAGGAGATGCCACTCACGGGCATCTACGCGTACCACGCGCGAGGCGATGACTCTCGTTTTCTGGAGTCCGCAGCGCGCGAGCAACAAATGGAGATGGTCGAGCTCCTTCGCAACCGCCCGTCCGTTGCGTTGTGGATCGCACACGACGACCCGCCCTGGCTGCAGAGCAATGCCGACCTCGGCGACGTTCACGCTGTTCGGCAGAACCATTCCATCGACCAGGAGCTCAAGACTTCGTTCGAACGGCTAGATCCGACACGGCCTGCACTCGCCGCCTCTGGAGAGGTCGATCAGCACCTCCTTCTCGGCTGGGCGGACGGATCCTGGCGCGACCTCGCCGAGGTCGAGCCGGTGATGGTCACGGCGTTTGGCGCGCAGTCGCTGCCCTCCGTCGACTCGCCGGTCTGGAAACAGGTCTCGGCGCAGTGGGCGGTGGCAGACGACGAGCCGTCGTGGCGTTACGCGGGCTTCCAGCCGGTCAACTGGGCCGAACGGGGCGTCGGCCTGCCCTCCGCACATCAGAGCCTCGAGTCCTATGTCGCGTCGTCTCAGGCCTATCAGGCAGGCGTCGTCCAGCTGGCGGCGGAACATCTGCGAACGCGAAAGTTCGAGTCGTGCTGGGGCGCATTCGCCTACCACCTGGTGGATCCATTCCCAGCCATCGGCTTCGGGTTGCTCGACGGCGCGCGCCGTGCCAAGCCCGCCCTCGCCGCACTGGCGGCGGCGTTCAAGCCGACGCGCGTGATCGTCGAGCCGCTCACGTTCGAGCCCGACCGCCCGTTCGGGATTCTGCAGCGACCGGACGCCCCGTTCAGCGCCCGTTTGGTCGTCGTCAACGACGACCCGGAGGTATCTGGCGGGGGCGTGGTGCGCTGGTCTGTCACACGGGAGCGGGCGTCGAAGCTTCGCGGAGCACGGCTCTTCCGCGAGGCTTTTCAGCGAAAGTCATTCGCGGGCTCGGTGGAGGTCGAGGTCCCGACCGCGTTCGAGCCGGCGGTCAGCGCGACGAGCGTCACCCTCCCGCTTCCGGCCGAAGGCCAATACAGGCTCGAGGCAACGCTCGCTATCGCCGGGAGCATCGTCGATCGCTCAGAGCTTCGCTTCACCGTGACGTCGACTCTCCCACCGCCAAGGCCTCGCCCTGAGCTCGCGCCATACCTGGCCGAGCGGCTCGCCGACCTTGACAGCCTCAATTCGGAGCCCGACGGTTTGAGCTTCGCCCTCGAGAACAGGACACGGCCGGCGGTCCTCGTCGGCTTGACAGGGCTGCGCCTGGATGGCGTGGTCCTCGCAGGGCACGACCTCCAGGTGGAGACGCACGCGGGTCGGGCCCCCTTACCGAAGCGGCTCGACCTGCCGCTTGGGCGGACGATTCGGATCCACGTCGTCACCGGTGATCCGCTCGGCGGCGGCGCGCATTCACTCGAAGCAGACATCACGGTTCCTGGGGTCGCCTCAGGACGCCTGGTGCTCGAAGGAAATGTGCTTACGCCGCAGCAGACTCCGCGCGCATCCGGTTAACTTGACTCGAATATGTCGGCTGCCATACTTCAGGCGCTGACAACTTTCGTAATAAATGAGTAGCCGGATTCGGCAGAAGGGAGGCCCCCCACCGGATGGACCCTGTTTACGGAATACTCGTCCTGGCGCCGCTCGCGGTGTTCGTCGCCATCCTTTATCTATTTACGCGCCGGCGCCGCACCCACAGGAAGGTGGCGCCGCCCGTGCGGCCCGCGTCCTCGCGCCCTCAGTCATCCTCTAATCCCGGGAGCTCGGGTGTAGCCACCACGTGGGCGCCGCCTGCCGGAGCGCACGCCACCAGCCCTGTCGCGGCGACTGTGGTGGTCCCTCCCGGCTCGCCGAACTGGGACCAGTCCGCGTCCGGACCAGCCAAGGCCGGCCAGGCGACGTGGGGCTCCCCGGCAGCGGCTCCGCCGGCGGCGGGAACTCCTCCAGGGCCGGCCCCCGCCTGGGGCGCACCGGCGCCGCCGGCATGGGGCTCACCCGCCGCCGCGCCCGGACCCACGCAGCCCGCCGCGCCGAGCTGGGGGGCCGGCGGCGTGCCGCCGCCTCCGCCCGACTCGGTGCCTCCCCCCGCACCCCCGGGGCCGCCGGCGGCCGCCCCGAGCTGGGGAGCACCCGCCCCCGCGCCCGCCTGGGGCGCGCCTCCACCGGCCGGCACGCCGGCACCACCCGCGCCCACGTCCGCGCCGCCCCCTGCGCCGATGCCGGCTGCGCCCCCACCGCCGACGCCGGCGGGAGCGCCTCCCGCCCCGACCTGGGGATCGCCTCCGGCGGAACCTGCTGCGCCCGCGGCTCCCGCCGGCGGTGGATGGAATCCACCGCCATCGCCTTCCTGGGACGCCGCGCCGCCCCAGGCAGCGCCGGCCCCGGCCACCACCGACTGGGGATCGCCGCCCGCCAGCTCCCCGCCAGAGGCGCCGCCTGCCCCTTCTTGGAACGAGCCGGCCGCCGCTTCTTCATGGGACGTCCCTAAGACCGAAGAGCCGGCGGCGCCGGCAGCGCCTTCGTGGGGGGCCCCGCCGCCGCCTCCTCCGTCATGGTCTGCACCTCCACCGGGCCAGTCGCCGGCGCCACCCGCGCCGGCCGCATCGGCCCCGCCCGCACCAGCCGCCGCCTGGGCGCCGCCACTCACGCCGCCTCCGCCGCCGGCTCCGTATCCACCGAGCTCGGCTACGTCGCGAGAGCTGTCCGCGGGCGCCGCCGGGTACGCACCGGAGGCCGCGCCGGCCGAGTCGGCGGCCGAACCTGAACCGCCGGCTCCCGTTCAGCCTCCCTGGGAGGCTCCGCCGACAGCCGCGCCGGAACCACCGGCGCAGGCGCAGGTCCCGGATATCGCGGCGACCATTCCTGCGGGCATGGGCTCGGAGGGTGAGGCGCACGAGTCGACCACCCTGATGCCGGCGTGGCAGCCGCCGCCGCCGACCCCCCCGGCGATCCCGGATACCGCCGTCATCGGCGGACCCACCCAGCCGCTCATCCGCACGAGGCCCGGAGCCGGACCGCAAGCGGAGCTGACCATCGAATCAGGGCCCGACGCTGGCCACACCTATCGCGCCACCGAGACCGCCCTTCGCATGGGCAGGTCGCCGGACAACGACCTGATTCTTCGCGACCCGGCGACCAGCGGACATCACGCGCGCGTCGAGCGACGTGGGGAGCAGTTCTGGATCGTGGACCTTGGCAGCACCAACGGAACTCTCGTCAATGGAGAACCGGTGCAAGAGAAGGAACTCAATCACGACGACCGGATAACCGTCGGTCAGAACGCGGTTCACTTCTCGCTCCTCGGTTCGTAACTTGCGTCTGCGTGTCGCCTGGGCGACAGATCCTGGCCTCGAGCGAGAGGAGAACGAGGACGCCGTCGTCGTCTGGCGCAACAAGGCGGGGCTCGACACGCTGCTGGTCGTTTGCGACGGCATGGGTGGGCATGCCGCAGGGCAGACCGCCAGCTCGATCGCTTCGAAGACGATTACTCGCGTGCTGGCGGAGGATGGAGATGAGGGGCCTGATGTCGATCGCTTGAAGAGAGCGTGCAAGCAGGCCAACTCGGCAGTGTTCGAAGCGGCCGAGGAGAACACCGAGTGGAAGGGCATGGGCAGCACGGTGGTCGTGGTCGCGATACGGGGTAGCGAGCTGGGACTCCTGAACGTCGGGGACAGCCCGGCGTACCTCTTCCGCAACGGGAGCGCCAAGCTCATCTCACAGGACCATTCATGGCCGGCCGAGCAGGTGCGGCTTGGCGTGATCAAGCCGGAGGAGGCCGAGGGCCATCCGCTCAAGCATCGACTCACGCGCGCGGTCGGCGTGTGGGAATCGATCCAGTCGTTCACCGACAAGATGAAGATCGAAGAGGGCGACACGGTGGTGCTCTGCAGCGACGGCGTGGAGACCGCGGGCGTGAGCGTCGACGAGATGGGCAGCCTTCTCAAGGACGCCGATCTCGACAAGGCGATTCAGCGCGTCATCGCTCGCTGCCGCGAGCTCGGCGCCCCTGACAACGTGACTGTTGCGGTCGCGCGGGTCGAGGTCGACGTCACCAAGACGGCCACGCTGCCAAGGCTCAAGCGCTAGCGAATCTTGCCGGCTCGGACCCCGCTCCCCGGCCCTCTCCCCTTCAGGGGGAGGGAGCGGAGTAAGCGCGGAGCAGTAGCTCCGCAACATGTTCGACGTTCATATTGGAGCCGCGTGAGCGGATCCCAGTGGCGAGCTGCATCTGGCAGCCGGGGTTGGCGGTGACCACGATCTCGGCGCGCGTGCCGAGCATGTCGTCCATCTTCTCCTTGAGGATTCGTGCGGACATCGACGGCTCCAGCGTGCTGTAGAGTCCCGCGGCGCCGCAGCAGATCTCGGGATGGCGCATCTCGACGAGCTCGACACCTGGCATCGCGCGAATGAGGTCGCGGGGTTGCTTGCGGATGCGCTGGGCGTGCGCGAGATGGCACGCGTCCTGATAGGTCACGCGCAGCTTCACCTCGTTGTTCGCAGGCGGCAGACCGACTTCGGCAAGCCATTCCGTAAGGTCCTTGACCCGCCCCTTCAGCTCGGGATAGAAGTCCTTGAGGTGAGCGCCGCATCCGGCCGAGTCGACGACCAGCGCGTCGAATTGTTCGCCGGCATAGACGCTCGTGTTCGCGTCACGCAGGAGCGCGGCTCCATCGAGGTCTCCGTTGTGCGCGAGGAGCGCACCGCAGCAACGCTCTCCGGGTGGAAACCAGACTTCGCAACCCGCGAGCTGAAGCAAGCGCACGGCGGCCTCGTGCGATTGCGGGTACAGGATCGGCATCACGCACCCGACCAGGAAGGCGACGCGGTGGCGCCTCTCGCCGATCGCAGGCGCCACGTCGCCCTGCGGAGCGCGAAAAGGGGCTCTTAGTCGAGGTAGCTGGCGGCCGGAGCGGACTGCGCCCGTCACTCCGACGGTCTGCGCCATCCGGGTCATCGCGCCGAACGCGCGTAGTCGCGTGGGGTGCGACACGAGCTGCCGAAGCGCGGTGCGCGCGAGCCATCTCTTTGTCGCGGGACGCCTTGCGCGCTCCATGTCGGCGCGTCCGGCTTCGATGATGCGGCCGTACGGGACCCCCGAAGGGCAGACAGCCTCGCATGTCCTGCAGCCGAGACACAGGTCGATGTGTCGAGCCTGTTCCTCGGTGAATGGGAGGGAGCCCCGCTTCCACTCGGTCATCAGCTGAATACGCCCGCGCGGCGATTCCGTCTCCAGGCCGGTGACGCGGAATGTGGGGCATGCGTCGAGGCACAGGCCGCAATGCACGCAGGTGGCGAGGTCGTCGTCCTTCAAGAGATCGAACGCCATCAGACGACGAACCTGCCCGGGTTGAGCACGTGCTGCGGATCGAACGCAGCCTTGAGACGCTGCATCAGGGCGAGCGTCGGAGGCGGCGTGCCCCAGGCGCCGATCGCGCGTTTGAGCTCCGCCGGCGCGGCCATGAGCACCAGGGATCCGCCCGCCGCCTCGGCGGCCGATCGTGCGTCGCGCACCCGTTCAGGATCGTTCGCAACCGTCCAATGCACCACGCCCACGCCGGGCGACGCCCACCACTCGGCGTCCAGGGGCAGCCCGAGCAGGGTCGGGCGCAGCTTGTGGCGAGGAACAGCGATGCGCGCCCAATTCTCCGGTCCTCGCCGCGAGTGCTGCGTCCACGCTGACGCATCTGTTTTCGACCAGCCCAGCTCTCCGACCATGCGCTCCACCGCATCCCGGCTGCCCAGGAAGCGGGCGAGCACGCGGCCGCTCGAGAAGAGCTCAAGGGCGGAGGGTGCAAGAGGCAGCCCAAGCGCCTTGTCGCTCGCGGCCAGACCCTCTTCCAACGATGCATGCGAGGACTCGACAGTGACGTCATGCAGCGGAGTGGGGAAGACCTTGAACGACGCAGCCACTATCACGCCCAGCGAGCCGAGCGCGCCGAGATGGAGCTTCATCATGTCGTAGCCGCTGACGTTCTTGACCACGCGACCGCCCGCGCTCGCCAGTCGTCCATCCGGCAATGCGACCCGAATGCCGATAAGGAAGTCGCGGGGGGACCCGAAGCGCATGCGTAGGGGGCCGGTCCAGCCGCTCGCCAGGAGGCCGCCGATGGTGTGCCCAGGCGAGTTGAAGGGATCGAGGGGAAGGAACTGGCCCTTCTTCAACAGGGCGGCCTGGAGCGCCTCCACCGTGATGCCCGCCTCGACGCTGACGACCATGTCGGCTTGCGAGTGCTCGAGCACGCGATCGAGCCGAGACGTACGAATCTCCACGTCGCATGGGTCGGTCGAGTCGCCCATCCCGCTCGCCCGGCCACCGCCGACCGGAGTGACCGCCAATCGAGCCTCGGCGGCCTCACGAAGTCGGGTCGCGACTTCTTCCGCGCTGCCCGGCCGTTCGACCGCGGGCGCCTTCACCACCATTTCGCCTCGATCGCGAGCCCGGTACGTCCCGCCAGGCGCGCTCGCTTGCGATCCGGGTCGGGGAACACTTTGCCGGGGTTCATGATGCCGTCGGGATCGAGCACGTCCTTGACCTGGTGCATCACGTAGAGGTCGTCTGGGCTGAAGACCCATGGCATGAACGCACTCTTCTCGAGCCCGATCCCATGTTCGCCCGAAAGCGCGCCGCCAAATTCTATGACCGCCCTGAGCATCTCTTCGCCGGCGCTCTCCACCTGATCCAGAACGCCGTGGTCGCGGAGGTCGAAAAGGATGTTGGGGTGAAGGTTGCCGTCACCCGCGTGGAAGACGTTCGCGACCGGCAGCTTGTAGTGCTCACCGATCTCGCCGACAGCAGACAGAATCTGCGGGAGCTTGGTCCGTGGGACGACGCCATCGTGCAGGTAGTAGTTGGGTTTGATCCGCCCCAGCGCGCCGATTGCGCCCTTGCGCCCTGCCCACAGCAGCTCGCGCTCGGCGGGAGTCTTCGCCTCGCGCATCGCATAGCCCTCGTTCGCTGCGAGCACCTCGCGTATCGCCGACATCAGCTCGCGCGTGGACTCAGCGATGCCGTCGACCTCGACCAGGAGGACGGCGCCGGCGTCGGTGGGATAACCGGCGTGATAGTGCGCCTCAACGGCGCCGACGGTGACCTGGTCCATCATCTCCAGCGCGGCCGGGACGATGCCACGCGCGATCACCGCCGAGACCGCGTGGCTGGCGCTCTCGACAGTCGGAAACGCCGCGAGCATGGTGGCGACGGTCGGCGGCTGCCTGAGCAAGCGCACCTTGACCTTGGTGATGGTGCAGAGCGTCCCCTCCGAGCCGACGAGGATGCCGCACAGGTCGAGGCCGATGCGGTCGGGCGTGTCGCCGCTCACCCAATGGACGCTGCCGTCCGCGAACACGACCTCCATGCCCAGGACGTGATTGGTCGTCACGCCGTAGTAGAGGCAGTGCGGGCCGCCTGAGTTCTCCGCTGCGTTGCCGCCGATCGTGCATGCCTTCTGACTCGAGGGGTCGGGCGCGTAGAAGAGGCCATGCGACGCCGCGGCCAGGGAGAGCTCCTGGTTGACGACGCCCGGCTCGACGAGCGCGGTTTGCCCCACCGGGTCGATCTCGAGGATGCGGCGCATGCGCGTCATCTGAAGCGCGATGCCACCGCGGATGGTGACGGCGCCACCGGAAAGGCCAGTGCCGGCTCCGCGCGGCACGACAGGAACCCGATGCTTGGCGGCGAGCCGCACCACCGCCGCAACCTCGGCGCTGTTGGCGGGCAGGACGACAGCGTCGGGCATCGCCCCTTCGATGGATGCGTCGCGCGCGAAGATGCGCAGGTCGTTGGCGCCATCGATCACATGGTCACGACCGACCACGCTCCGCAGCTCTGCCACGACCTGGGGCTGCATTGACATCAGGCCAGGGGTGCCTCGCGCTCCGGACTCCGCTCGAACGCTTCGAAGCGGCGAGTCATGGCTCCCGGCAGGCCCGGCGCCTCGATCGCATCGGGTCCGACGACGAGAAGGCGGAGCCAGCGGGCGCACTCTTCATCGGTCGGCATGCGGTCGGCGCGCTCGAAGACCGCCTCCTGTATGCGGCTGTGGGGCGATACCTGGATCGTGTACCAGACCGAGAGGCCGTCTGGCGTGACTGCGTGGTGTCGCTCGTCTACACGCCGGTTGACAGGCAGTTTCATCGGCTTCGCCTCGGCGGCGGCTCGGAGCCGGGCGGCGTCGGACTCGATGGTCACCGAGTCCAGCTTAAACTCGAAACGATGGATGGCCGTGGAAGGGTGGAAGCCGCTCTAGCGATGGGGGTCGCCGACCGGCCGCCGGTAGCCGCGTGGGGACACACGTACCGCGAGGAGTGGTCGCCGTCCGAGCTGGCCCGAGTGACAGTCGAACGTGCACGCCAGTTCGGCTGGGATTTCGTGAAGTTCCAGCCACGTGCCACCTGCTTCGCGGAAGCGTTCGGCTCGGTTTACAAGCCGGCCGGGCACCGCCTCAAGGGCCCAGTGCTGGTCAGCACCGCGGTGCCCGACCTCGAAGCGTGGCAGTCTGTCGCTGAGACAAACCCCAAGGCTCTACTCGACCAGGTCGAATCGTTGGGCCTCGTTGTAGACGATCTGGGCTCCGGAGTGCCGGTCATACAGACAGTGTTCAGCCCGCTCACCGTCGCCGGCTACCTGGTTGGAAAGTCGAAGTCGCGGGTCGTGCGGGAGCTGCGCAAGAATCCCGATCTTGTGCGCCCCGCGCTGGACAGGATCGCGGACGTTCTCGTCGAGTTCGCAAAGCGATCGGTCAAGTCAGGCGCCGCGGGGATCTTCTACGCGATCTCCGGCTACGCGAGCCGGGACGCGATGCCGGAGGCGGTCTATCGCGAGCTGGTGCTGCCCATTGACGTCGGCGTCCTGGAGCGGCTGCCGCGCGAGGCTTGGTTCAATGCGGTCCACCTCTGCGGGTCCAACCTCAATTTCGGTCTGGCCCACGACCTGCCGGCGCAGGCGGTCAGCTGGTCGGTCCACAACCAGGGCAATCCGTCGCTGGTCGAGGGCCGGACGATGAGCGGCCGTGCGGTGATGGGCGGCCTCGGGCAGCGGTCGAGCCTCCTCTACGGTCCGCCTGACGAGGTAGAGGCTGAGGCGCGCCGCG
>VBIU01000129.1 GCA_005880945.1 Chloroflexota bacterium | reverse complement strand
GATCCTCGAGTTATGCGACCCCTTCGGTACTCCATCAACGTCACATTGGACGGGTGCTGCGATCATCGGGCAATCCCCGCGGATGAAGACTTGCATCGTCACGCGGTCGAGAACCTCAACGAGGCCGATGCCCTTCTCTTTGGTCGGGTGACTTACGAAATAATGGAATCAGCGTGGCGGCCGCCGGCGCCGAGGGGAGCGAGACCTGATTGGATGGAAGCCTTCGCCCAGACGATCAACGCGGCAAAGAAGTACGTCGTGTCGAGCACTCTGGAGCAGGTCGATTGGAACGCGGAACTCGTGCGCGGAGACCTGGGCAAGGCCGTTCAGCAACTCAAGCGGGAGTCGGGCAAGGGACTGTTCGTGGGAGGTGTGAAGCTCTCACTGGCGTTGACTGAGCTGGGATTGATCGATGAGTACGAGTTCGTAATACATCCCAGGCTCGCGGGCCACGGGCCGACGTTGTTCGCGGGGCTATCGAAGCATGCCGACTTGAAGCTCGTGAGCCGGCTGGAGTTCGGCTCGGGGGCCGTGGCGATGCGGTACGAGCTGAGAAGGTAGCCATCGGATCTCCGCCTGGCCGGAGCGTTGACATCGACACAGCGGTCATCGCCTGGGCGGTTCTCGTGTTCGCGCTGCTCTTTCTTGGCCTCGCCCCGCTATACATCCTCCACCTCGACCTGGCTAGTCAACTTGGCTGAAATGGTTGGAGAGTCGACGTGAGAGTTGAGAGCGAGACTCGAATCAACGGTTGCGACAGGTTCATGCCCAATCACACCTTGTATTCAAATCGGCGTTCTCAGCGTGTTGGATCTCGCGGCCGGGTCACATGGGGTCACAGATTTCTAAGGACTCACCGCGGCCGCTCCAGTAAAGCCGCTGCCGTCAGCCAGCATCCGATGCGCCTGCGGGATAGCATCTGCCGCAAATGATGGCCCGGCCGCTGGCGCCCTTCGCCACGATTGGCGCGACCTCAGGCGAGACGGAGGACGAGCGACTGCGGCGCGTGCTGCTCGTCGGCATGGCACTGGCGATCAGCGTACTCGCGATCTTCTGGGGGCTCATGTACATCGTCTTCGGGGAACCGCTCGGCGGGGCGATCCCGTTGGCTTACACGGTTCTCTCGCTCCTGAGCATCGTCATGTTTACGGTCATACGGCGCTACGACATCTTCCGATTCACGCAGCTCAGCTTGATGCTTGTGCTCCCGTTCGCACTCATGGTTGCTCTTGGAGGGTTCGTCCCATCGAGCGTCGTTGCCATATGGGCATTCTTTGCGCCGCTCGGGGCGCTCGCGTTTGCGAGCCCGCGCGAAGCGGTCCGCTGGTTCGCGGTGTACTGGGTCCTGGTCGTGGCCGTCGGGGTTTTCGGCGGCGCTCTGCGTTCGGCAAACAACCTTCCGGCCGGTCTTGTCCGCGGCATGTTTGTAGCCAACATCGCTGCGGTTTCACTGGTTGTGTTTGCCGCTCTCTACGCGTTCGTGCGCGAGCGTGACCGAGCTTTCGGCGCCGTGCACCGTCTGTTCGGCCAGTACCTCTCACCTGAGATTGTTCGATCGCTGCTCGCCGATCCAGAACGCGCGGCGCTGGGTGGTGAGAACCGCGAGGTGACCGCGCTCTTTGCTGACCTCGCAGGCTTTACGCCGTTCACCGAGAGCCGGCCGCCCCACGAGACGGTCCTCGCGCTCAATCGCTACTTCAGTGCGGTGGTCCCGGTGATCTTCGCGAATGGCGGCACGATCATCCAGTTCGCTGGAGACGCGATCGTCGCGGTCTGGAACGCACCGGTCGAGCAGCCGCGTCACGCCCTCGCCGCAGCTCGGACGGCACTGGAGATGCAGCGCGCGATCGAGGCAATCGTCGCCGAGGACGCCTCGCTCCCACGATTCCGCGTGGGCATCGCTACAGGCGCAGCGCTCGTTGGTAATGTCGGGAGCGAGCAACTGCGGAACTATGTCGCGCACGGCGACGCCGTCAATCTTGCGGCCCGACTCCAGACAGGTGCGATCGCGGGCCAGGTCGTGGTCTCGGCACCGACGTACGCGCTCATTCGCGACGTCGCCACGGTCCGTCCACTTGGGAGGTTCGCGGTTAAGGGCAAGACCGAAGAGGTCGAAGCGTTCGTCCTGGAGCGTGTCGCAGATCGCTAAGGCCGTGACCGAAATCGGCTCTGGCTGGACTCGTCCCGACGGGACCGAGTCACACAAAGAAAGCCTCGCGGGGACTTAACCCCACGAGGCTTTGTTGCACAGACCCTACGTTCGAACCATTCCCCGACTTGTGAGGAGCCGGAATATGCCAAGCAGGATGACTGCTCCGACGAACGCGACGATGATCAGGGCCAGGGTGCCAGTGACGGCGATCCCGACAAGCCCCGCCAGCCAGCCGCCCAGGAACGCCCCCAAGATCCCAACCACGATGTCCCAGATGAGTCCGAGCCCGTGTCCGGTCATGACCTTCCCGGCAAGGAAGCCGGCGATTGCCCCGACGATGATGAAGACGATTAAGTTCATTTCGGACGAAACCTCCTCTTTGCCGCGCGGCCATCACCTGACCGCTCCGGTCGCTAGAAAAACGGCCCAAGGCACATTCCCACCCGAAACGAAGCGTTGGCAGAGCTGGGTTCGACAGTCTCCTCGATCAAAGTCCGTGAAATCTCGCTGAGGTCGACTCGCCGGAGCTGGGCGCGCGGCATCCTTCCTGAAGAGCAAGACGACACCGGATGCGCTGGCCGGTTGGGGTCGGCGAATAGGCAACTCCTCCGCGGCGTCCCGATCCGTCATGTGCCCTGCTTGCGCAGGGGATTCAAGCCGGCCGCGGCGTGCGGTGCAGTGCTAGGTGTCGCTCTTCCGCGTGCCTACGTCGTCCGGTCGTTCCATCGACGTATGACTCGAGATCGTCGATCTCATCAGCTGATTGACGATGCCCATTGACCAGATGATTTCGTAAATCGACCCAATCCGCGGAGGCCGGCCACGAGGAATCGTGTACATGGCGCTCTGAAGCGCCAGCACCTGCGTTCCTCCGTGGTGTGTCCTTAAGCAAGTTCGGTGTAACTGACAACGAGGAGGCCGGCGCACCTGGTCGCTCCAGCCAGACAATTTGCCATCTGGCTACTCGTTCATCGCCCGCGGGTTACTTTTTGTAGGCTTTGTACCGGAGATCATTCTGATGATCGCGTGGCTGCCACTGGTGGGCCGGACGCTTCTGCGCGGCTAGGGCGGACGTGAACTTCTATCTACAGATCGGCTCGATCCTGTTCGTCATCGGCGGTTTGTTCGATGCCCTCATCGGCGCTGCGACGCCGATCGTCACACGTGCGGCCAGGCCCAACATATTCATGCTCTCAGCGCGGTCCGACCTCGCGCTGTTCGGCGGAAACGCGGGAGACCTCCTGCACGAAAGCACCACGCTGGCGCTCCTCTATCGGCTGACGTTCGACCTGATCGGCACACTCCTTCTCGTTTTTGGGCTCTTAGTGGCAGCACTCGCTTGGTTCGGGCTTCGCCACGGCGAGTGGTGGGCGCTGTGGACTCTGGTTGGGGTCGAGGTGATATTCATCGCCGGATGGATCGTCGTGTTGAGTCCATATTTCCAGCGGGGCATCCCGATTAACTTGGCGGCACTGCCGCCCAACCTGTTGGTCCCGGCGATATTGCTCATCCCGGCGGGCCTGCTGAGCGCTATCGGTCTGGCGCAGCACTGACAAGCGCGGCAGGCGACTGGCGGCCCCAGCGCCTTCTACACTGCTGACGACAAGTCGCGTCGGTGTCTGGCTTCGCACGCAGACATCTTCATGGTGGTGGGTAGTTGGCAAACGTGATGACTGGCGGCACGCAGCGACTGCGCCTGGCCGAGTTGATGGCCGCGCTGTCTCTCGCCACCGACCTGGGTATGGGCCAGCCACTTGAGCAGGCGCTGCGGACGTGTCTCCTCGCGATCGAGCTCGCCGCGCGGATGGGGTTGGCCAAAGACGAGATCTCCGAGGTCTTTTACGTTGCTCTGCTTCGCTTCATCGGCTGCACGGTCGACGCTCACGAGCTCGCCGAGATATTTGGAGGCGACGACATCGCCTCACGGCGGGCCTCAGCCCTTGTGGTGGGTGGCTCGCCGGTAGAGATTGGTCGTGAGCTGCTGAAAATAGGTGCTGGACAGGGAGCCGTTCGCCGAATCCAGCTCTTCGCCAGGCTCCCTGGCGCTCTTCCGCGGGCAGGTGATTCAGCGCGTGCCCACTGCGAGATGGCTACGCATCTTGCGCTACGCCTCGAGCTTCCTGCAGCCGTCCAGCGCTCCCTCGGGGACGAGGCCGTCAGGTGGGACGGACTCGGGGCCCCAAAAGGCTTCTCGCGCAACGACATCCCGATCTCGGGCCGGATCGTATTGGTCGCGCGCGACGTCGAGGTCCTGCACCGCGCGGGCGGCATCGCCCGCGTTCGGTCGGCGTTGAAGTCACGGAGCGGCCACGCATACGATCCGGCGGTGGCGGGAGCCATGCTCGAGCGCACAGCCGAGGTGATGGCAGCGATGGACGTCACATCGCCCTGGGAAGCGGTACTTCAGCGGGAACCTGAACCGCACCCCTGGGTGCCCGAATCGCGGCTGGAATCGGTCCTCGAAACGTTCGCCGACTTCGTCGATATGAAATCGCCCTGGATGGCGGGGCACTCTCGCGGGGTGGCCGCGCTCGTCGCGCTCGCATCGCCAGACGCGAAGAACATGCGCCGCGCAGCACTGGTGCACGACCTGGGACGGGTGACTGTGCCCAACGGAATCTGGGACAAACCCGGTCCACTGACTGACGGAGAGTGGGAGCGTGTTCGGCTGCATGCCTACTACTCCGAGCGGATACTGGAGCGTTCGGCCGCGCTCAAGCCGCTGGCCACCTGCGCCGGCATGCACCACGAGCGCCTCGACGGATCCGGGTATCACAGGCGTTCGCACCGAGCTGAAATCTCGCACGAAGCGCGCGTCCTGGCGGCTGCTGACGCCTACCAGGCAATGACCCAACCTAGGCCATTCCGACCTGCCCTGTCGGACTCGCGCGCGGCCGAAGAGCTCGAGACCGAAGCGCGGGCCGGACACCTCGACGCCGAAGCCGTGGGCCGCGTACTGACGGCAGCCGGACATCGACCGCACCGCACGGCCGGCTGGCCGGCGGGATTGAGCGATCGTGAGGTAGAGGTCTTGCGTCTCCTGTGCCGCGGCGGGACCAAAAAGGAGGTGGCCTCTCTGCTCAATATCTCGCCCAGCACCGTGGACCACCACGTGCGCCACATCTACGGCAAGATCGGGGTGGCGACTCGGGCAGGGGCAACTCTGTTTGCAGTCGAGCGGGACCTCCTGGAATAGCGCGAACGCGCGATGTGCGGGCTGACGAGCCTGCCGAGACTTGCCTCCATCAATCAGGAGGTTGGAAGCATGTGGCAGAGCGAAGTCAGCATCGACATCGACGTCCCGGCATCGGAGGCCTACCGCTACCTGGCGGATTTTCCACGGCACCAGGAGTGGGCTTACGCCCAGATGGCCTACCTCAAGCAGCTCACCCCCGGTCCAATTCGAGTAGGAAGCGAGTTTGACGCTGCTGAGACAGTGCCGTTCAAAGCCGTTACGCACAGCCGCATCACCGCCCTGGTACCCGGGTCGCGGATCGCATGGCACGCGTGGTGGGGGCCGGGAAGCGCATTCGACTGGGAATTCGTGCTGTCGGAGCGCGATGGGGGAACGCATCTGGTGCAACGCACCGCGTGGCAGACTGCCCTCTTGTTCCGTGTGTTGTCCTGGCCGCTGATCGTGCGGCGCCGCCGACAGATGCCAGTCGAAAATCGCCACAGCCTCGAGCGCATCAAGGCCAAGCTGGAAGAGGGCGCGGTCGCGTCGGTCGACCAAGCTGGAGCTGTGCAATGACGCCGCTCTTTCAGTCCCGCGTCGAGGAGGCTTTCTTCTGGATTGCCATCGTCGTCGGGTTCGTCTTGCCG
>VBIU01000038.1 GCA_005880945.1 Chloroflexota bacterium | reverse complement strand
ACTGCCCCGCCATCGAGGAACCGCACCTTGCGAACCGGGTTGTGCGGAAAGATGTCGCGCCCGTGGTGATAGGCCGCGGCCATGGTGACGCCGCCCACGCCGGCGCGCCCGGCCACGTTGTCGAGCACCGCCTGCATGCCCTCGTCCACGAGGTCGGTCGCGAACGCGAACATCGTGGTTTCGATGGCACGGCGATGTTAGCGTTTTGGGAAAGTGTTCCAGCTCCGGGCCGGCAGCGCCGCGCTGATCGTCGTGGACATGCAGAACGACTTCGTGCGGGTCGGAGCGCCGCTCGAGGTGCCGGACGCCCGCGAGACGATCGACGTGCACCTTGAGCTGCTGGAATGGTTCCGCAGGCACAAACGCCCAGTCGTTTTCACCCGCTTCATCGCCGGCCCGTCGCCGACGTTGATGTGGAGCTGGTCGCCGCAGATCGCGCCGCCGGTCTGCTGCTGCTGGCCGGGATTCAGGCGCGCCTACGGCGACATCGAAGGCGAGCGGGATTGCGTGGCGGTGATCGACGAGCTGGCGCCGCTGCCCGGTGAGCCGCAGGTCGACAAGTACGGCTACAACGGATTCCACCGCACGCGCCTCACCGACCTGCTGCATGCGCACAGCGTCGACACCGTCCTCATCACGGGCACAGTCACCCAGATCTGCGTCGAGGACACCGCGCGCGGCGCTTTCCACGAGGGCTTCCAGGCCGCTGTGGTCTCGGACGCCGTCTCGTCCTACGCGCCTGAGCTGCACCGCGCGAGCCTGCAGACGCTGGGGATGAAGTACGGTCGTGTCGTGACCGCCCAAGAGGCGCTGCACGAGATGGAGGCATAACGCCCTGTCCTCGACCTCCCAGGTCCGTTCGATCAACCTCGACCGCGTGCTCGACGAGAAGGTCGACTGGCGCTACAAGTCATTCCCGGCCGGCCGTCCCACCGCCATCCGCTCGGTGCGCGCGCGCGGCTGGAACGTGCTGGGAGGCGACTTCATGCTCCCGGCGATGGTGCTCAAGGACGCGGCGTTGCGCCACAACAGCAAGCTGATGGCCGCCTACTGCAAGCGGAACGACGTACTGCTCGCTCCCCACGGCAAGACGACAATGTCGCCTCAGCTCCTCAAGATGCAGCTCGACGACGGCGCCTGGGCGGTGACCGCCGCGACGATGAGCCAGGTCCGACTCTGGAGGGCGTTCGGCGTCGAGCGGGTCGTGCTGGCCAACGAGCTGGTCGAACCGGGCTCGGTGCACTGGCTGGCCGGCGAGATGAAGTCCGACCCGGACTTCGAGTTCTACTGCCTTGTGGACTCGGTCGCCGGAGTCGGCATCCTCGAGTCCGCCCTCGCCGGCACCGGCCTGGATCGGCGTCTCAAGGTGCTCTTGGAGCTCGGCCCCGAGGGCGGCCGGACCGGCTGCCGCACCCACGAGCAGGCGCTCGACGTGGCCGGGGCGGTCGCGAGGTCCGACCACCTCGCATTGGCCGGCGTGGAGGCGTTTGAAGGCGTCATCCACGCCGAGAGCCTGACGGGCACGATCAAGGCGGTCGACAGTTTCCTCGAGGACCTGCGCGCGCTCGTGGTCAAGCTGGACGCGGCCGGCCTCTTCGCGCAGGTGCCGGGCGTGCTGGTGACCGCGGGAGGGAGCGCCTTTCCCGACCGCGTCGTTGCCCTCCTGGGGGGCGACTGGACGCTGAACCGGCCGGTGCGCCTCGTCCTGCGAAGCGGTTGTTACCTGACCCACGACGCGGTCCATTACAGCCAGCTGTCCCCGTTCGGCGGCCGCATTCCCGACACCGGACCCCTCGAGGAGGCGCTCGAGGTCTGGGGTGCGGTGCTCTCGGTGCCGGAGCCTGGCCTCGCGCTGCTCGGCTTTGGCAAGCGCGACGTCTCCTACGACCTCGAGCTGCCGGTGCCGCGCTTCGTCAAGACGGCCGGGCCGCAGCCTCCTCGACCCATCCGCGCCGAGGCTTCGATCTTCGCGCTGAACGACCAGCACGCTTTCATGAGGTTCGCGCCCGAGGTGGAGCTGAAAGTGGGGGATCTCGTCGGCTGCGGCATCTCGCATCCCTGCACGGCATTCGACAAGTGGCGCCTCATCCCGGTGGTCGACGAAGCCTACCGGGTGATCGACGCGGTCCTCACCTATTTCTAGAGCGCAGCTGGTGACCGTCGGCGAGGCGATGCTCCGGCTGTCGGTCGCGCCGGGGCACCGGCTCGAGGACGCCCACAGGCTCGACGTCCACGTCGCGGGCTCCGAAGCCAACGTGGCCTTCGCCGCCGCGCGTGTCGGGCTCCGCTCGGCGTGGGTGTCGGCGCTGCCGTCGAATCCACTTGGCCGCCGGGTGGCCGCCACCCTCGCCGCGGGCGGTGTGGATACCTCCCACGTGCTCTGGATCGAGGGCGGCCGCCTCGGGCTCTACTTCGTGGAGATGGGCTCGGCGCCGCGACCGATCAGCGTCGTGTACGACCGTGCCGGGTCGGCGATGGCCCTGGCTGAACCCGAGCTCTTCGACTGGGCGGCGGCCTGCAACACGGACTTCCTTCACGTCTCGGGTATCACGCTGGGCCTGTCTCGATCCGCGCACGCGATCGCTCGGCGCGCGATGGAGGAAGCGCGGGACAGAGGGGCGACGGTCACGCTGGACGTCAACTACCGGCAGCGACTGTGGGACGCCGAAGCCGCGGCCGCCGCCGTGCGCGGCGTGGCTCCCCTGGTCGACGTCCTCATCTGCACTGCGGAGGATGCACGCGACCTCTTCGGCGCCCGCGGCACCCGTGACGCGATTGTCGAGGAGCTTCGTTCGACCTTGGGTGCCGGCACCGTGGTCGTCACGATGGGAGCGGAGGGGGCGGTTGCCTCGCGCGGCGATGGGATCGTCGCGCGCGACGGCCACCAAGTCGAAACTGTGGACCGCGTCGGCGCGGGCGACGCTTTTGTCGCCGGGCTCATCTGGGGATTGCTCGAAGGGTCGCTCGAGCTCGGGCTGGAGCGCGGCCTGGCGATGAGCGCCCTCAAGATGACGCTGCACGGCGATCTGTTCCGCCTTGACGCCGGCGACGTCGAGGCCCTGCTGTCGCGGGACCGCCGGGAGGTCGGCCGCTGAGGACCTGAGCGCCCGCATCCGTCAACCGCGTGAGCCATGGGAGGGAGTGAGTTGAAGAAAGAGTCCCGATTGCTCGCCGAGTGCACCGCTCGCGAGGTCCAGGACTTCCTTCGCACCGGCTTCAAGGTCATCGTGCCGGCTGGAGCGACCGAGCAGCACGGGCCACACGCTCCGATGGGCACCGACACGATCCTCGCCACCGAGGTGAGCGTGCGCATCGCGAAACGTATCGGCGCACTGGTCGCCCCCGGCTTTCCCTACGGCCTTTCAGGCGACCATCTCGGATTTCCCGTCGCCTACCTGTCGGTGAAGACGCTCACCGGCCTCGTGCAGGACGTCTGCATCTCCCTCGCGGAGACCGGCTTCCGCGAGATCATCTTCGTCAACGGCCACTACACCAACATCATTGGAATGGCGGCGGCCATCGCGGAGGTGGGCGACCGCCTTCCCAACGGCGCGTTCGCCTTTCCCTTCAATTACTGGGACGCATTGCCGGCAGAGCAGCTCGAGCAATACCTCAGCGCGGCGGCGGGCCTTCACGCGAACATCGGGGAGACCTCGGCGGTGATGGCCGTCGACGAATCGCTGGTCGACATGGAGCGGGCTGTCGACGAGTACCCAAGATTCGCGAAGCCTCCCAGCGCCGCGCAGGTCGCCGCATTCTTCTTCTCCGGCAAGGGAACCACCTATCGGGCGACCAGATCGGGCGTCTGGGGCGATCCGAGGCAGTCGAGCGCCGAGCGTGGCCGGATTTACCTCAAGCAGATCGAGGAGGCCGGCGTGCGCTTCATCGAGGAGGTTGAAGAGATGTTCAGGACTTTCCCGTCTCGGTCCGAGCTCCCGGGGGCGAAGGCATGAGCCATCTCGACTACCTCAAGCCCGTCGGGGTGGCGCCACCGCCGGAGCCCTACAACCACGTCATCCGCGCCGGCAAGACGGTGTTCATCGCCGGCCAGGTCGCCTTCGACGAAACCGGCGACCTGGTCGGCCCTGGCGACCCGGCCCGCCAGGCGGAGCAATGCTGGACGAACATCCAGGCCTGCCTGCGCGCGGCCGGTGCCGACCTGCGCGACGTGGCGAAGGTCGTCTGCTTCCTCGCTGACATCCGGCACGTGCCGTTTGAGATCGCCGTCCGCCGCCGGCTGTTCGCGGATGGGAGGTGGCCGGTCTACACGATGGTGCAGGTTGCGAAGCTCGGACGCGAGGATCTTCTCTTCGAGATCGACGTCACCGCCGTGGTCCCGTGGGGTGGCCCCCGCTAGCCCTGACGACCACCTCGGTGAGGCTTGGGTGCATGGTGTGCCACGGCGCCGCCTGTTCGTACGCATGTGCCACCGCGAGAAGATCTGACTCGCCATCGAGGCGGCCTGCGAGCTGCATGCCGATCGGGATGCCGCCTGTGCTCATGCCGCACGGGACGGCCACGGCGGGGTGGCCGGTCAGGTTGAACGGAGCGGTGAAGACGGCGGCACCGCCGGTGTGGGGCTGCGCCTTGGCTGTGCGCGCCGCCTCAGCCGTCAGGACAGGCACGACAGGGGTCGCAAGGACTTCGACGGTGGACAGCGCGAGATCGACCCGGTGCCGAACGATGTTTCCGACCCTCAACGCGCCCATGTAGTCGGCCGCCGACAGGAATGCTCCCTGGATCTGGTAGAGCCGGGCGCTGCTCCCGTAGTCGCGCATCCGGGCTCGAAGCGTCGGCTCGTGCGCCGCGAAGACCTCGGCGCTGAGCACCACGAAGTCGGCGGCGGCGGCGTCCGCCAAACCCTCGACCTCGACCTCGACGATCTCCATCCCCAGCTGACGCATGACGTCGAGGGCTTCATCGAAGGCCGCACCGATCTCGAGATCCGTCCTCGCCTGGTCGATGTGACGGCGGGGGACGCCAACGCGCTTGCCGCGTGGACTGCGCCCGAGGCCTTCGGTGTATAGCCCGCGACCGCGGCACATGGCCGACAGGAGGAGGGCGCAGTCCTCGACAGTGCGGGCGATCGGGCCTACCTCGGTGATCGTCGGAGCCCCAAGCGCGCCGCCGGAGCCGACAAGCCCGTGGCTCGGCTTCAGGCCGACGACCCCACAGTTGGCCGCGGGCTGGCGCACCGAACCCCCCGCATCGGTCCCCAGGGCGGCCGGGCAGAGGCCGCTCGCGACGGCGACGGCGGAGCCGCTGCTGGATCCCATCGCAAGGTGTGACGGGCTCCATGGGTTGCGCGGTGGAGCGTTGAGATCGTCTTCTGCGGGAATGGCCCAGGCGAACTCGTTCAGGTTCAGCTTCGAAAGCACTATCGCGCCGGCGCTGCGCAGCGACGAGACCGCCTCCGCATCTTGGTTGGGCACCCAGTCCGCGAGCACTCGCGAGTTCGCCGTCGTGAGCAGACCGGCGGTGGCGATGCAGTCCTTGATGCCAAGCGGTATGCCATGAAGGGAACCAACGGGCTCTCCGCGGCGGACGGCCTCGGAAGCTGCATGCGCGCTGTCTAGCGCTGAATCGCTCGCCAGGGTAATGGTGGACCTGAGCATCGGGTCCAGCCGCCCAATGCGATCGATCAGTGCCCCGATCAGGTCCACCGCCTCCAGCGACCCCTCGCGAATCCGCCTGGCGGCTTGGGCGACGGTCAGGAAATGGAGATCTTCCGGTCCGCTCAACCGTGAGACGGGCGGGCGGGCGATGGATCAGGACGGCCGATCGCGGGTGGCAAGGTGTGCCGCAGCCGCCGAGCCTCGGACAGAAGGTCGTCGACCATCGGGAGGAGACGGGCGAGGTCCTGGTCGTCGAGGGGAAGATCGAGCGCTCGAGCCATCTGGCGGAGCTTCACCACCGTCAGCCGCGTCACTGACGCACCGTCTTCAGCATCGCGGCAGCAGCCTGGCGCAGGAGGACCATCTCGGACGGTGCGGCGAGCATCGTGTACCCGGCCTGGCTCCAGCGCGCGAGCAGCTCGGCGCTGCCACAGGCGATGCCGGCGATCACGCCATGGTCGCGGCAGATCTGGGGCACCGCCTCGAGCCGCCGCCTGTGCTCTGCCTCATCTGAGCGCGGGGCGAAACCCATCGAGATCGCGAAGTCGCTCGGCCCGATGAAAACCACGTCGACTCCGGGCACGGAGACGATCTCGGCGAGCTGGTCCAGCGCCGGGACCGTCTCGACCATGACCGCACAGATCACCGAGCGGTTCGCGAGCTCCGGGCTGAAATCAGCGACTCCCAATGCGGCGCGAGTGGGACCCCAGCTGCGGTAGCCGGCCGGCGGGTAGCGGCACGCACCAACCGCAGCAGCGGCCTCCGCCGCCGAGTTGACCATGGGCACTATGACTCCCGCGGCGCCGGCGTCCAGCGCCTTCATGATCGAGGCGGGGTCGTTCCATGGAACGCGAACCACTGAAGGCGTGCCGGCGACGGCCACCGCCTGCAGCATGGTCAGCATCTGGTCGTAACCGATCAGGCCGTGCTGGGTGTCGATGCATATCCAGTCGAAGCCGGCCCGGGCCATCACCTCGGCGGTGAACGATCCCGGGACCACGCACCAACCGCCGACGGAGGCCTTGCCGTTGGTGAGAACCTCGCGCAGCGTCATGGCGGCAGGGTAACTCAGCCGCTCAGCGCCTCAGCAAGGGGCGCATGGTTGAAGCACGCGACCTCGTGATCGCGCTCTACCTCTTTGAGCCTTGGAACCTCCTTCCAGCACATGTCAATGGACCGGAAGCATCGCGTGGCGAACCGGCAGCGTGCGGGGATGTTGATGGCGGTCGGGATCTCGCCCGCAAGCACGATGCGGCTCGCCTTCTCGCGCCGGCTCGAGATCATCGGCACTGCCGACAGGAGAGCCTGCGTGTAGGGGTGGCGCGGGTTCGAGAACAGCAGGTGCTTCGGAGCCACCTCGACCAGGTGGCCCAGGTAAAGGACCGCCACCCGGTCCGCAACGTGCTTCACGACGCCGAGGTCGTGCGAGATCAGGACATAGGTCAGCTGCAGCGAATCCCTCAGGTCGGCGAGCAGGTTCAGGATCTTTGACTGGACCGAGACGTCGAGCGCGCTGACCGGTTCGTCGAGGATCAGGAACTCCGGTTTCACCGCGAGAGCGCGCGCGATACAGATGCGCTGCCGCTGCCCCCCGCTGAACTCGTGCGGGTAGCGGTCGACGATGTTCGGGGAGAGTCCCACGAGCTCGAGGAGCTCGGCCGTGCGGGTGCTTCGCGCGCGCCCGGCCAGTCCATTGATCCCTTCGCTGACTATCTGACTCACTGTGTGGCGGGGGTTCAACGACGAGTACGGGTCCTGGAAAACGATCTGCACCTTGCGACGGAGCCGCCGCACATCGGGACGCGAGAGGGCGAAGATGTTCTCGCCCTCGTATCGGATGGTCCCCCGCGTCGGCTCGATCAGCTTGATCAGCAACCTGGCCAGGGTCGACTTGCCGCTGCCGCTTTCGCCGACGAGCGCCAGGATCTCCCCACGCCTCACAGTGAGGTCCACGTCCTCCAGGGCGCTCAACCACGAGCGCTTCTTTCCCAGCCAGCCGCTGTCCAGCGGGTAGAGCTTGGTCAGGCCGCTGACCTCGACCAACGGAGCCGCCGCACCCTGCTGTTCCGCCGGTCTGCTGAGTGCCGACATGACTCATTTCAAAGCTTAAGCTTGCGAAGGCCATGAGGCTGGCGGAGCGCATCTACCTCGTCGGATCGGGCAGCAACGGCTTCGACCTCACCGACGCCTACGACTGCCACGTCTACCTGATCGATGGCGGAGACGAGCTTGCGCTGGTCGACGTCGGTGCCGGGATGGGGGCTGAGGCCATCGTCGAGAACGTCAAACGCGATGGCTTCGACCCGGGCTTGATCCGGCACCTGATACTGACGCACGGGCACGGCGATCACGCCGGCGGAGCGCCCCGCATGAGGTCTCTTCTCGATCAGCCTGCGATCCATGCGTCAGGCGTGATCGCAGACAGCCTGCGGCGAGCCGACGAGCAGGCGATCAGCATCGATGTGGCCAAGGCGGCCGGGATCTACCCGCTCGACTATCGCCTCGATCCGTGCCCGGTCGACCACGAGCTCGAGGAGGGAGCCACGATCGACGTCGGCAATCTCCGCCTCTCCGTTTTCGACACGCCCGGCCATTCGGACGGTCACGTGTCGTTGCTGCTGGAGGAGGGCGGCCGGCGCACGTTGTTTGCCGGCGACGTGATTTTCTTCGGTGGCAAGATCCTCCTTCAAAACATTCATGACTGCAGGCTCGATGCCCTGATCGGGTCGCTGCGAAAGCTCCGCCGCCTGGACGTGTCGGCGCTTCTTCCGGGGCACCTGACGCTTTCGCTCCGCGACGGTCAGCGGCACATCGAGCGCGCGAACCAGGTGCTCGACCGCCTCCTGATCCCGGAGCAGATGGTCTCGGCCTGGTAAAAGCTCGCCGCTAAGCGTGGCGCGAGACGTGCGCGAGGATCTTTTCGCGGACCTGCTGACCCCAATCCCCGTTGAGGAGGTCGGCACCTTGCGCGGCCACGGGGAATCGAGCCATCTCGCACGGCCCGATCGCCCTTCTGTACACGACCTCGGCGAACTGCGTCATGGCCGCCGGACCAAACGATCCGATGAGGATCAGCTTCGGGACCCGGGCTTCGCGCACCTCGCTCGCCTGGGCCACCCGGTCGTCGGCCTGCGGCGAGAGCGCGGCGACCGATGCGATGTCATGCGCACCGCCGGCCGCGGCCGCCAGCGCCGCCAGCGCTCCAACGCGCTCCGCCACGAGGTGGATCTGCCGCGCGCCCTTTGCCCTGGCGAACTCCACGGCGGCCATCACCGCGGAGGGGGCGAACATCGGATCCCACGGTTCGTCGGACGCTCCATGACCGGGGAGATCGAAGGTGAGGACCGAAAGGCCGCGTCCGGCGAGCCAGGCAGGCAGCTGGCGCCAAGCATCCAGGTCTTTGCCAACATCGTGCACGAGCACCACCCAACGCTCGCCCGCGCCGAAACGCTCGCCGCGCAGCACCGGCCCGTCATTCGCGTCATTTCCAGCCGTGCTGCGAAACTCGACGGGGATGGCCCGGGTGGCGTCTTCCACGGGGTGCTCGCTTCCCATGTCGTCAAGTGTCGCAGCCGGTGCTAGGATCTTTTGATTCGTCGGCGCGGCGCTGAAAGAGGGGAGCAAAAATGATCGAGCGCAGCAGCCAAACGGCCGTGCACGAGCTTGTCTCGCAGTACCTGGACGGCGGATTGTCGCGCCGGCAGTTCGTAAAAGGCGCCGTCGCCATCGGCCTGAGCATGACGACCGTCGGCGCCTTGCTGGCCGCCTGCAGCAGCTCCAGCCCCGGCACGTCGGCCACGCCCAAGCGTGGTGGCACCTTGAAGGAGGGCTACGACCTCGACTTCTCGCGCCTCGACCCGATCAACACCAACTGGTACGACCCGGCTTTCTATGCGGTCTACGAGTCGCTGGTGACCAACGACCCGTCGGGCAACTACGTGCCGCAGATCGCCGAGAGCTGGAACGTATCGTCCGACGGTTTGAAAGCGACCTTCAAGATCCGGAGCGGGCTGAAGTTCCAGTCCGGCGCACCGCTCGACGCGGCAGCCATCAAGGCGGTCTACGACGGCATCGCGGATCCGAAGAACGGATCGCCGCTGGGCTCGATCTGGGTCCCTGTTGCCAGCACGGAAGCACCGGACGCCACCACGCTCGTCATCAACCTCAAGCACCCGTACTTCGACCTATTCAACATCGTCAAAACGGGCTATTGGGACATCGTCAACATGGCCTTTCGCGCCCAGCTCGGCGACAAGTACGGACAGCAGGGGGTCGACGGCTCGGGACCGTTCACGCTCACCGAATGGGTGCCGGGAAGCCATACGTCGGTGAAGCGATGGGAGAGCTACCCCGGCACCGTAACCCCGTTCATCCAGAACAAGGCCAAGCCCTATCTCGACGGCATCAACTGGCTGACCATTCTCGATGCGCCCCAGCGCGCGATCCAGATTCAGAACGGCGAGATCGACACGCTTCGCGGCCCCGCCTTCCAGGACATCAGCCGGCTGCAGTCGGACTCGAACCTGACAGTGACCAAGCTCAAGGAGTGGTCGGGCTATTTCTTCAGCCTGAACTTCAAGCGCAGCGACCTCGGTTTCAACGACGTCAACGTGCGGCAGGCCCTGTCACACGCCATCGACCGCGCCAGCATCGTGAAGGCTCTTCTCTTCGAGCACGGCGAGCCGCTGTACGGACCGATAACGTCCGCCGACAAGTCCTACACGAAGGACGTCGAGCAGTTCAATCAATTCGACGTCACCAAGGCCAAGAGCATGCTGGGCGACGCCGGCTGGAAGGCCGGCTCCGACGGGATCCTGACCAAGAACGGCAAGCGGTTCGCCTTCGAGATGATCATCCAGGCCGAGAGCTTCAACCAGCAGCTCGGCTCCGTGATCCAGGCCCAGCTGAAGACTGTCGGAGTCGACCTCAAGGTCTCCTCCCTCGACCGCGGCACCTTCTTCAACAAGGCGTTCGCCAACCCCGACTCGGTGATGTTCTTCTATCTCTGGCCGGTCCCGATCGACGTTGTGACGCTCTTCGTGAACAGCGTCAACGCCAACGGGAAGGGGCCCAACTGGGGCAACGCGGTGGTGCCGCAGGTCGATGCCGCGATCGCGGCGTGGCAGAGCGCCGCCAACCAGGATCAGCTGATCGCAGCCGGCAAGCAGTTCCAGCTCGCGTGCGCAGAGCAGCTGCCGTTCGTGCCGGTGATCAACCGCGACGCCTTCTGGGTGAGCCGGAAGAGGGTGCACGGATGGCAGCCCGACCAGTGGAACCTGTATCCGTACTACAACGACGTCTGGCTCGACTAAAGCCCAGAGTTTCTGATCGGGCATAAGCTCACACTGGAGCGAGGTGGCTTCCTACCTGGCGCGCAGGACCGGCTACATGCTGCTGATCCTGCTCATCTCGTCGGTGGTGATCTTCTACGCCCTGCGCTCGGCGCCAGGCGGGCCGAGCGGAGGCGGCGTGCTCAGCCCGCTGTCATCGCAAGAGGTTCGCCAGGCCTACGAGAAACGCCTGGGGCTCGACCAACCCGTCTACACGCAGTACTTCATCTACCTCGGCCACCTGGCCAGGGGCGACCTTGGCACCTCGCTCGTCAACGGCTCGCCGATCGTCGAGTTGCTGGCGACGCACGCGCGCAACAGCCTGGTCCTCGGCTTGACTGCGCTGCTGATCTCGTACGTGATCGCAATCCCGTTGGGCGTGCTCGCGGCGGTCAAGCGCAACACCTGGATCGATCAGCTGGCGATGGGCGGGGCCATCCTGGGAATGGGAATTCCCAACTTCTGGCTTGCGCTCATCCTGGTCTACTTCTTCTCACTGCGTCTTGGTTGGCTTCCATCCGCCGGCTGTTGCGATCCACCGCAGCTCATCATGCCGGCGCTCGTGCTTGCGGCTGAGGGAACCGCGGTGACGATGAGGATGACCAGGTCGTCGATGCTCGAGCACCTGCGCGACGACTTCGTACGAGCCCTCCGGGCCAAAGGGCTTCCCGAATGGGAGGTGATCATCCGTCACGTGCTGCGAAACGCGCTGATCCCGGTCATCTCGCTGACCGGCCTGCGTCTGGGGTGGCTGGTCGGATACGCGCTGATCGTCGAGACGATCTTCCGGTGGCCCGGCGTCGGTTACCTGCTAGTCGATTCGGTCCTTCGTCGTGACTACCCGGTGGCCCAGTTCTTCTCGCTGCTCCTGATCTTCTTCGTGCTCATTGCCAACTGGCTGGCCGACATCGGGTACGGGCTCGCCAACCCGCGAATTCGGGTCGCTTGATGGCCGATCTCACAGTCATCGACGACAAGGCGGCCTGGGAGGCGAGGGTCGACCGGCTGTGGGCGGCGAGGCCCACCCGCTGGAGGGATGCCTGGCACGAGCTCACGCGCAACAAGCTGGCGCTCGGCGGGTCGGTGATCGTCGCCTTTTTCACGCTGGTTGCGATCGTCGGCCCCGCCCTGGCCCCCTACGACTACGCCAAGCAGGTGCTCAGCGACACCCTTCTGCCTCCGCTCACCCAGGGCCATCTCTTGGGCACCGACGCGCTCGGCCGCGACCTCCTCAGCCGGCTGCTTTTGGGGATACGCATCTCGATGGCGGTCGGGCTCGGCACCACCGCCATCGCACTGGTCGTCGGCACGGTGGCGGGCATGCTTGCGGGCTACTACCGGGGCTGGGTGGACCGGATAGTCGGCGGCTTCGTCGAGCTCGTGTGGGGCTTTCCGCTCATCCTCATCGCCGTCCTGCTGATCGGAGCGATCGGCCCTGGGCTCGTCGGCGTGGTGGTCGCCGTCGGCTTCGTCAACTGGGCCGGCTTCGCGAGGATCGTTCGCGGCGAGGTCTTCGCGCTGCGCGAGAAGGAGTTCGTCGCTTCGGCACGTGCCCTCGGCAAGGGCGACCTCGACATCATGATCCGCCACCTGCTCCCCAACGTGGTCGGCTCCGCTCTGGTGATGGGCTCGTATTACATCGCGATCGCCATCATCGCCGAGGCCGGGCTCTCTTTCATCGGCATGGGCGCCCAGCCGCCGCTGCCCAGCCTGGGCCAGATGATCAACGAGGGCAGCGGCTACATGCTGCTGAACCACTGGCTGAGCACCATCCCCGGCATCGTCATCGTCCTGCTCGTGCTCGGCCTCAACGTGCTGGGCGATGGCATGCGCGACGTTCTGGATCCCCGTCTGAAGGGCACCGGGTGAGCCGCTCGGAGATTGCGCTCGAGGTCAAGGACCTGCGCACCACGCTCTTCATGCGCGATGGAAACGTGGACGTGGTTCGAGGAATCTCTTTTCGCGTCAAGGAAGGGGAGACGCTCGCGCTGGTCGGCGAATCCGGGTGCGGCAAGACACTGACCGCGCTGTCGGTGATCCGGCTGCTGCCGGACCCACCCGCCCGCGTCACACAAGGACAGGTGCTGCTCGCGGGCGAGGACATCCGTCACGTGCCTGAGCACGAGATGCGGTCACTGCGAGGGGATGCGATCTCGATGGTGTTCCAGGAACCGCTCACGTCCTTGGACCCTGTCTTCACCATCGGGGATCAGATAACGGAGGCGATCACCGCCCACCGCAAGGTGAGCCGGCAAGAGGCTCGCACGCTGGCCGCCGAAATCCTGCGAGAGGTCCAGATCCCATCCCCCGAGCAGCGGCTCAAGGATTACCCGCACCAGCTGTCAGGCGGCATGCGTCAGCGGGTGATGATCGCGATGGCGCTCGTGCTGGACCCGAAGGTGCTCATCGCAGACGAGCCCACGACGGCTCTCGATGTCACCATCCAGGCGCAGATCCTCGACCTCATCCGCGCCGAGCAGGAGCGGCGCCGGCTGGCTGTGCTGCTGATAACGCACAACCTCGCGGTCGTCTCGCAGGTCGCCGATCGGGTCGCCGTCATGTATGCGGGGGAGATCGTCGAAGAGGCGCCGGCCTCGGAGCTGTTCGCCAATCCCCGGCACCCATACACCCAGGGCCTGCTGAGCTCCATCCCATCCGCAGCCGGCGACCGCAAGCACCTCTACACGATTCCCGGGCGCGTCCCGGATCCCCGGGCGCTCCCGCCCGCATGCCTCTTCGCTCCGCGGTGCCCGTACGCGATCAACCGGTGCTGGAATGAGCATCCGGGGCTGGTGGCGACCGACGGTCACCTGCTCCGCTGCTGGAACCCGCAGCCGTTCACCGCCCTGCAGGCTGTCGAGCCCGGCCGGGTCGACCCGAGCGTCGCGGCCTCAGAGTAGGCGCCTAACCTGGTGCTTGCTCTCCAGGTAGCGCAGTGCCGCGAGCGCATAGATCCGAGCCGCCGCCAGTATTTCTTCCACAGCCACGAATTCATTCGGCCGATGGGCGAGCAGGAGAGTGCCCGGCCCGAAAGCCGGGATGCACGCATTGCCCGCCAGATGCCAGTGGGTTCCGTCGGTGAAAGCGGGCATGGTGCCCAGCGGCACGTCGCGGCCGAGAGCGTCGCGAGCTGCGCTGCGTGTCGCAATGACCAGCGGATGAGTGGGATCGATCGCCGATGGAGGGAACCAGGCCAGCTCGGGCACCGGCGCGACGGCGACGTCCAGCTCGCCATCCTCGCGGCGCAGCCGATCGAGAAAGGCGTCGAGGTCGGCCTGCAACCCGGCGTGCGTCATCCCGGGCACCGTGCGGACGTCGATTCCGAACTCGGCGTGTCCGGGATACACGCCGAAGTAGACGCCTCCGCTGAGGGTCACGCCGAGGTTGACCGTCGGCCCACCCGGCACCTCGGAGTTGACGGGAAACCGCGGCTTGAACTCTGAGGCCATCCGGGACATCACCTGGCTCAGCTTCACGCTCGCGTTGACCGACGGCACCTGGTCGCTGAGGCTCGAATGCATCTGCGTACCCCGCACGGTCACCCGAAAGCACGAGATGCCCCGCGACGCGACCGCCAGGTAGGCCCAGGGCGACTCCATGCCGGTGGGCTCGCCGACGATGACCGCCCGCGAAGCGAACTCGGGCTGACCCGCGAGGAAGCGCGCCCCGAAGCGGCTGCCCCCTTCCTCATCGGCGGTGAGCACGACGCGCACGGTGCCCGCCGGCGCGCCCACCTCCGCGATCGCCGCGCCGGCGTAGACCATGGCGGCCACCGCGCCCTTCATGTCCGTCGACCCGAGGCCGTGGAGACGGCCATCGGTGACGACCGGGTCGTACGGCCCGATCGCCCACTCCGACAGGTCGCCGGCCGGCTTGGTGTCGAGGTGGCCGTTGAGGACGAGCACCGGCCCGCTCCGCGCACCCACCACATCGCCCACGACATTCGGCCGCCCCGGTTCCATAGCGACCTCTCGAACTTCCGCGTATCCAAGCTCGGCCATCTCGAATCGAGCGCGCTCGGCAACCTTGCGCTCGTCGCCGGGCGGGTTCGGGCTGGGGATCGCAACCAGCTCGCGCGCGAACTCGACGAGGTCGTGCTCCCGCGCGGCCAGGCCGGCGAGCACTGCTCGCTCGCGAGCTTTTGCGGTGGGCTTAGACGGAGGCGTGCGCCTCCTCGTAGGTGGCACCGCCGGTGCCTTCGACCCAGTACCGGCGGGCCCAGCCGACGCCCTGCCAGGTCTCGAAGCTTTCAGGCTTGATCCTGAACAGCCAGCGCGGCTGCTTCATTGTCGATTCCAGGTAGGTCGGACCGTTCTCGCCCAGGTATCGATAGCTCATGCGGGTCGCGATCGGCACCCATTCGCCGCCGATGTTGGGCCGTTCGACCAGCTCGGCGGTGCCGCGCCCCAGCACCTTGCCGAGGGTCTTGGGCTGCTCGACGACGAATGACACGCGCGGGTCCTTCTCGAGGTATTCGGCCCACCGCGAGTGCTGGCGGGGGATGACCCAGAAATTGCCGTCGCGCCATTCGTGCCAGCAAACCGTTATGTACGGGCTTCCGTCCGGCGTGAGGCACGCGAGGTACATGTTGACCCCGAGGTTGAGAAAGTCCTCGACCTCCTCCTCCGTCATTCCCCGAACTTTGCCCCGCCAGCTCTCCTTGGGTTCAGTCATTGGTCCCTCCTGCAGAGCGAAGACGACGTCTCAATAGTCTCACCTTGCCGATGAGGTGCCTAGGCCCCGCTGACGCCGGCCAGGTCCATCACAGGACGCATCCTGTCGACTGCCAGCTCCGCATCTCGGAGCAGCCCGGCCTTGTCGGCGAGCACGAAGAGCTTCGCTAGATGCACCGCCGAGCGGCCGCTCTCGAGGCCCCCGACCATCCGGAAGTGATCCTGGTGCCCGTTCAGGTACGCCATGAAGACGACACCGGTCTTGTAGTAGAAGGTTGGAGCGCCGAAGACGTGCCGCGAAACCGGCACCGTCGGCTCGAGGATCGCGTTGAACCGCTTCGCATCGCCGGCGTCGAGGGCCAGCAGAGCCGCGGACGCCGCGGGCGCGATCATGTCGAACGCGCCGAGCAGCGCGTCGCTGTGGCGGTCGCCATCGCCGCCGATGGTGGTCGGGTAGTCGAAATCGTCGCCGGTGAACATGCGCATGCCCTCAGGCAACCTCGCCCTCATAGCGATCTCGCGCCTCTGGTCCAGCAGCGAGAGCTTCAGACCTTCGACCTTCTCTTTGTGCGCTGTGATGATGTCGAGGCACACGGCCATGGCTGGGTCGAGGTCCGCGTGTCCCCAGTATCCCGCGAGCGCCGGGTCGAAGACCTCGCCAAGCCAGTGGATGAGCGCCGGCTGCTTCAGCTGCGACAGCACGCGGTCGTAGACGCGCTCGTAGTCCTCCGGGCCTCGCGCGATTCGCGCCAGCTCGCGGCTCGCCATCAAAACGACCTGTCCGCCCTGCGCCTCCACGAACTCGCACTGCTCTTCATAGGCGGCCTCGACGTCGCTCAGGTCGCGCGCCGAACCACGTGCCAGCTGGTCGGTCTGGGCGCCGCAGACGATCCGGCCGCCGACCGCTTTGGCTTCCGCCACCGAGCGCCGGATCAGCTCTTTGCTCGCCTCCCAGTCGAGACCCATCCCGCGCTGCGCGGTGTCCATCGCCTCGGCGACGCCGAGCCCGTAGCTCCAGATGTGGCGGCGGAAGGCGAGGGTCCGTTCCCAGTCGATCGCCGCGGGCGCGATCGGGCTCGTGTCGGCGAGCGCGTCGGCGACCACATGGACGGCGGCGTAGGGGAGGCGGGAACGAGGCGGGGCGCCGCCATCCGCGTAGAGAAACTTTCCAGCCGGCGTGTAGTCGTAGACGCCGCCGTCGCCGTCGGGCAGGCGGAGCTTCTCAGGCATGCGATACGCCCATGGAGATAGTATCGGTGCACAGTCGCGCGAGACGCTTCGCGCCATCGCCCTAAGGAGTTGCTCAGCATTTGAAGCTCGGCGTCTTCCTGCCCTCCTACCTCCTTCCCGGTCAGGATGCCCGGCACGGCGACCAGATCCGCCGATTTGCCGTTCGCGCAGAGGAGCTTGGCTTCGAGTCGCTCTTTATCACCGACCATCTTTTGACCGCGCACCGGTTCTACCGCGTCAGCTGGGTCGAACCGCTGATGACGCTGAGCCACGCGGCCGCGGTCACGTCACGCGTCATGTTGGGGACCTCCGTCCTGGTGCTGCCCACCCACAACCCTGTCGTTCTCGCCAAGGAGATCGCCACGCTCCAGCACCTTTCGGGCGGCCGGTTCGTCTACGGCGTCGGGACGGGCTGGTACCCGCCGGAGTTCGAGTCCACTGGGGGGACGATCCAGCAGCGAGGCCGGCGGACGGACGAGGTGCTGGAGGCGTCGATGCAGCTGCTCAAGGCGCCGAACCAGACGTTCGAGGGCACATTCCATCGGTTCAGCGACATCACAGTCGAGCCGCTGGCAAAGGTGCCGCCAGTATGGGTCGCCGGCGGCCGCCAGCTCGCCCACGAGGCGTCGCCGGAAAAACCGCGGATGGACCCCCGAGTGCTCCAGCGGATCTGCAGGTGGGACGGTTGGATCGCCCGCCCGACCTCGCCTCCCGAGCAGATCACCGAGGATTTGAGGGAGATCGACGCCGAGCTGACAAGGCAGAAGACATCGCGCCACGAGAAGGGCTTCACAGTTGCGCATGAGAACTTCGTGTGGTTGACGGAGAAGAGTCGCCGCGAGGACGCGACAGCGGAGCAGAAGGCAAAGATGCTCGCGGTCGTCTCTGACGAGCGGCCGTGGGAGTACGTCGAGGCGGTATATCTAACCGGCACCGTCGATGACATCCAGCGCCGGGTCCAGGACCGCATCGACGTCGGGGTCGAGCATCTGTTCCTGCACACGATGACCGCCGATCTCGCTCAGCTCGACCTCTTCGCGAAGCATCTGCTGGAGCCGTTCAAGAGCGCATCCCCGGCGATCGAGAACCGGTAGCGATGGGCGGCAAATCAGTGAAGGACATCGCCGTCGGTCTCACCACGCGGTTCAGCAAGACAGTTAGCGAGTCCGACGTGTACCAGTTCGCGGGGATCACCGGCGACCTCGACCCCAACCACGTCGACGAGGAGTACTGCCGCGGAACGTCGTTGGGACATCGCGTCGCTCATGGAGCGCTGATCGTCGGCTACATGTCCGCCGCATCCACACGAATCCTCGAGGACTTCGAGCGGCCGATGGTTTCCGTTGGCTACGACCGAATCCGTTTCCTGAAACCCGTCTATTTCGGCGACACGATCACCGTCCACTACGTCATCAGCTCGCTGGATGCCTCGCGGGAGCGGATCGTGTCCAAGGTCGAGGTCAAGAACCAGCGCGACGAGCTGGTCTGCGTCGCCGACCACATAATGCAGCTCGTCGATTGACGGCCGCGCTGCGAATGCTGTCGGGGATTCGCGTCGCTGCATTCACGCAGTTTCTGCTCGGCCCGGCGGCGGTCCAGCACCTCGCCGACATCGGGGCCGACGTGATCAAGGTCGAGGCCGTGAACGGTGCATGGGAACGCCACTGGGCGGGGGCCGACACATTTTTCAACGGCGTGAGCGCCTTCTTCATGCTCGCCAACCGCAACCAGCGAAGCATCGCACTCGACCTGAAATCCGGCCTCGGCCGCGAGGCGGCGCTGCGATTGATAGCGACCTCCGATGTCGTCGTGTCGAACTTCCGTCCTGGCGCAATGGATCGACTCGGCCTCGGCTATGAGGCGGCGAAAGCTGTCCGGCACGACATCATCTACGCGTCGGCGTCGGGATATGGCAGCGACAGCCCGTCAAAGGATCTGCCAGGCCAGGACCTCCTCATCCAGGCGCTGTCTGGGGCTGCGTCACTGACAGGTCGAACGGGCCAGGAACCGATAGTGGTCGGCGCGCCGGTGGTCGACCAGCATGGAGGCGCCCTGCTCGCGATGGGGATCCTTGCCGCGCTTTTTCACCGCGATCGGACTGGCGAAGGCCAGCGGGTTGAGGTGGCCATGATGCACGCTGCATTCGAGCTCTTCAGCGAGCCTGTCGTGTACGGGCTCAACGGCGCGAATCTCGAGCGACCCGCCGAGCCGATCGCTGACACATTCCACCCGGCCCCGTACGGCCTTTACCAAACGTTGGACGGGCACGCCGCAATTTCGATGACGCCGATCAAGACGCTGCTCGAGGCCCTTTCGGCGCCTGGGCTGGACGGGCTGGAGGATCCGGCGACGGCATTCACGAGGCGCGACGAGATCAGGGCGGCGCTGGGGCCGATCGTCGCACGGCTCACGACGCATGACCTCGTCGAGAGGCTGAGGTCCCGCGGGATCTGGTGCGCCCCCGTCAACACGCTGCACCAGGCTCTGGCCGACCCGGACACCCTTCACCTGGATCCCTTCATGGAGATCGATCATCCGCGGGCCGGCACTGTGAGGGTGATCAAGCACCCAGTGCGATACAGCTCGGGCGAGACCGCGCTGCGCCGCCCGCCGCCCGAGCTCGGCGAGCACACGCACGAGGTTCTGCGAGAGCTCGGGTACTCGGACGAGGACATCGCGAGGATCGCGCCGGCGTGAACGCGCGGGTTGATCACGTTGGCGTGGTGGTGGCCTCGCTGGACGAGGTCGCTGCTTTTCTCCGCGACGCGCTGGGTCTGGAGCTGAAATCGGAGCCGCCACCCGCACCGGATGGCGTGCGCGTCGCCTACTACGGCGGCGACGGCGCGCGCGTGGAG
>VBIU01000120.1 GCA_005880945.1 Chloroflexota bacterium | reverse complement strand
CGTCGCGCAATCGCCGAGCGCCCATCGCGCTGCGTTCCATCGCTCGCTCGCGAGCGATGGAGCTGTGATTGTGCACGAGACAGGCGGCAAGTCCCTCGGCCAGGCTCTCCAAATACAACGGCCCGCTCGGATAGCCGCTCTCCATTTCCGCCTTGAGCGCCCAGCCAATGTGTTCGATGCGTGCATCCCGCACCTGAAAGCGGCTGCGGATTTCTAGATGGCGCGGGTCGGCGTGCGAAGCCTGCACGACGCGGCGCAGCAGCTCCTCCTCGATCGTGATCACCAGATTGATGTCGGTGCCTCGAAGGTCCCAAGCCGCCGGAAGATGTGCGGGGATGATGTCGATGTCGCCGAAAATCACTGTTCCGCGGTGCTGCGCACTTCCGTAGCGAGAGAGGGCGTAGATCGGCGGACCGGCATGTATGCAGACGCGTACGCCATTGCAAGGCGGTGAATCCAGGCTGCCGGCGGGGTCGGTCATGAGCCTCAGCCGCACACCGCCCGTCGCACCCAGGAGCCTCTGCCGAGGCAGATCCGATGTTCGCAGCGCCACAGCCATCAAGGTACCGTTGGCCCCGGCGCTCAGGAAGCTTCGATCAACGGGGGAAGCGCACCATGACGAAGGCACTCATCATCGGCGGCGGCATTGCGGGCCCCGTCACCGCCGTGGCGCTGCAGCGCGCCGGCATCGAGTCGGTTGTGTACGAAGCCTATCGGGCGAACACAGGCACTGCGGGTGCGTTCCTCACCGTCGCTGTCAACGGGCTCGACGCTTTGCGGGCCCTCGATCTTCATCGGCCCGTTATGGACATGGGTTTTTCCACGCGGACCATCGACCTGGTGAGCGGTACGGGCAAGCGCCTCGGCGTGATCCCGATCGGGGGTGTGCTCCCCGACGGCACCACGACTCATACCATCAAACGCGCCGACTTGTATCGTGTCTTACACGAGGCAACCCAGAGCCGGGGGATCGAGGTCCAGCACGGCAAACGCCTAGTCGAAGCGGAGGTCCTAGCCAACGGCGGAGTGACCGCCTGTTTTGAGGATGGGACACGGGCCACTGGGGATCTGCTGATCGGCGCGGACGGCATCCATTCGCGCACCCGCCGGATCATCGACCCCGCAGCGCCGGACCCCCGCCACCTTGGTCTCGGCAATGTTGGAGGGTTCACCCGCACTGCGGCGGTCAGCATGGCCCCAGGGGCCTACGTGATGACCTTCGGCAAGCGGGCATTCTTCGGTTACGTCGTGCATCCGTCTGGGGAGACCTGGTGGTTCGCCAATCCACCGAGTGCACCGACCATGCGCCGTCGTGACTTGGTGGCGCCCACAAGCGATCAATGGAAGGCGCGCCTGATCGACTTGTTCGCGGATGACGCAGGACCGTCAGTTGAGATTATCCGGAGCACGCCGGAGCTGGTTGGCGGCACGGATCAATATGACCTCCCCCGGGTGCCGAGGTGGTACCGTGGATCGATGATCATCATCGGTGATGCCGCTCACGCGGCATCACCGAGCTCCGGGCAGGGCGCGTCGATGGCGATCGAAGACGCGCTGGTATTAGCCAAGTGCCTGCGGGATCTCTCTGAACCTGCTGCTGCCTTCACGGCATTCGAGCGGCTGCGTCGCCCGCGCGTCGAGCGCGTTGTGGCGTTCGGGGCGCGGTCCTCAAGCAACAAGGCGCCTGGATCCGTCGGTCGAGTGATCCGGGACTTGCTCGCGCCCTTCTTCCTGAAGCTCATCGCGCGTCAATCGCAGGATTGGTTGTTCGGCTACCACGTTGAGTGGGATGATCGCGTCCGCCTTGGCGAGCGGACGCGGTGACGGTTCGCGGAAGGCATGACCGATACTCGCTCAAATCGTTCTTGTTTGGCGCCGCACGCCGTGCCACCTTTCGCACTACCAACCGTCTCGCGTACTCGGGTCAGATTCTCACCGGAGGTCACATGGCATTCCCCAAAACCCTCTGCCGCTCCGCTATCACCGTACTCGCTTTCGCCGCCTGTGAGCGGGCGCCCCAACAGGCGACGGCGCCCACGGCCCCTCAGTTCTCGCGGACCGCCGCTACGGAACAAGACCCAGCGCTGTTGCGCCGCGTGCAGCAGATCAATCAGCAACTCGCGGCGAACGGGCAGCACGTCGCGATCGAGGCCCTGGACTTTTTCACGATCGGGAATGGCCGGCCCGGGATCCGGCTCCACCAGACGCCCTTTCGCTGGGTGCCCAATGATCCCCGCCGCCTCGCCGACGGCACGAACATCACCTACATCTTCGACCAGTCGGGAGGCCAGACGGCCAGCGGTCTGACCGCCGCCCAAACCGAAGCGGCGGTGGACGCCGCATTGGCTACGTGGTCGAGTGATGACGCGCTGAACAAGGTCGCGATCGTGAAGCGGCCCGATCCCGGCACCGACATCACGATCTTCGACGCGTTCTTCGGGTTCGGCGGCTTCGGCAATCCGTTCGCCGCCGACATCGTCGATGCCGGTTTCTATCCCCGGGCGTTCTTCGAGGCGGTGGGCGGGCCCGGCGGCGGGCGCGGCATCCTGGCACTCTCGGTGTCGTTCATCTTCATCGATGACAACGGCAATCCCACCGACATCAACGGGGACAACTACCTCGATACCGCTCTCAACGAAGTGTATTACAACAACACGTTCGGCGACCCGGCGAGCGACCGGGCCGGCAGCCCGTGGATGATCAACCAGCCGTTGCCGGCCGTCGATGTGCAAACGGTCGCGCTGCACGAAAACGGCCACTCACTCGAGCTGGGCCACTTCGGGCCCCCACCCGACGCGGTGATGAATCCGGTGTACGCAGGCATCCGTCATGCGCCGTTCCCCACGGACGATGCGGGGATGAGCGCGGTGTGGCAGAGCTGGCCTAACCCGTAACGGCGCGTGGGACCCGTCCCGATTGATTGAAGAGCAAGCCTCACAGTGACTTCGACTGTGGGGCTTGTGCTTTCCACTCTATTGGTGGCCTTCGTTGCCTATGGGCGGTACGCGCTCAGACCGCTCGCCTGACGCCGCGCTAGGAGAAGAAGATGATCGATCGTGAGCAGTACATGCCTGGTCCGGCGAGCATCCAGGACCTTCGACAACACGCCGTTCGAAGAGTTGTCACCGTCCCGCCGAGCGACCTGACATCACCAGCGTCCACGCGAGCAGCAGCGCGATCAGAATATCGGGCACCAGGGGCACCAGAAAAAAGTATCGCGTCACAAGGATCGCATGCGCCACGTTCGCCACCAGGAACAGCGCGATGATCGGTCGCACCATCGCCGGCGTGGTGCCCGCGATGATCGCCAATTGCCAGAACAAAATCGCTTCGACGAGGCAGATGAACGCGGCCTCGAGGCCGTAGCCGAAGTACATCTCCCAGTAACTGCGCATCGAGCCGCCGAAGTTGAACCGGTGCGCCTTCATCGCCGCTACCACGGTCACCTCGGCGTCGCCGTGAGTCGGTTTGGCACGGACGAACAACGCAGCGTGGCCGAAGAACTGAAGCAGGGCGACTACCGCGGTGACGCGGAGCAGGGTGGACGTGGTCATGGGAACTCTCTCTTTAGGGAGTCGGCGGTCGCACGAGGGTCGTTCTGGATGCCCATGATGGTCTCCGGGGGGCTGGACTTGAGAAAGTCAACCATGCACTTGATATTGTCAAGCCAATGGCTTACCATCCGCCATGCGCTCCTATGGACAGTTTTGCGGGCTTGCCAAGAGCCTCGACATCATTGGCGATCGCTGGACGCTGCTCATCGTCCGCGAGCTGCTCATTCGCGGGCCGTCTCGGTATACCGATCTGCGGATCGGCCTTCCTGGGATTCCCACGAACCTGCTCGCCGACCGGCTACGCGACATGGAGGAGGCGGGGTTGCTTCGCCGAGACATGTCGCCGGCCCCGGCGGCCGCGGCCGTATATGTCCTCACCCCGCGCGGCGAAGCGCTCGAGACGGTCATCGCCGCGCTCGGCCGGTGGGCCGCGCCGCTGCTCGAGGCGCCGGCGAAGGACGACGTCTTCCTTCCCCACTGGCTGGTGCTACCGGCGCGACTCTATCTCACCGACCGCGCGCCGCGCAAGCCGCCCGTACGCATCGAAGTCCGCGATCGAGACCAACGCGTCACGCTTGAGGCAGCGAACGGGAGGGTGACCGCGCGCGTTGGGCCGGCGGACAAGCCGGACGCTGTGATCATCGGGCCGACGCCGCTGGCCTGGCAGCTGCTCCTGGCGAAGATCGACCTCGCCCATGCGCGCAAGGCGGGGCTTGCGGTCGAGGGGAAGCCAGCGGCGCTCAAGCGGTTCGGACCCCTCCCGAGACAGTAGGAACGAGAGCCGCTGCTTTTTGTTTGGCCGTGAGACACTAGAGGCGGCGGGACGTTCGCGCGCTGCAGTAGCAGCTCGGGTGTCAGCGGCGCAATCCTACCGCACCTTCCCGCGCGCAGCGACCTTCCAGCTACCTTCCACTCGGCCGCCGCGGCCGTACCAGATTTCGTCGTGCAGGTTCACCGTCGCACACACGTGGCTTGGCACCACCCAGACTTTCTCTCCGACGCGGGCCGTCGCCCCATCTCGAGACTCACCGTTCGTTAGGGGCTGAGTCTCCACGTAGCCGTGCTCCCTCATTCAGTTTGCGCATGGTCCATGCACGCCCGACGAAGTGGCCGAACGTTCCGGCACCGACGGTCTGATCGCTCGAGAACGTTTTTGACCCGGCGTCGATCACGCACTGGAGGTCACGCGCGACCTGGGCCGAATCGACCGCCACCGTCAGCGTCCGAGTCTTCGCCAGCTCTCGCAAACGCGGCAGCTTCGGCTTCAACAGGGGGTAGGCGACAAGCACATCGTCGCCAGGCAACACCTCCGCCTCGCCCACTTTGGCGACCGTGATCCCGATGGCGCCGGCATCGAGCTGCAGCTGTGCAATCTCGGGGATCTTGTGGGTCTTCACGTGAGGCCGGAGCGCGACGCCCCAGGCGCGACATTGCTCCTGCATGCGCGCGATGTTGCGCTGGAGGACGTCCAGATCGACGTAGAGGGCAGGGGTGTCGAGGTGTCGAGCGCGTCCACTATCGACCCTTCCTCGCGACGCACTCGATCTCGACGGCGATGCCGCCCGGCAGCGCGCCCGCTTGGATCGTCGTGCGTGCCGGAAACGGCGCCGTGAAGTATGTGGCGTACACCTCGTTCATCGCCGCGAAATCGTTGATATCGCGCAAGAAAACGTTGCACTTGACGACGTGATCGAGTGACGAGCCCGCCGCCTGGAGAATCGCCCCCAGGTTCTCGAACACCCGCTTCGTCTCGGACCGCACGTCGCCAAGCTCCAGCTTCCCGGTCTGCGGATTGGTGGGTCCCTGTCCGGCCACGAAGATGAAATCTCCCTCGATGATCCCTTGCGAATACGGACCACGCGGCTTCGGCGCCTGCTCGGTCACAATGGCTTTTCTCAAGGGGGGGCGCTCCTCTTCAATCGTTTCCACAGGTAATGAACGGGGAATCCGGCCACCGCAATGCCGAGACCGTAGACCGGCGAAAAGTTGCCCACCTGAATCTGGCCCCCGACGATGGCCGAGAGACCGACGACGGTGCCTATCAGAAACAACAGCGGCACCCACGGATAGATCGGCGTGCGGAACGGCCTCGGCGCATCAGGCAGCTTCCGTCGCAGCACGAACACCGCGGCCACGGCGAAGATCAACGCGGCCCACTCGACGACCACGAAGTAGGTGATCAGCGTATCGTAGTCCCTGAGAACGAGGACCATGATGATCGCGACCGCGCCCTGGATCAGCAGCGCCGCCCACGGCGTGGCCCAGCGCGGATGGATGCTCCCGAGAAAGGAGAAGATCAGGCCGTCGCGCGCCATCGCGTACGGGACGCGCGTCTTGGCGAGCAGGTTGCTGTTGAGCGCGCCGAATACGCTCGTCATGATGGTGAGCATGATGACGGCGCCACCAGCGGGCCCGGCAATCGCCGTCATGACCGTCCGGGCAATCGCTTCCTTTTGCTGCGCCATGATGCTGACCGGCATGATGTACAGGTAGGCCAGGTTCGCGCCGATGTAGAGCGTGACGATGACCAGCATTCCGACGATGATGATCCGCTTCATCAGGCGCTCGGGCGCCACGACCTC
>VBIU01000037.1 GCA_005880945.1 Chloroflexota bacterium | reverse complement strand
CCGTCGCCGACGAGAACCGTCGGGTCGAAGCCGGCCTCCGTGAGGATGTGGCCGATCATGTATGTGACTGTCGTCTTCCCGGCGCTGCCGCCGACGGCGATCGAGTCCCGCTCGGCGATGAGCTCTGCCAGCATCTCAGCCCGGCTGAGCACCTTGACGCCCATCGCCCGCGCTGCATCCAGCTCGGGCGACGACTTGACGGCGCCGCTGTAGACGAGGAGGTCCTGGAACAGAACGTGCTCCGGGTCGTGGCCGAGCTCGACGCGGATGCCGGCGTCCTCGAGCTCAGCCGTGGTGTCGGACGACTTCGTATCGCACCCGCTGACCTCGTCTCCGCGCGCCGCAAGGATCCGCGCGAGCGCCGACACGCCGGCCCCGCCGATGCCCATCAGATGGACCTTCATCCTTGCCCCACAACTTCCTTAAGAACGCCCAGCACGCGCTGAGCGGCGTCCCTCCGGCCGGCGGCTGCAGAGGCTTTCGCCATTGCCTTGAGCCGTTCGGGGGTGAGTCCATCGATTGCGGCCAGCAGACTCTCCGGGGTGAGCTGTGCGTCGCCGATGCTCACCGCCGCGCCGGCGCCCACCATCGCTGACGCGTTCTCCTCCTGGTGGCCGCCCCCGAACGTTCCGGGCACCAGCACCATCGGGAGCCCGACCGCCGTCACCTCCGCGATCGTTCCGACGCCCGCTCGGCTGACCACCAGGTCGGCGCGCCCCATCACCGCCGGCATGTCGTCCACGAAGGCCAGGCCGCGGTAGCGCGGATGCGCATGTGAAGCCACCCCTTCGGCGCCCTGGCGCCCGGCCACGTGCACTACCTCCTCGAAGCGCTCGCAGAGATCATCCAGCGCGGCCCAGATCGTCTGGTTGATGTTGCGGGCTCCCTGGCTCCCACCCGTGATCAGCAGGTTTCTGGCGGGGGCGGCGGGCGTACGCGGCTTGAATCCCTCTCGCAAGGGGACTCCGGTGAGCACAACGCGCTTGGCGCTCATCCGCTTTTCCGTCCCAGGCAAGGTGGTGCAGACCACCGCGGCCGCTCCCGCGAAGATTCGAGTGGCCAGACCTGGGCGAACGTCCTTCTCGTGCAGGACGTACGGGATGCCTCTGATCCGCGCCGCCGCGACCGCAGGCGCCATCACGTAACCGCCCATGCCCAGGACCACGTCGGGCCGAAAGCGATCGACGATGCGGAGCCCGGCGCGCAGCGCCGTCGGGATGATGGCCGGCAGGGCGATGTTCTTCCAAACTGCGTCGCGGTCGAGACCGCGCACGTTGACGGTGGCCAGGTCGAAACCGGCCGCGGGCACCAGTCGTTCCTCGGGCCCGCCCGATCGCCCGACCAGCAGCAGGGCACCGTCCGGTTCCTCAGCGCGAAAGGCTCGCGCGACCGCGAGCGCCGGATAGAGGTGCCCTCCGGTCCCGCCGCCAGAAATCAAAAGCCTCATCCGTCCTCCGTTTAGTTCCTGGTCCAGAGCTTGTGCCCCGCCTCGCAATGCTGAGGAGCACACCGACCGCCGCAAGAGTCGTGGCGAGCGCGGTGCCGCCGTAGCTGAAGAAGGGCAACGGCACGCCTGCAATGGGCAGCGTGTTGGTTACCGTCGCCATGTTGAGCAGCGCTTCGAATGCGATCCATGTGGTGATCGCGACCGCAAGCACGGCGCCGAATCGATCTCGCGCGCGCAGGGCGGCACGGTAACCGCGGAACGCAAAGCACAGGAAGCCCAGCATCACAAGTGTCGTACCGGCCAGCCCGGTTTCCTCGCCGATGATGGCGAAGATGAAGTCGGTGTGGGCTTCTGGCAGCCAGCCGTACTTCTCGACCGAGTGCCCGATGCCGACGCCGAAGAATCCGCCCGAGCCCAGCCCGTAAAGCGCCTGGGTGGATTGAAAGCCGGCCCCGAGCGGGTCTGAGAAGGGGTTTCTGAACGACACGAGCCGCGCGAAGCGGTACGGCTCGAACAGCGTGAAGGCGAGGAGCGCGAGCCCGAGGAACGCAACCAGGAGGACGACGTGCCTGAACCGGCCGCCGCCCGCCCAGTACGCGCTCATGAAGATCGCCACCATCACGATGGACGTGCCCACGTCCTTCTCGAGCATCAACAGCGCAAGCACTCCGCCGAGCATCGCCGCGATCGGCAGGAGTCCCTTCTGGAAGTTTCCGACCACTGCCGCGTTGCGGTCGATCCAGTGCGCGACGAAAACCGCGAATGCGAGCTTGCCCAGCTCCGACGGCTGGAAGGTACCCAACGGACCCGCGTCGAACCAGCGCCGCGCGCCGTTGACGGTGACGCCGAGGTGTGGCACGAGCACCAGGATCATCAGCAGCACCACCGCCACGGCCCCGGCCGGCGCGATGGGTCGTAAGCGCCGATAGTCGAAGCGGCTGAGCACGAACAGCGCGGCAAAGCCGATGAGCATCCAGACGGTCTGGCGTTCGGCGTAGTAAAACGCCGACTCGTGCTGCGTGTAGGCGAATGCAACGCTCGCGCTCGTCACCATCACCAGCCCCGCGCCGCACAGGAATACTGTCGTGAAAAGAAGCAGGCGGTCGGGCTGGCGCTCCTCGCGAACCCCCGAGCTCATGAACGTCCACCGGGCGCGCTCGGCGTGCCGAGCCTGGCGCGGACGGCGGCCTTGAACCGCCGGCCCCGGTCTTCGTAGTCCTTGAACATGTCGAAGCTCTTGTAGGCAGGACTGAGCACAACGACGCCGCCTGGGCGGGCGAGCTCCGCGGCGCGCTCGACGGCCTCATCGAGGCCGGCTGCGCGGACAACCTTCGGGTGGTTGCCCAGACCCTCGGCGAGAAGGCCGGCCGACGCACCGATCAGGACCACCGCTTCGACGTTGGCGAGGACGTCCGCCAGCCACCCACCCAGCTCGAAGCCGCTGCCATAACCGCCTGCGATAAGGACCACCGGCGTGTTCGGGAACGCGCTCAGGGCGACCCGCCCGGCGTCGGGGTTGGTGGCCTTGGAGTCGTTGTACCAGCGCACGCCGCCCCACTCGCCGACCAGCTCGAGTCGATGCTCGACACCCTTGAACGAGCCGATTGCGGCATCGATGGCGTCGTCCGAGAGGCCGGCGATACGACCCACCGCTGCGGCGGCGAGGGCGTTCTCCATGTTGTGCCGCCCAGGCAGTGGCATCGGAGGAAGGGGTCGGTGCTCGTCGAACCAGACGACCTTGGCGCGGGTGCGCTGCGCGATTCCGCGGATCGCCTCGTCGCGCCCGTTCAGAACGGCGAAATCGTCTGCGCCGGCGAACTCGACGGCGCGGGCCTTGAGGTCGACGTAGCGCTCGAAGGTGCCGTGGCGGTCGAGGTGATCGGGCGTGATGTTGAGGATCACGCCTACGTGCAGGCGCGGCCGCTCGACCGACTCGAGCTGAAAGCTCGACAGCTCCAGCACGACCCAGTGTCGTGGGGTGATCTCATCGATGCGGTCGAGCACCGTGTCGCCGATGTTGCCGCCGACGATGACCGGCCGAGGGCCGGCGGCGAGGACGCTGCCGGTGAGCGCGGTGGTGGTGGTCTTGCCATTGGTTCCGGTGATTCCGACGACGGTGCCAGGGCACGATCGAAGGAACAGGTCGATCTCGCTGGACACCGAGATGCCGCGCTCCCGCGCTCGCACGAGCAGCTCTGAGTCCCACGGCACACCGGGACTTGCGTAGACCACGTCGACTCCCGCGAGCACGGTCTCGTCATAGCCGCCGGTGCGCAGGTCAACGTCTGGCGGCATCAGCGCGATCGTCTCCTCGAGTGCCGACTCGGGCTTGCGGTCCACGACGATGACACGCTCGCCTTTGCTGGTCAGGTGGTTGGCAAGCGCGACCCCGCTGCGCGCCGCCCCGACCACCAGGGCGGTCACGAGATCAGCCGTGCCACCCCGGCCGCGGCCAGCGCCGAGAGGAGCCCCGCGCCCCAGAAGGAGAGCGCGATGCGATTCTCAGACCAACCCTCGTGGTGGAACGTGTAGTGGATCGGGGTCATCTTGAAAACTCGACGTCCGCCGGTGGCTTTGAAGTAAGCCACCTGAATGATGACAGACAGCGTCTCCAGCACAAACACCAGTGCGACCAGCGGGAGCAGAAGGATCAAGCCCTGCTGAATCGCCATGACCGCCAGCGCGTACCCGATCGCAAGCGAACCGGTGTCGCCCATGAACACGCGCGCGGGGTAGCGGTTGTAGACGAGAAAGCCGGCGAGAGCGCCGCACATGGTGAGCGCGACGGCTTTCTCGCCGGCCTGCGCCGCGGGCAGGAGGAGGGCCAGGGCCGCGAAAGCTATAGCCGACAGGCCGCCGGCCAGCCCGTCCATGCCGTCGGTCAGGTTGACCGCGTTGGCCGTTGCGACTATGGCCAGCACAGCCAACGTGTAAATGAGCCACTGCCAGTCCGGCAGCAGGTATTGATGCGCACCGCCCTGCGACACGGCCAGCGCGGCGAGCGGCAGCGCGACCAGCACCTGGATCGGAAGCTTGAAACGGGCCGCGATGCCGCGCGTGCCCACCCGAAGCTTGCTGCGATCGTCAGCGAAACCGATCAGGCCGCCGGCCAGCAACCCGGCGGTGGCGGGCAGCGCGCCCGCGTGCCCGGCGATCATGGCCAGGAAGCCGGCGAGGATGCCCAGCGCGACGAACAGCGCTCCACCGCCCGTCGGCGTCCCGGCCTTCTTCTGGTGGCTTTCGGGAAGCTCGGTCTGGATCACCTGGCCCGCCTTCCAGCGCCGCAACACCCTGATCGCCGGCGGATAAAGGATGAGTGAGAGCACCAGCGCGACGAAGAAGGTGACCGCCGAAAAGATCGTCACCGCGTCAACTCTTTGACGACCTCGTCGAGATGGACTCCGTGCGATCCCTTGATCAGGACACGGTCGCCCTGGCGCGCGTGCTGCTTCACCCACGCGAGCGCCGCGGCGCGGTCCGGGACGACATCGGCACCCGCCGCCTCGGCCAGGACGCGACCCTGCTCACCGTCGACGACGCAAACCGCGTCGAACACCTCGGCGGCGCGCCGCCCGACGGCGCGGTGCGACTCTTCGGCCAGGGAGCCCAGCTCACGCATCTCGCCGAGGACTGCCATCAGGCGTCCCTCTCGTGGCGCTTCCGAAATCGAATCGAACGCCGCGAGCATCGACTCGGGACTCGCGTTGTAAGCGTCATCGATGACCACGAAGCCCGCCGGCGCCACCACCTCCTGGAGGCGATGCTCGACGACGACCTGTGCAAGGGCTTCCGCGCCGAGCGCGACTGACACGCCTGCGAAATCGCCGGCGGCGAGCGCGGCGGCCGCATTGAGAGCTTGATGACGGCCCCGCAGCGAAAGATGCACCTCTGCGCCTCGAACCGAGAACGTCGACCCTCCGTCGCGCAGCGGGCTGTAGCTCTCGACGCGGTAGTCGCCCTTCTGAAACCCAAAGCTCGCGGTCCCGGCCGGGGTCATGCCCGCAAGGAGCTCGAAGTACTTGTCGTCCGCGTTCAGCACGGCCAGCCCTGACTCAGGCAGCCCGGCCACGAGCTCGCCTTTGCTCGCTGCCAGCTCGTCCTGCGATGCGAAGAACTCCATATGCACGATGCCGATGTTGGTCACGATCCCGATCGACGGCAGCGCCAGCTCGACCAGGCGGCGGACGTCACCCGGCCTCTGCATGCCCATCTCGAGGACGAGCGCCGTGTGCTCGGGCTCGAGACGGAGCATCGTCAGCGGCACGCCGGTCTCGGTGTTGAGGTTGCCGGACGTCCGCAAGACGTTGTAACGGCTTCCGAGGACGGCCGCCAACATCTCCTTGGTCGAGGTCTTGCCGTTGCTGCCGGTGATCGCGACCACCAGCGGCCGCACCCGCTCGCGGGCGTAACCCGCAAGCGCGTACAGCGCGTCCCATGTGTCCGAGACGAGGACCTGGCCGACTCCCGGGGCCGTCTCCATGCGGCGCTCGACCATGAGCACCGCCGCGCCGCGCTCGATCGCGTCGGGAACGAAGTCGTGACCATCCTTCTCCGCCCCCCTCAGGGCGAAGAAGACCCCTCCCTGCTCCACCTCTCGCGAGTCGGTGTGGAACGTGGAGAAGGCGTTGCCGACGAACGTGCCGCCAATCTGGCCGCCGCCGGTCGCCCCGAGTATCTCGAGGAGCGTCAACCGCATCTATCTAAGTTTGTAACGATCCGGGCGCCCGAGCGGCTACTTCCGATCCGGGGTTATGTGCCAGCTGACGACCATCGCCTGGGCGATCTTCTGCCAGACAGGCGCCGCCGTGAAATAACCGTCGTTCAGGGTCCAGTCCTGGTCGGCGCCTGGAACGTTTGGCTTGCGGATGACGACGATCATCGTGAACCGGGGGTGGTCGGCAGGCAAGAAGCCCACGTAAGAGGCCCACACGTTCTGCGTGTACTTGCCCTTGATCGGGATCTGGGAGGTTCCAGTCTTTCCTGTCTGATCGTTCTCGAATCCGTGGACCCGGGCGGTCCAGCCCGATCCGTACTGCACCACGGCCTGCATCATCGCCGTCATCTGCTTCGCCGTCTTGGCGCTGATGACCTGTCGCTGCGGCTGGAGCATCACCGGGTTGATCCTGTTGCCGATTCGCTCGACCACATGAGGTGGCGCGTACTTGCCACCGTTGGCGACCACGTTGATCGCGGACAGCATCTGAACCATGTTGACGTCGATGCCCTGACCGAACGCCGTCGTCGCGTACTGCGAGTCAGCCATCGTCGAGGCTGAGGGGGGCGCGACCGAGTTTTCCCCGGCGACGTCGATCCCGCTCGGTCGAGTCAGCCCGAAGCTCTGCAGGTAGCCATAGAACTTCTTGTGACCTTCGGCCTGCATCGCCTTCATCGCACCGACGTTGAGGGAGTGCTCTAGGACATAGGTGTAAGTGATCTTGCCGTGGTTGCGGCCGTCCCAATCGGAGATGCGATAGCCGCCGATGTACAACGCTCCCGGATCGTCGATCACGGTGTTCGGCTTGATGGCGCCGGCATCCATCGCGCCCGAAAGGGTGACCACCTTCATGACCGACCCCGGCTCGTAGACGTAGCTCAAGACGTTGTCCTTGAACATGGCGGTCGGGGTGCGATTGAAGTTGTTGGCGCTGTAGCTCGGGTAGTCGGCCCAGGCGACGATGCCGCCCGTCTTCGGATCCATGATCAGCACGCTGCCGCTCTCTGCGCGCGCCTTCTTGACGCCGTTCGCCAGCGCCTGCTCGGCGGCGTACTGAATGTTGGCGTCGAGCGAGGTGACGAGGTCCGAGCCCTGCACCGGGTCCTGGTGGGTGTGCGAGCCGAGAACGATCTCGCGATTGGCGAGGTCCCTGTAGCTGGAGATGTAACCGGGCGTGCCGGCCAGCGACTTCTGGTACTGGGCCTCGATGCCGTATTGGCCCTGCCCGTCATAGGTGACGAAACCCAGGAGGTTGGCCGCAAGCGTCGAAGTCGACGAGATCCCAGGCAGGTAGGAACGCTGTTGCTCCTCCTCCAGCCCGACTCCCTGAAGCTTCATCGCCCTCAGCTGATCTGCCTTTTCCTTCGAGAAGCGGCGAAGTATGTAGGCGAACTTGCTGCCTGACGCGAGAGTTTCCATCACCGCGTTTTGATTCACACCGAGCACCGACGACAGGGCAGTGGCGACCTGGTGGCGCTGTGCCACCGGCACCTGGTCCGGGGACACGAAAGCGGAGTAGACGGTCGTGTTGACAACGAGCTGCGTGAGATGGCGGTCGAAGATCGCGCCTCGAATCGCCGGGAGCTCGACCACCTCGCGGTACTGAGCCGCGGCTTGCTGCGCGAGCTGGCCGTGGCGAAGCACCTGCCAGTAGGCCAGGCGCGTCCACACCACTGTCGACAGGAGGAGCGCGACGACGACCATGGTGAAGATTCGCAGGCGAGCCGACGTAGCGCGCTCGAGACGTCGGGGGGGCTTGATGCCGAAGGCCCCAGCCGCCATCAGCGGGTGGCGGCCATCACGTCGTGGGCGCCCACGACCCGGTCGACCACCGCCGCCACCATCCGCTGCCACAGCGGAGTCGAATCGGTCGGCGCCGCTCCGATGGGAGCCTGCAGGTTGATCGCCACCGGTTGCGGCACGACGAACTTGGTCGGCGTCGTGCGGTCCATCCCGCTCTGGGCGGCGGCGCGCTGGACCTCCGCCGGCGCGTGACGCGTCACCTCCTGGTACTGAAGCTGGTCCTGCTCCGCAACCAGCTGGCGCTGCTGGTCCTGGAGCCGCGCGATGTCATAGGACGCCTGCGTAATCTGGGCAGCCAGGGCCAGATAGAAGAGGACGCAGATGACCACGGCCCCAAGACCCAGGTAGGCATGACCGAACGCATTCAGGTGCAGGCGATCGGCGGCGGCCATGCTCGCCACCTGCACGAAGCCACGCGTGCGCCGGCGACGCCGGACCGGCGCGGGCACGTGCTGCGCGCCGGCGGCGCCTTGGCGGCGCCGGGTCAATATTCGGGTCGATATCAATACGTGTGCCTCATCTGTTGCTTGGACGCATGGTGTGATTGGTGGTGCCTGGTGACCGGAGGGGTTGGGCCGGCCACCAGGACTTGGGAGGGGGGTAAGACGCAGACCTAGAGCTTCTCGGCCACCCGCAGGCGGGCTGATCGAGCGCGGGGGTTGGCCGCCACCTCTTTCTCCGAAGGACGGACGGGGCGGCGGGTGACGATGCGTAGGGTTGCCCGGTGGCCGCAGGTGCAGACTGGCTGCTGGGGTGGGCAGATACAGTCTTTGGACTCGACGTTGAAGAATGACTTCACCAAGCGGTCTTCCAGGGAGTGGAAGCTGATCGTCGCCATACGACCACCGGGTTTGAGTGTCGAAAGAGCTGCTTTCAGTCCTGCCTCGATCTCGTTCAGCTCGTCATTGACGGCTATCCGCAGACCCTGAAAGGTCCTGGTCGCGACGTTGATGTCCCGTGGCCAGGCTTTCCGTGGGATCGCGGCCTCGACGGCCGCGGCCAGGTCGCGAGTGGTGCGGAGCGGGCGCCGCGCCACTATGAACTGTGCGATCCGGCGCGCCCAGCGTTCTTCGCCGTAGCTGCGCAGGATGCGCTCGATCTCTGACGGGTCGAACGTGTTGACGATCTGTTCGGCCGTGAGGCTCGAGGTTTCGTCCATGCGCATGTCGAGCGGTCCATCGCCGCGGAAGCTGAATCCGCGCTCCGGAGCGTCGAGCTGGGTGCTGGAGATACCGAAGTCGAAAAGGATCAGGTCTGCATCGACGAAGCCGGTTTGACGTGCTATCGCCTCCAGGTCGCTGAAGCGACCGTGAACGACGACCACCGCAGGCGCAAACTGCGCCAGCAGAACCTCGCCGGCTTTGACCGCGGCGGGATCGCGGTCGATCCCGAGCAGCCGGCCGCCAGGTGTGATCCTCTCCAGGATCTGGCGGGCGTGGCCCGCCTGCCCGAGGGTGCAGTCGATCGCGACGGCGCCCCCTGCGGGCTGAAGCAGCTCTATTACCTCTTGTGAAAGTGCGGGTTGGTGCGGGCTCAGCGGGCTGAGATCACCCTGTCAGCGAATTCGGTAAAGCGTCCTTGCGCGTCGGCGCTGTAGTTGTCCCATCGGTCCTCGGGCCAGATTTCGACCCGCGAGCCGCTCCCGATGACCACCACCGACGATGGGGAGTCGATCCCCGTCAGCCGGCGCTGTTCCGGACGCAGGATGATCCGTCCCTGGGCGTCCGGCTCGAATATCTCCGAGAGCGAATAGAGGGTCCGGGCCAGCGCCCGCTGGTCGGGCCCCGGCAGCGGGCTGTGCAGGTCTTGCGCGAGGGCCGCCCATAGGTCCGGTGGATAGATCGCCAGGACGTTGTCCAAACCCACCGATACGAAGCTCCCCTCCGCCAGCTGCTTGCGGAAGGCGGCCGGGATGGCCAGCCTGCCCTTGTCGTCCACTCGCACCCGGTAGGCTCCCGTGAACACTCATCGGGCCTCCCAGTACTGGTGGAGCTCGCGCTGCTGGCGGGCACACAGCCCGCAGCCGCAGCCGTGAAGCTCAAGCGGCATCGGGTTGCCCAGCTTGTCGAAGCGGTGGTTCATGGCCGTCGCGCGCTGCCACAGGTAGTCAGCGACGGTTGCGGTGAGGGCGAGCCCGCGTGTCTCCCGGGTCGCGAAGCGCTGCGTCCCGATGACCATTCAGCGCCCCGACCGGTAGTTCAGAATCTGGGTCGTGTCCGGCACCATCGCGGCTGCGGGGAGAAGTGGCGTAGAGGAGATGTATGGCGTGCCGTACTTGGACGTAGGGTGCGACGTATGCTTCCATGTTGCTTGGTTCACCACTTCTCCCCACTGATCACCGCGATTCGCCGCGAACCGTATCAAGCAGTCGTGGGGCTGTCAATACCCTTACCACAACATGTTGGGTGCCCTGAGCGCTGCCCGAGGCGGTGACCCCAACATCTTGTGTTTGGGCCTCGCCAATATGCTAGATGCGGGGCCAGAATGTGATAGTCCCGAACATTAGTTTGGATTCCGCAGCAGACACTTCTGCAGCTTTCCTAACGCCTCTTTACCCACTTCTCTTTAGTAGCCCGAGCCGTTTGGCCCGGTTTTCGGCCCACGAAAACACCCACAGGCTGGCCGGGATCATCACCGCGCCCATCACCAGGAGGATGCCGATGGTGGGCAGCTCGGCCTGGACGCCGGCGCCGTCAAGCAAGCTGGTCCGTATGCCTTCGAGGGCGTACGTGAGCGGTGACGCAGCGCCCGCGATCTGCATCGGCAGCGGGAGAACGCTGAGCGGGTAGTACACGCCCGAGACCAGAAGCAGGAAGCCCTGCACCGCGACCGACATCTGCTCACCCTTCTGCGGCGAGAGCAGCGGAAGGACCGACGTGAAGATGCTCAGCCCGATCAACGGCACGGTCGTGGCGGCCAGGACGGCGAGCGCGGCCAGGATGTTCGCGTGCGAGAAGTCGAGGTTGAACATGACGATCGCCACCAGCAAGACGACCAACGTGCGCGCCAGCCCATAGGCGATGGCGAACAGGCAGATGCCGAACAGGTGGGTGACGCGCCGGATCGGAGCCATGAACGTGTACTCGATGGTTCCCTCCCACCGCTCCCAGCTGATCGCGTAGGCGGCCTCCATGAAGACCAGCGACAGGTAGCCCCAGAGGAGCGCGCCGATCAATAGGTAGAGCTGCGCCTTGTGCAGGTCGAACGATCCGCCCTCGACGCCCAGCGTGCCCAGGCCCGAGGCGAGAAAGCCGATCGAAAGCACGCTGACCAGGCTGTAGAAGAGCCAGACGACCTCCCACACCCAGTAGCGCTTGACTACGTGCAGCTGCCGTTCGGCAAAGCCGAACAGAGCATTCAGCTCGACGTGCCGGATCCCGACGCTCATGCCGGCTCTGCCTCCTCTTCAGCGGCGAATCGCTTGCCGCTGAGATGCATGAAGACCTCTTCGAGGCCGGCGGGGCCGTCGCCGTTCGAATACCGGCGGCCGAGCTCCTCGGGGCTGCCGTCAGCGAGCACGCGGCCTTCGTCCATCATCAGGACGCGGTCGCAGAGCGCGGCCGCTTCGTCCATGTCGTGCGTGCAGAGCAGCACCGTCACCTCGCGCTCAGCCCTCAGCAGCTGCAAGGCAGCCTGGACCTCTTTCTTCGAGCGCGGATCTAGCCCTGTGGTCGGCTCGTCCATAAGCAGCAGAGATGGGGCGGTCAGGAAGCTGCGCGCGATGGCGACCTTCTGCTGCTGGCCTCGCGACAGCTGCTTCATCGGCTGATCCACCGTGTCCAGCGGCAGGCCGAGGCGGCCGAGGATCTCCATCACCCGCTTGCGCGTCCCCGCTGCCCCACCGCCGTACAGGCGCGCGGCGTAAAGCATGTTCTCCCATGGGCTCAGCTCTTTGAAGAAGGCGGCCTCGACCGACACCCGGTTGACATGGCGGCGCACCGACAGCGGTTCGGACACGACATCCCAGCCGAAGACCGTCGCCTTGCCGGCGTCCGGCGTGAGCAGCGTGCCCAGGATCCTGATCAGGGTCGACTTGCCGCTTCCGTTCGGCCCGAGGATCCCGGTCACTCCGCCTGCCTGGACGGCCAGGTCAAGCTCGTGCAGCGCGACCTTGTCCTTCCACTCGCGGCGCCACCAGGGCGCGCCGGCTTCGCGCTCGCGGCGCCGAAAGGCCTTGGTGACGCCCTGCAGCTGAATCGCTGCTGCGCTCATTGCCTGATCACTCCTTTGGAATCCGGTGGAAACAAAAAGGACCGTGCGGTGCCCAACGGCCGCACGGTCCCTCTGGTGCTTTGTCTAGAAGCTGCTTACCGGAACAGACTCAATGTGCGGTCTCGAGAAGGCACACTCCGCCATCGGCGGCGAAGCTCAGCTCCTCGACCAGCAACATGAATCACTCCTTTTTGGCGTGGACACACCCGGATGGGTGTGGGGACCGGGGTAGCGTAAGGTGGCCGGGCCGCGAAGTCAAGTCGCGGATCCGTCGAGCTCGCTCAGGATGAAAGCGGTGATGAAGGCCTCCTCTCGCCACGATTCGTATCGGCCAGATGGCCCTGAGTGACCGGCGCCCATCTGCGTCTGCAGCAGCAGGGGGCGACCGTCCTGATTGGCTGCGCGCAGCTTCGCCACCCACTTGGCAGGCTCCCAGTACGAGACGCGAGGGTCGTTCAGGCCGGCGGTCACCAGCAGGGCCGGGTAGCGCGCGGCCCTGACGTTGTCGTACGGCGAGTAGCCCTTCATGTACTCGTAGTACTCGACGTCGTTGGGATTGCCCCACTCCTCGTACTCGTTCACGGTCAACGGCACCGTCTCGTCGAGCATCGTCGTCACGACGTCCACGAAGGGGACCTGCGCGACAGCGCATCCGAACAGGTCCGGTCGCAAGTTGAGCACCGAGCCGATGAGCAGCCCACCCGCACTCCGGCCGCGGATGGCGAGCTTGCGTGCGCTCGTGTAGCCGTGATCGATGAGGTGATTCGCACACGCGATGAAGTCGGTGAAGGTGTTCGTCTTGTTCAAGAACTTGCCGTCTTCATACCAACCCCTCCCCATCTCCCCTCCACCCCGTACGTGAGCGATCGCGAAGACGAAGCCCCGGTCGAGCATGCTCAATCGCGCGGGGTCGAACATGGGGTCGTTGGACAGCTCGTACGCGCCATAGCCATAGAGCAGCGTTGGGTTGCCTCCATTGAGGTGCACGTCGCGCCTGCGGACGAGCGAGATCGGCACACGGACGCCGTCCGGCGCGGTCGCCCACACGCGTTCGGTGACGTAGTCGGCCCGGTCGTAACCCCCGCGCACGGGCTGCTCCTTGACCAACGTTCGCTCGCGAGTCCGCATGTTGTAGTCGACAGCCGAGAAGGGCGCTGTCAGCGACGTGTAGAAGAAGCGCATGACCTCGCTCTCGTACACCGGGTTGGAGCCGGGGAAAGCCGTATACGCGGCATCGGGCTGCTCTACCACCTGGATCGCTCCGGTGGCGGAGTCAAGCACTTCGAGCCGCTGGAGGCCCTCCGCGCGCTCGCCCAGCACGACGTAGCTCTGATGCACATCCGTGAAGTTGAGACGCACTCCGTCACGCTCGGGCACGACCTCAGCCCAGGAGGCTCGCCCGGGACTCGACACCGGCGCGGCCATGAGACGGAAATCGAGGGCACCGTCATTGGTGAGGATCAGGAAACGATCCTCCTGGTGGTCGACCGAGTACTCGATGCCATGCCGTCGCGGCTCGATCAACACCGGCTCCACCAGCGGCTCATCCGCTGGGATGAACCTGCACTCGGCCGTCAGCTGGCTCGAGCTGCTGAAGACGATGTAGCGCTCGCTCTTGGTCGGCTCGACGCTCAGCTCGAAGCGCTCGTCATCTTCCTGCAGCACCAGCGCGTCGTTTTCCGCCGGCGCGCCCAGCTCGTGACGCCACACCTGGAAGGGCCGCATTGCAGCGTCCGCCTTGACGTAGAAGAAAGTCTGGTTGTCGGACGCCCAGGCGAAGCCGTAGTAGACGTCGTGCAGGACATCGGTAAGGTCGCGGCCGGTATCGAGGTCGCGAAACCGGAGCTCGAACAGCTCAGCGCCTGTGTAATCCGCGGCGTATGCGACGACGTTCTGGTCGGGAGTGCTCTCGACGAAACCGAGCTCGAAGTAATCGTGGCCTTTCGCCAGCTCGTTTCCATCGAGCGTCACCTGCTCAGGGCTCTTCATGGATTCGGCCCGGCGGCAGTAGATCTCGTAGTCCAGGCCCTCGACGGTCCTTGTGTAGCTCCAGTAGCCCCGGAAATACGAGGGTGCTGAGGTGTCTGTCTCCTGGACGCGACCGACGATCTCGCGATAGAGGCGCTCCCGCAGCGCCGCGGTTGGAGCCGTCACCGCTTCCGTATAGGAATTCTCCGCCTCCAGGTAGGCGATGACCTCGGGATTGTCTTTCTCCCGCAGCCAGTAATAAGGGTCCTCACGGCGGTCGCCGTGGGCCTCGAGGACCTTCGGACGGGCCGCGGCCATCGGCGGCGCCGGCTGGGACGGTTCCATGGCAGCCGAGTCTACGGACCCACCGGCGCCGGCCGCCCATGCGTTACCCCAGACGGCCCGCTGGGCGTATGCCGTCTATCGCTGAAACAAGCGGCCCGCGAACCGCCAGATCTCCCAACCGCGCACCCACACGAAAGTGATCACGACAAAGATAAATGCGATCTTGGTCTGGTTGGTGAACAGCATGAACATGCTCACACCGAACAGAACCACAAACCCACCGAGCCTGACCAACCGCATCTTGTCGAGGCGTTGCCAGAAGGATCGGCGGTCAGCGTCGTAGACGGCTTGAGGGATTGGTTGCAGCGATCGCTTGCGCAGCCGGTACCTCAGGAGAACCACCGGCACGATGGCCGCGAGGAGGCCGATCGCCACGGTCACGAAGAGTTGCGAATTCGAGCCGCCACGCAGCCCGACCTCGAGCCCGTGGAATGCGATCGACATCACCACCAGAGATGCGCCACCCCAGAGGTAAAACCGCCTGGACGCGAAGAGATTCGTCCTGGCAGGTGCAAATTTTGGATCCCTCGTCGCGGCCATCTGAAACCATTCGATGGCCTCCTTGCGCTTGCCGCGCCGGTGGAGCGCGAGCCCGATGTTGTTCATGTACGCAGGTTCGTCTGGCGAAAGCCGAAGGGCGTCACGGAAATCGATCTCGGCGGCCTCGGCCCTCTTCTTGCGGAGCAGAACCCGGCCGCGTAGGTTGTGGCTCTCACCCCACTCTGGGGCGATCCTGACCAGGTCGTTGGCCGTCGCTTCCGCCTCGGCCAACCGTCCTTGCGCGAGCTGCTGGGTACCAAGTTCCTCCAGCGCACCTGCTCTATCGCGGTCGAGACGGTCAGCCTCCTCCGACTCGGCCAGGGCCTCGGCGGGCCACCCGAGCGCGGCCAGGGCCCGAGCGCGCATGCGGTGGGACCACTCCCATGACGGCGCCAGGCGCACAGCGTTGTCGGAGGCGTACAGGGCGTCGGCCGGCCGGCCCGCGCCGAGATGCGCAGCCGCCAGTGAGGCGTACGGCCCCGCGTCTTGAGGATTGCGGACGAGTGCGGCATTCGCGACTGAGATCGCCTCGTCCCAGCGTTGAGCGGACAGCAGTTGATCGAGAGTCTGAAGCTGTTCTTGTCCACTCATGGGGATTTGTGAGGGCATTCTGAAGGACTAACGCCGATTCCGAGCTACTCCGGCGCCCGTCAGCGCTCGACGACTGACAGCAGCTTTCGCAGCAGCCGGCTCAATGCTTCAGTCTCGCGCGTGCTTAGTCCGGCCAGCAACTCGCGCTCGGCTGTGGTATTTGCGGCAACTGCTTCGTCCACCATGCGCCGGCCTTGTGCCGTGATCTCGATAAGGACTCCGCGGCGATCGGCGGGATCGCGGACGCGTCGTATCAGCGAGCGCCGTTCGAGCCGGTCCAGCCGGCTGGTCATGCCGGCCGAGGAAAGCATCAGGCCCTTGAACAGCCGGGTTGGGGAAAGCCTGTCCTTCGCGCCGGCTGTGCGCAGCGCGCTCAGCACGCCAACCTCTCCTCGGTTCAGGCCAAAGCGCGCAAATACCGTTTCCTGGCTGCGCGCTATGTGCTGGGCCATTCGCGAGATGCGGGCTGTGGCCAGGTAGGGCCGGAGGTCAAGCCCTGGCTGCTCTTTCGCCCAGCGAGCTAGCAGCTCCTCCGTCCAATCCCGTTCCATCAGTCGCGCAGAATACCGGAATAAGCCTCTCGTGGCAATGATTCTCTTTAGCAAGACTCTCGATAACGAGAGATTTCAGGAGGTGGATCATGAAACGTCTGCTCGTTGCTGCCGGTCTGTCTTTCGTCCTGGGCGCATGCGGTGCGGCCGGCACGGCAAGCGATCCATACGCCTATGGAACCCCGCAGCCGACCAGCTCGCCGACGACATCGCCATCGGCGCCCGCCCCAACGCAGGTGCCGACGACACCTGTCTCGACTGGAAGCTCTGTTGGAGTGCGTGGCAGCGGCTTTGGGCCGATCCTCGTCGACGGGCGCGGAATCGCGCTTTACCTGTTCGAGGCGGACAGGGGTTCAAAGTCTGTCTGCTACGGAAGCTGCGCACAGAACTGGCCGCCTCTTCTCACGCACGGAGCCCCGGTCGCGATCAAGGGTTCGACGCAGTCGTTGCTGGGCACTACCAAGCGCACCGATGGCACGACGCAGGTGACATACGACGGCCACCCGCTCTACTTCTTCGTCGCTGACACGAAGCCGGGCGACACCCGGGGCCAGGGAATCGATGCGTTCGGCGGCGGGTGGTACGTGGTCTCCCCCGCAGGCGCAAAGATCGAATAAAACTTGAGCCGTAACACAAGATCGGACCGATCGGATTCCCGGTCGGTCCTTTCAGTCGCCCGGCCGTTAGACGCCGCGGGTCATCCACCCGGTCCTTTTGCGCGCTGAAGCTCGGCGATCTGCGCGCGTGCGGCATCGACAAGCTCCGCGTTGGTGTTGGCGCGCCCAGCAAGCCCCCACCCGCCTTCAATCGCCTCGGTGAGGAGCACCCAGGTCCTAACCTCAAGCGAGGGATCGCCGGCAGCGGCCGCGACCAGGTCGGTGAACTGACGGACCACGGCGATCTGCTTTTCACGGTTGAGAGCGCCCGCGTTGGTGAGCACCTGCACCCTGACGTAATTGCCGTCTCCTTCGACGTTCGAGAGCGCGCCCTCCGGTAGGTCGTGGATGAACGCTGCGGTGTTCTTGCGGAACATCGGGATGTCCGGAACCTGTTCGATTTTCATCAACGTGGCGGCCAGATCGCGGGCGAGGGCCTTTGGATTCGCGAATGTACCGCCTGTGGCATATATGTCGATCATCGGCATTGGATGGACTCCCTTGACTTACCTGGTGCTGACCGGAACGTAGATGAAATCCTATGCCCGAGCAGGCTCGTACGTGGCGATCAACACGCCCTTGCTCGTGGTGGTGCTGTCAACCAATCGCAGCGATGCTTGCGTGCCGCCGGCAAACAGCCGGCGTCCGGTGCCCAGCACAAGAGGGGCAATCATCAGCAGATACTCGTCGATCAAATCGGCGGCCATCAGCGAGCCGATCAGCACGCCGCTACCCATGATCACGAGATTCGCGCTCGAGCTCTGCTTGAGGTCCGCCACGGCGGCCGGAACGTCCCCGTGCAGCAGAGTCGAGTTCGGCCAGCCGAGCTTTGTCGCCGGGTTGCTCGAGGCGACGCACTTGTGAGCGTTATTGAGCGCGTCCTTAAACGGGCCGCCCCGGGCGTTCCAGGGGGTCAGGAGCTGCTCGTATGTGCGCCGCCCGAACAGCCACGTGCGATCCCCGCCCATGCGCTGGCCCATCTTGGCGATGCTCGCCTCGTCGCCGTATGGGATCCCCCAGCCGCCGCGCTCAAACCCATCCCGCGTGTCCTCGTCTGGGCGGCCCGGTCCCTGCATCACGCCGTCAAGCGTCACCCAATTCATCACGATTACCTTTCCCATCTCATCTCCTATGAGGATGAGCTGTGGCGCGCGGGTAGGTTGGCGGCGACGCGGTTCATGTCACCACTCGGTACTTGAGGTGCGTGACGCCGGGCGCCTCGACGGCCCGGACCTGCTCAAGCTGCACCTTGGCGCCCCCGAGGTTGTCGAAGAGGCGAGCACCGTCGCCGAGCAACACTGGAACAACGTGGAGCTCAAGCTCGTCCAGCAGTCCCGCTGCCAGGTACTGCTGAGCGATTTTGCCGCCGCCCCAAAGCATGATGTCTTTGCCACGGGCGGCCTCCCGTGCCTGTCCGAGCGCGGACTCGATTCCGTCGGTGACGAAGTGGAACGTGGTCCCTCCTTCCATCTCCACGGGATCACGCGGGTAATGGGTGAGGATGAACACGGGGTAGTGGTAGGGCGGGTTGTCGCCCCACCAGCCCGTCCACGGCTCGTCGCCCCAGGCACCACCGTGTACCGGGCCGAACATGTTCCGGCCCATCACGCCAGCCCCGACGTTCTCGAGCGATTCCTCGAATATCCGTGTGCTCGCGTTCACCTCGCCCCCTTGCTCGCCGTGGGATTGGCGCCAGGCGGCCAGCGGAACCACCCAGTCGTGGAGCCGCTCGCCGCCCTCGCCGAGCGGGTTCTCCTCGCTTTGGTTCCGGCCGGCGACGAAACCGTCAAGCGAGATCGAGATCTGACACCTAAGCTTGCTCATCGCGCCTCCTTCAGCAGGCGGCCGCTGCGGCCGCAGGAACGTTGATGCATAGAAGGCATAGCACGTCAGCTAGTGCTGACGAGGTGGTGGACCGAGAACGGACATAAGCCGGGTTCTGTATCCCTTGCGGGACGGTGACCATCTGTCTGCGATGCCGGTTGCCCGGCACCTCTAGCGACCGATACCCGAGAGCTCGGCGAGCCACCGTGAACGCTCTCCTATTTGGTCTTGCTCCGGGCGGGGTTTGCCTGGCCGGCCGGTTACCCGGCCGCCGGTGGGCTCTTACCCCACCATTTCACCCTTACCCGACCAAGACTCTCCGGAGACAGTCTCGGCCTGGCGGTGTTATTTCTGTGGCACTTTCCTTCGGGTCGCCCCGACTGGGTGTTACCCAGCGCCCTGCTCTGTGGAGCCCGGACTTTCCTCCAACACGTTATTCACTTGTCGGCGGTCACCCGTCCGCCTCGGCCCGAGGTGATCTTACCCTCGGCAGCCGGCTTCCTAACGGTGGGCAGATCTGCCCTTGGTCGCGTGCTCGTCGAGCGAGCGGTTGGCGAGAGCGTCCGCTCCCCGGTTGCGCTCGCGTTCGACATGGGCGACCACCACCTCGTCAAACGCATCCAGGAGCTCCTTCGCCCGGCGATGGAGTGGCTGCAGCTCTGGCTTTTTGACCCGGTAGCCGCCATTGATCTGCTCGACCACGAGCTTTGAGTCGAGGTAAACCTCCAGGCGATCCGGCTTCCACTCGAGCGCCGCTTTCAGCCCTTCGATCAGCGCCTGATACTCGGCCTGATTGTTGGTGGCCGAACCGATGTAGCGATGGAGACCGCGCAGCCGCAAGCCCTTGTCGTCTTCGATCACGACGCCGAGGGCGGCCGGGCCTGGGTTCCCGCGCGCGGCGCCGTCCGTGAACACACGCAGGGTTTTCTTCAGGCCAGCACCAGGATGCGGCCGCAGTGCTCGCAGTGGACGAGGTCGTCGAGCCCTTTGCGCAGCGTCTGCATCCCCGACGAGGTCACAGTGACGCGGCACGCTGTGCACTGGTTGCCCACGACCCGGGCGACCGGCGGCTGGGCACGCGTTCGCGTGTACGCAGCCTGCGCCGCGGGCGGCACCTCAGCCCAAAGCTGATCCCGCTCCGCCTCGATCTCAGCCAGCTCCGCTTTAGCCTCCTCCAGCTCTTCCTTCAATGCCGGCTCCTCAGCCGCTGAGCGGGTGCGCGCCTCCTCGAGGTTTGCCACGACGACGCGAACCGCTTCATCGGCGGCCTCCGCATCCTCCATCAGGTGCAGCTCCGCGTCCTCCTCCTCGGCGAACCGCGCCTTCATGTGAGCGACCTCCTCCGACATCTGCATCAGCTCGGTCGGGTTGCGAATTCGGCCGCTCATCAGCTCCTTCTCACGGGTGCGGAGCCTTGAGCGGTGGTCCTCACGCGTGTGATCGGAATCGCGAAGGCGCGCCGCCACCGCGTCCTGCGCGGAGCGCGCCTCCTGCAGCGCTTCTTCGAGGGTCACGACCTCGGGATCCGATTGCAGCCTTGACTCCAATCGCTCGATCTGGTCGCGAAGAGCCCGCTCCCGCTCGACGAAGGCGTGATACCTGAGCAGGAGCTGGGCCGGGTTCATTCGGGCTTTTTAGTTCTCGGCACCGGGGGAACTGTGTCGAACCCGATGCGATGCGCATCGGCTGCGCGGTCGGTGGCGACGGCCATCTCGCCAAACTTCTCCTCGTAGGCCGCGACGTTCTGCGCGAGCAGCTGCGACAGCAGCTTGAGGTGGTTGGGGCTCATTCCGACTCGCGAGTAAACGCGCACGAGCCCCGGCTCCTCCGGAGCCCACTGTCCGAAGTTCAACACGAAGCCCAGGGGGTTGCCGTTGATGAGCACGGCATCTGTGTACACCACCTGGTTGGCGCTCTCCTGGACCTTGACCCTGATCGGCAGCTCACTCATTCCAGCACTACCAACACCTGGCCCTCCTTGACCACGTCGGTTTCCTTGACACGGATCTCCTTGACCTTGCCCGCGCGCGGGGCGGTCACTGAGATCTCCATCTTCATCGACTCGAGAATCAAGAGCACATCGTCCTCGACGACATCATCGCCCGGCTTCGCCGTGATCTTCCAAACGTTGCCAACCAGCTCGGCTTTGACTTCAGTCATACCGACGTTCCCGACCGCCCGAGGCTCCGCGCCGGGCGTGGCTGGGCTTCGAGTCCGAGCTGGGCTCTCGCCTCTTGACCAGACGCCACCTCGTGCCCGAGCTCGCGCGTCATGCGCACGGCTTTCTCGACCACCTCGGCATTGCTCTTCGCCATCCTCCCCTCCTCAACGTAGAAGTTGTCCTCGAGGCCGACACGGACGTTGCCGCCCATGGTGATCGCCGTCGCCACCAGCGGCCACTGATTGAGGCTGATGCCGATCACCTGCCAATGCGAGCCTGGCGGCAGCGAATCCACCTGGTCGACCAGGTGTCGGGTGGTGCCCGGGATGCCGCCGAGGACGCCCATGATCAGGCTGTACTGGTATGGCTCCTTGAGGATGCCCATATCGATGAACGGACGGGCGTTGGCGATATGGCCGGCGTCGAAACATTCCATCTCCGGCCGGACGCCGGCCTGATTCATGCCTTCGAGGAAGAGCTGGATGTCCTTGAAAGGGTTGGCGAAGACGTGGTCGTGGATGAAAGCCTTGCGCTTCGACGAGTAGATTGCGTAGTTCATCGAGCCCATATTCAGCGCCGCCATCTCCGGCCGCAGGTCGCGTATGTGGGCGATGCGATCGTCGACAGCGATGCCGATGGCGCCCGTCGAGAAGTTGACGATCACGTCTGTGCGCGCGCGCACCTCCGAGAAGATCTCGGCGAAGGTCTCGACGCGCCAGTCCGGGCCGCCATCCGGCGTGCGAGCGTGGATGTGGACGATCGCCGCGCCCGCGTCGGCGGCTCGCTTCGCCTCTTCGGCGATCTCCTTCGGCGTGTAAGGGATGGCGGGACACTGCTCGCGGGTCGCCAGCACACCCGTGAGGGCCGCGGTGACGATGGTCTTGCTCATACCGGGATGTTCCCGTGCTTACGCCACGGGCGGTCGATCTTCTTGTTGCGCGCCTGCTCGATGCCGCGAACGATCACCCGGCGCGTCTCGGCGGGATCGATGACGTCATCGATCATCGCCCAGCCGGCGGCGAGGTAGGGGTTGATCTGCGCGCGAATTGCGTCGATGAGCTGGCCGCGCGTCGCGTCCGGGTTGTCAGACGCCTCGATCTGCTTGTTGAAGATGATGTTGACGGCGCCCTCCGGCCCCATGACCGAGATCTCCGCAAACGGCCAGGCGACGATGAGGTCGGGCGCGTAGCCCTTGCCGCACATCACGTAGTAGCCGGCGCCGTATGCCTTGCGCATGATCACAGTGACCTTGGGCACAGTTGCCTCGGACGTCGCGTAAAGCATCTTCGCCCCATGCCGGATGATGCCTTCCTTCTCAACCTGGGACCCGACGATGAATCCGGGCACGTCCATCAGATAGACCAGCGGGATGTTGAACGCATCGCACATCCGAATGAAGCGGGCCGCCTTGTCCGCGGAGTCGGAGTCGAGGGTGCCTCCCTTCTGCTGCGGCTGGTTCGCAACCACGCCGACGGAATGGCCGCCCACCCGCGCGAATCCGACGACGATGTTCTTCGCCCATCCCGCCTTGATCTCGAACCATGAGTCGCGATCGAAGACCGCCTTGATCACACGCTTCACGTCGTACGCGGCGCGCGGATTGGTCGGAACTATCTTTTCCAGTCCCTCGACGGCCCGATCCGCCTGGTCCCCCGTGTCCCGAAACGGTGGTGCCTCGGTGTTGCTCGACGGCAGGTAGGACAGGAATCGCCGCACCGCGGCGATGCACTCGGCATCGTCGGCGACCTCGTTGTCCCCAACTCCCGACTCGTAGCAGTGGACCTGGGACCCGCCCATGTCGTGGTCGGTCACGTCCTCGCCGGTAGCCGCCTTGACCAGCCGGGCGCCACCCAGCGACATCGATGAGGTCTCCTTCACCATCGGCACGAAGTCCGCCAGCCCCGGGATGTAGGCGGTACCCGCCGCACAGGGCCCGAGCATCGCCGCCACCTGCGGGATGACGCCCGACATCACCACCTGGTCGTAGAACAGAAAGCCGGTGCCCGCAAACGTGGAGCCCGATGCCTCCTGTATTCGCGCCCCCGCCGAGTCGAGGAGCCACACGATCGGCTTGCGATACCGAAGAGCCAGCTCGCGAACTCGAGCGGCCTTGAACTGCTCCCCAACCGCTCCCATCGAGCCGGCCATCACGGTGAAGTCGTAAGCGATCACCCAGACCTGGCGCCCGTCGACCATGCCGTGCCCGGTCACGACCCCGTCAGCCGGCGTGCCGTCCGAGTCGACCTCCCCGCCGCGCACCGCCTGCTGCTGGGCGAGGAGGCCAAGCTCGACGAAGGTGTCCTTGTCGAAGAGGAGGTCGAGCCGCTCCCGCACCGTGAGCTTGCCTCGCTCGTGCTGCCTGGCGACCTTCTCCTTGCCGCCCATGGCCAGGTTCTTCTGGCGCCGCGTCTTCAGGTCGGCGAGCTTGGCCGAGTAATCGTCGCTCACGGCGGTGATCCTCCCACAAGGAGGTCCGGCCGCTTGCCCCAGCGGTCGAGGAATCGGTAGAAGTTCCGCTTCGAAAGGCGGTCGCGCTCCGCGGGAGACGTCGCCTCCCACAGGCGGTGTTCGTGCCTGACGAGCGGCAGGCCCGGTACGGCGACCGCCCGGCCGCCGCGGTCGCGAAGCCGGAAGCTGAACTCGATGTCGGCGATCCTGTAGAAGCGGAACTTGGGGTCGAAGCCCTCGACGGCCTGCGCGTCTGCTTTCCGAAACGCCATGCAGTAGGCCTCGATCGCGTCCACATCGGGGCCAGGGTCTTCCTCGAACTCCTTCAGCGTGCCCTTTCCCCGGATGCCGAAAGGGCCGGCGACGACGACGGTCGGGTCGCGCAGCGCCTCCAGCAGCGGCGAGACGGCATCCCCGGTCAGCTCGAGGCCAGGGTCGAACAGCACGCATACCTCGCCGGCGGCGGCCTCGATCCCCGCATTGACGGCGGTCGCGAAACCGAGCGGCGGGTTCAGTCTCAGGGAGCGCAGCCTTTCCGCGGCGCGACTCTGCAGCCAGCCTTCCACGCGGACGTCGTCCGAGTTGTCGACGATGAGCGCCTCGAAATCGAACTTGCAGTGCGTGAACACCGAGAGCAGCCAGCGCTCGACGTCCGGGATCCATCCATGCACGACGGTGAGCAGCGTCACCGCCCGCGCAGCCGCCTGCTCGGCGGCGTGAGCCGGTGCTTTCAGCGCCTGCAGCTCGCTCCCGTCCGCGCTGTCGATGACGTCCCACCCGCCCTCGCGCAGGCGCTCGCGAATCTCGTCGGCAGCCTCGAAGTCGCGGGCGCGGCGGCGCGCGACGCGCTCGGCCAGGAGCTCTTCAGCCTGTGAGCGGTCCGCCGCTACCCCTTCTTTGCTTTCACGGCCGCGGTGAGCGCAGGCACGATCTTCAGCGCATCGCCCACGACTCCGAGGTCGGCCATCTTCATGATCGGAGCCTCGGCGTCCTTGTTGATGGCGATGATGATCTTCGAAGCCTTCATGCCGACCGTGTGCTGCATGGCACCGGAGATGCCAACCGCGATGTAGACGCCTGGACGGACGGATTTGCCTGTCTGGCCGACCTGCATCGCATACGGCACCCATCCCGCGTCGACGACCGCGCGGCTCGCCCCGACAGCACCACCGAGGGCGCCGGCCAGCGCCTCGAGGAGCGGGAAGTTGTCAGGTCCGCCCATGCCGCGTCCACCGCTGATCACGACCTTGGCGTCCTCGAGCTTCACCTTCTCCGACGCTTCGGTCACCCGCTCGACGATGTGAGCGCGCCTGGACTCGGCGCCGATCGTGGCAGCGAGCTCCTTGACCTCTGCCGTCCCGCCGGTCTCGGATGCTTCGAACGACTTGGGCCGTACGAGGATGATCGCCGGCTTGTTGTTGGCGCGCATCGACGCCACCTTCGCGCCGCCGAAGTAGGGCACCTTGGCCTCGAAGCCGCCGTTCTTCGCCACGACGTCTCCGGCATTGGAGATGAGGCCGACCCCGAGGCGGGCCGCGAGCCGCCCCGCGACGTCGCGAGAGTCAGACGTGAAGCCGAAGAGGATGAGGTCGGGCGCCTGCGCCTTGTGCAGCGCAGCCAGCGCATCGGTGGCCGGCTCGGCGATGAAATCGTCGAAGGCCTTGTCCTCGTTGACATGAACTGTCTTGGCACCGTGCTTGCCAAGGGTGGCGGCGGCCGCCTTCGCGCCTGACCCCAGCGCGACAGCCTCGACGTCTCCCAGCTCCCGCGCCTTGGCCATCAGCTCCAGCGCCGTCGGCTGCAGCTTGCCCTGGTGGAGCTCCGCGTAGACCCAGATCTTCGCCATCGCTCAGATCACCTTGGCTTCGGCGAGGACCTGAATGATCCGGTCCACCGCCGTGCCATCGTCCTGGATGATGCTCCCGGCTTTGCGGGTCTCGGCCTGTGTCAGGCCTTCGATGGTCTCGGCCGGCTCACCGCGCTCGATGCCCAGATCCCCAAGCCCGATCTGCTTGATCTCCTTGGAGCGTGCCGCCATGATCCCTTTGAGCGATGCATATCGCGGCTCCGCGATGCCGGCAGTGACCGTGATCAGAACCGGAATCGCCCCCTCCACCACCTGGTAGCCGTCGGACGTCTGCCGGTGGATCTTGATCGTCGAGCCGTCGACCTCGACCTTCTTGGCCACTGTGAGCTGCGGCACGCCCAGCAGCTCGGCGAGCATCGGCGGCACCATGCCGGTGCTCCCGTCGTAAGACTCGGTGCCGCAGATCACTATGTCCGGTGACTCGGGTTTGATCGCCGCGGCCAGCGCGCGTGCGGTCAGCAACGCGTCGGCACCCGCAAGCTGGGGGTCGCTGATCAGCACGCCGCGATCGGCGCCCATCGACAGGCCTTTCCGGATCGCGTCCTTCGCGCGCTCCGGGCCCATCGAGACCAGGATCACCTCCCCGCCATGCGCCTCCTTGAGCTGCAGACCTTCTTCGATGCCGCATTCGTCACCGGGGTCGAGGACTACCTCTTTATCCCGCGACAAGGTGTTGTCGGATTCCAGAACGGTGACCGAGTTGGGATCGGGCACCTGCTTGACGGTGACGACGATCTTCACAAGTAAGCCTCCAGTTGGGGGAAGGAACTCGTCAATTATCGCCGCGACCGAGTTCGCGACGAAATCGCTCGTAATCCTCCGGAGCGTTGAGGCTGCGGAACATGTCGGGGTCGAGGCCCTCGAGCCACGCCACCTCTAGTTCCTCGGCAAGGTCGGCCGCCGTGTTTCGTCCGGCATCCAGCGCAGCTGTGATCGCCCCGAGCGCTGACCGCCGGTAGGCGGCACATGCAGGTTCGGGCCGGCCGCCGACGCGCGGGATCGCGGCGTCGCAGCCGTGCGTCGCCGCCACCGCCATCTCGGCCAGCTCGCGCGTCACGTACGGCATGTCGCAGGCGACGGCGAAGACGACCTCGTTTCGAGCCGCGCTCAGCCCTGCCTCCAGGCCGGCCAGCGGCCCGGCCGATCGCTTGCGGTCGAAGACGAGCCTGTAGGGCAGCAGCTCCTGGACCTGCTCAGGCTCCGCGAACGAGACCACCACTTCCGGAAACGCGGGCGCCAGCCGCTCCGCCACCCATCGCACGAGAGTGGTCTCCCCCACCTCGAGCCACGCCTTGGTCCGTCCCATGCGGCGACTCTCGCCGCCGGCGAGCACGAGCAGCGTCGCTTGCATGGCGACTATCATCGGCCCGCTGTGCGAGCCATCGACTTCCATGTCCACCTGCCAACACCCGATTGGCTGGACAAGTCGATGAAGGGATACATCGAGGCGGCCGAGGCCTACTTCCGCTCCAAGGTGGTCCGGCGGTCGCTGAAAGAGCTGGCCGACGACTATGAAAAGCTCGACGTCCTGGCGGTGCTTCTGGCATGGGATGCCGAGACAGCGACCGGCCGGCCGCGCGTACCCAACGAGGTCGTCGCGCAGGCCTGCGGCGACTATCCGAAAACGTTCATCGGCTTCGGAAGCGTCGATCCTCTGAAGGGCGAGCGGGCCGTCGCCGAGCTCGACAACATCAGCTTTCTCGCGCTGAAGGGCGTCAAGCTGCACCCGTCGCTGCAGGCCTTCGCGCCCGACGACGAGCGCTACTGGCCCCTGTACGAGCGGTGCGAGGAGCTCGGCCTCGCCGTCCTGTTCCACACAGGCACCAGCGGCATCGGCGCCGGCCAGCCGGGCGGTCAGGGCATCCGCCTCGATTACGCGCGCCCGATCAGGCTCGACGCCGTCGCAGCCGCATTTCCGAATCTCAACGTGATCGCGGCACACTTCGGCTATCCGTGGCACACGGAGCTGCTCGCGATGGCGCTGCACAAGACCAACATCCACATCGACATCTCTGGCTGGGCGCCGCGCTACATCCCAGGGGAGGTCGTACGCGACATGAAGGGACGCCTACAGAATCAGTTCGTGTTCGGAAGCGACTATCCGTTCATCCAGCCTGAGCGCTGCCTGGAAGAGCTGGCAACGCTCGAGATACCCGAGCCGGCGCTTCAGAAGGTGCTGGTCGGAAACGGCAAGAGACTGCTCGGGCTGCCTTAGCCAGGAAAATACTTGTAAACCTATAGTTGACAACGCTCCAGCATGCCTTATGGTGCCTTGCATGGTCGCGACCGACCCTCGTCCTCTGCTCGAGAAGGCCGGCGAGGCACGGAGAAGGTCGCTCTTGGCGGAGTCCGACAGCCTGCTGGAGGACGTCGAGGCCCTTCGACTCGACGATCAAACCGAGGCGCCCGATCCGTTGCGTCACGCGATCCACGCTCTTCAGGTCCGCCTGGGGCGCCGCGATCCTCCCATGCCGCCCGCCACCCTTCATGCGGCGCACGACCTCGTTTTTGCGGTGCAGCAGCGACTGATGGCCGCCAATCCAAACGTTCCGCGACCTAACCGGCACGACGGGCGTCCAGGCGGACAGCCGCTGATGATGGTGGTCCGCGATGACCGGCGGTGGAAGCTCCTGACCCTGCCCACACCGCCCAACGATGCGGGTGAGGACGAGTGGCTCCGGCTCGTGGACTCAACAGTCGAGCGTGCCTGGGATCGATGGTGCTACGCGCAGCAGCACGCGGTGCGCGCCGCGCGCGAGCGCTACAAGCCGCACCTTGCCGTCGCAGTCCTGCGGATGGCGTGGCGGAACTATTGGGAGCTCTACGAGGAGGCGGAGCGAATCAAGTCTCGGCTGCGTCCTGCAGGAACTGCTGCAGCTCCTCGCGCGTGACGGGAGCCGGAGACGAGCGGACCCGTGCGGCGAACTTCTGGAGAAAAACTCGCAGCCGGTCGTCGTCCATCGCTGTCGCGGCTTCGATGATTCCGGCCACAGCCGCTTCGTGACCAGGTTCGACCACGCGCGCGATCGCCTTGGCGAAGTCAGGCGGCAACTGATGCACAAGCCCGAGTTTATTCGCGGCCCCACCCGACGACCCGCCCCGCGACCACGACGCGGGGGCCCCGTAGGTCGAGCCGACCTCCCCGCAAGCGGGGAGGATTACGGAGGTCGGGCTTGTCGCCCGACCTCCTAAAATCCAGAAGCCATGCAGCCGGTCGCGATCGGGGATGTGATCTGGGAGCCGAGCACGGAAGTCATCGCGAAGAGCCGGCTCAAGCGGTTCATGGACGAGCACGGGATCGACACATTTGGCGAGCTCCTGAAGCGGGCCGACGACGACATCGAATGGTTCTGGGATGCCGCGATCAAAGACATCGACATCGCTTTCTACCGCCACTACGACAAGGTCGTCGATCTCTCGCAGGGCAAGCCCTGGGCGAAGTGGTGGGTCGGCGCGCGCATGAACATCGTGCAGAGCTGCCTCGATCGCCATCGCGACCGCGAGTTTCACGACAAGCTCGCCCTGATCTGGGAGGGAGAGCCGGGCGACGTCCGCAAGCTCACCTACGGCGAGCTGGACATCGAGGTCTGCCGCATGGCAAGCGCGCTGCGCCGCCTTGGGGTGCGGCCGGGGGACCGCGTCGGCATCTTCATGCCGATGTGTCCCGAGGTCGCCATCTCGGTGCTCGCGACAGCAAAGATCGGCGCGGTCATCATTCCGATCTTCTCCGGCTACGGCGCCGAGGCGATAGCGACCAGGCTTCGAGATGCCGAGGCGAAGGTGCTCATCTGCGCTGACGGCTTCTACCGCCGCGGCCAGGTGGTGCCGATGAAAGAAACTGCCGACCGAGCGCTGGTCACCTGCCCGACGGTGACCAAGGTCATCGTGTACAGGCGCGTCGTCCGCGAGATCCCGTGGACACATGGACGTGACCAGGTCTGGGAGGTGCTGCTAGAGGACGAACCTCGCCATGCGCCAACGCACGAGCTCGATCCTGAGGACCCACTGATGATCATCTACACGTCCGGCACGACGGGCAAGCCGAAAGGCACACTCCACGTGCACGGCGGATTTCCGGTCAAGTCGGCGCAGGACATGGCGCACGGCTTCGATGTCGGCGACGGCGACACGATCTTCTGGTACACCGACATCGGCTGGATGATGGGCCCTTGGCTCATCTTCGGCTCGCTGGCTCTTGGCGCGACGATGGTGCTTTACGAAGGCACCCCCGACCATCCGGCCCCCGACCGTCTCTGGCGGATGGTCGCCGACCACAAGGTGACGGTGCTCGGCGTCTCGCCCACCCTGGTGCGCGGGCTCATGACCCACGGCGACGAGCTGCCCGCCCGCCACGATCTTTCCAGCCTGCGCATCCTGGGCGGCACCGGCGAGACGTGGAACCCTGAGCCGTTCGTCTGGTTCTTCGAGAAGATCGGCGGCGGCCGCATCCCGATCATCAACTACACGGGCGGCACTGAGATCTCGGGCGGCATCCTGTGCGGCAACGTCATAACGCATTTGCGGCCGTGCTCTTTCGCGAGTCCCCTGCCCGGTATGGCCGCAGATGTGGTCGACGCCGAGGGCAAGTCGGTGCGTGGCGAGGTCGGCGAGCTCGTCATTCGAAACCCATGGCCCGGAATGACCCGTGGCTTCTGGGGCGACAAGGAGCGCTACCTCGACACCTACTGGAGCCGGTTCGAAGGCATATGGGTCCACGGCGACTGGGCTTACGTCGACCCGCAGGACGACCTCTGGTATGTCCTCGGCCGTTCTGACGACACCATCAAGGTGGCAGGCAAGCGCCTTGGGCCGGCCGAGGTGGAGTCGGTGCTGGTCGGTCACGCCGCGGTCGCGGAGTCGGCGGCGATCGGTGTGCCTGACGAGCTCAAGGGCGAGGCGCTCGTTTGTTTTGTGATCCTGCGTCCCGGCAAGGCCGGCGGCGACGAGCTGGCGCGCGAGCTGTCAGACCTGGTCGCCACCGCGCTCGGCAAGCCGCTGCGGCCGAAGGCTGTGCACTTCGTGACCGACCTGCCGCGCACCCGAAACGCCAAGATCTTGCGGCGCGTGGTGCGCTCGGTCTACACCGGTAAGGACCCGGGCGATCTCTCCTCGCTCGAGAACCCGAGCGCGCTGGCCGCCATCGGCGCCACCCGCGACTGAGAGAAGGTCCCTTAGAAGCTGAGGACCTTGTCGGCCTCCATGGTCAGCCGGACCAGGTCGGGCGGCGTTATGAAGGACGCATTGTGGGTCAGCATCTCCGGTAAGACCCCACGGGCCTCAGCACAGCCTTTTCAAACATAGAAGTGGATGTTCTGAGCGATGCACTTGTCAAGCAGCTCCCGCAGCGGCGGTATGCCTAGGCCGAACACGTTGGCGATGACATCGGGCTTGAGCAGCTCCGCCGCGTCGCCGGCGAAAGCGACGCCGCACTCGGTGCCGGCCGGCGTGGCCCCATTGCAAGCGATGTGGAAGGGGATGCTGGCGCGGGTCGGGTCTTCAGGTCCTGTCGCGGCCACTATCAGCAGGCTGGGCACAACTGCCAGTATGCGCAGTTCGTGAGGCCGATGTGAAGCTCACCCGCAAGGACTGGATCCGGCTGCTTCTGCTCTGGCTGGGCGGGATCGACCTCCGCTTGACGATGCTCGCCGTGCCCCCGTTGATCCCTCTGATCCATCGTGACCTCCACCTCGACGAGAAGGCGATCGGCGCGCTGGTCGCGCTTCCAATCCTGATGCTGGCACTGGCGTCGGTGCCAGGGTCCCTGCTTATCGCCAGGCTGGGGGTGCGCGGCGCGCTGGTCCTCGGCCTGGGATTCGTGGCTGTTTTCAGCGCGCTGCGAGGTGTCGACTCAACCCCGATCCTCTTCTCCGCGACTTTCTTGATGGGCGTTGGCGTCGCCGTGTGCCAGCCCGCATTTCCCACGCTCGTGCGTGAGTGGTTCCCCACCAAGATCGCGCTAGCGACCGCGACCTTCAGCAACGGGATGCTGATCGGCGAGACGCTGCCCGTGACGCTGACGACGCCGGTCGGCGTCCTGCCGCTGGCGCATGGCGATTGGCGTTGGGCCGTCGCCCTCTGGTCGATCCTGGTTATCGCAACCGCGGTTGCGATCGGCATCGCGGCGCCGGGTCGGGGTCGCAAGCTAGCCGGTCCCGCTCGCTGGTGGCCTAACTGGCTGGAGGGGCAAGCCCTGCGGATCGGCCTGGTCATCGGCATGGCCTCTGCCGTCTACTGGGGCGCTAACGCCTACATTCCTGACTACCTCGACCAGACCGGACGTCACGATCTCATCTCACCGACCCTGACGGCGCTCAACGCAGCGCAGCTGTTGACCGCGCCCGCCGTGGCCCTGTGGGACAGGCTGCTCACCGGCCGGATCGGCTTTCTCGGCTCGGCCACCATGATGGTCATCGCCCAGACTGGGATCATGCTGACGCCCGGCCCGTGGGTCGTCGCGTGGGCATTCGTGCTCGGCTTCTCGACCGCGCTCTCGTTCATCGTCACCCTCACCTTGCCTCCGAAGCTCGCCGCGGCGGGCGACGTCCACCGCATGAGCGCTGCTGTATTCACGATCCAGTACGGCACCGCGTTCGTCGTGCCGCTGATCGCTGGGGCAATCTGGGACGCAAGCGGGCTCGCGATCTTCGCGTTCATCCCCGGCGTGATTGCGGCGGTGGTCATGGGCTGGCTCGCCCTGTCCTTGCGGATCCCCGCCGATTAGCAGCTCAGGGGAAGATCCCGACCTTGTAATCCTTCAAGATCTCCGTCGCCGCCCGATATCCCTCTGACGCGCCACCCTCCATGAAGCCCTGGAAGTCCTGCGAGCAGTGCTCCCCGGCGAAGTGGCACTTTCCTGTCAGCGGCTCGGGCTGGCGCGCCTTCTCGTAGCCGCTGAACTGCGTGTACTGCCCCACCTTCCAGTAGGAGTAGGAGCCGAGCAAGAACGGGTCGCTCAGCGGCACGTCGAGGGTCGCCCTGCCGTTCCACTGGCTGGTGATACCCGGGAAGACGGGCTCGATCTGGCTGAGAAACGTGTTGGCAAACCTCGCCACGACCTTCGGGTCGGTTGGGTCGCCGCGGAACGAGGCGAGCGGCACGCCGCCACCTGTGTAATCGACGAGGATCCCGGTGGCTCCGTTCTGTGCGCGCGTTACGTCCCAGGTGTTCTGGTA
>VBIU01000131.1 GCA_005880945.1 Chloroflexota bacterium | reverse complement strand
CATGTGAAGATCCGTCATGGCGACGACAACGCACACGCCGACGTGGTGGTGAGCGGGGAGTACGAGATCGGGATGCAGGACCAGGCTCCGCTTGGGCCGGAGTCCGGCTTGGCCGTACCCGATGGCGATGGCGGCGTCGATCTTTACATCGCGACGCAATGGCTGCACGTGGATCGCGAGCAGCTCGCGCACACCCTGGCGCTGCCGCCGGACAAGGTCCGTCTCACGCTCGCCGGCGTGGGCGGCGCATTTGGGGCGCGCGAGGATCTTTCGATGCAGGCCCATGCCTGCATGCTCGCGCTGCGCACGGGCCGGCCGGTGAAGATCTCCTACTCGCGCCCGGAATCGTTCGTCGGCCACGTGCACCGGCATCCCGGACGCCTGCGATACGAGCACGGGGCGACCCGCGACGGAAAGCTGGTCTATGTCAGGGCTCGAATCCTTCTCGACGGCGGAGCATACGCCTCGAGCTCGACCGCCGTGATCGCCAACGCAAGCTGCTTCGCGCTGGGTCCATACGAATGTCCGAACGCGAGCATCGACGGCTGGGTCGTCTACACGAACAATCCTCCGTGTGGCGCGATGCGCGGGTTCGGCTCGGTGCAGAACTGCTACGCGCACGAGGCTCAAATGGACAGGCTGGCCGCCGCCGTGGGCATGGACCCGGTCGAGCTTCGAGTCCGGAACGCGATGAAGACAGGAAGCCGGATGATCACAGGCCAGGTGGTCGAAGGCCCTGCGCCAGTGGCCGAGCTCCTGCGGCGCGTGACGGATGTGCCGCTGCCCGCCGATCAAACCACCGGGGCCGACCTGACAACGATGCCGGGGGGCGTGTCGAACACGACGCATGGTGAGGGTGTTCGCCGAGGCGTCGGCTACGCGGTCGGCTTCAAGAACGTCGGCTACTCGGAGGGCTTCAACGACTATTCGACTGCGAGGGTCAGGCTTTCAGTCGTCAATGGACGGCCGCGGGCCGAGGTGCACACGGCCAGCGCCGAGGTGGGCCAGGGCCTGGTCACTGTGCAGGCCCAGATCGCCGGCACCGAGCTGGGAGTGAGCGACGTCGTGGTGCTCGACGCCGACACGCGGGTCGGATCGGCGGGGTCGTCGTCAGCGTCGCGGCAGACCTACATCACCGGCGGTGCGGTCAAGTCTGCATGCGAGGCGGTGCGTGAGCGCGTCCTCCGCCTCGCGCTGTCGGAGCTGGGCGGCCGCCATACCGATACCGGCGGCCTCCGGCTGGAACACGACGCGATAGTTTCGGCAAACGGCGCCGTGGTCGTCCTCCTCGCGACGCTTCTCGGGGAGGAGGTGATCGAGGAGACTCGCGAGTTCCGTCCCCGGCGCACTTTCCCGCTCGACCCGGAGACGGGCCAGGCGAATGCGCATCTCCAGTACGCGTTCGCCGCTCATCGGGCGGTGGTCGATGTCGACATTGAGCTCGGGCTGGTCAAGGTGGTGGAGCTGGCGACGGCGCAGGACGTCGGCAGGGCGATCAACCCTCAGGCCGTCGAGGGCCAGCTCGAAGGCGGGGCTGCGCAGGGGCTCGGCCTGGCGATCATGGAGGAGATCCAGGTCAAGGACGGCGTCATTCGCAACGCCTCCTTCACCGACTATCTGCTGCCCACCATCCTGGACATGCCACCCCTGCGCATGCAGGTGCTCGAGCTCGGCGACCCACACTCGCCTTACGGGCTCAGAGGTGTCGGCGAGCCACCAACGATCTCGTCAGGGCCGGCGATCGTCGCAGCGATTCGGGACGCGACGGGCAGGCCGTTGACGCGGGTGCCGGTGCGCCCACACGACATCGTCGACACGACTTGACGACGCTCCTGGTTCGAGCTGGGCTGCTCCACACGGGCAGCGCAGAGCTCGAGGGAGGCTGGCTGCTCGCTCGCGACGGCTTGATCGCCGAGGTCGGATCCGGCGTGCCGCCGGCGGCCGATGAGCGGCTGGACCTCCCCAACTGCATCGCCATGCCCGGCCTCGTCAACGCGCACGACCACATGTATCAGTGGGCGACCCGCGGGTACGTGCCTGACGGGTCTCTGTTCGAATGGCTGCGAGCCCTCTACCCGATCTGGTCGCGAATCGATGCCGAGACCGTCAGGGCAGCGGCGCGGGCGGCGATGGCGAAGCTGCTGCTGTCAGGCTGCACGCTTTCGACCGACCACCATTACGTATTTCCATCCGGCCGCCAGGGCATCTTCGAAACGCTCGTGGCGTCGGCGTCCGAGCTGGGCCTTCGCTTTCATCCATGTAGAGGCTCGATGTCGCTCGGCGAATCGAAGGGCGGGCTGCCTCCAGACGACGTGGTGGAGGATGAGGACTTCATCCTCGCGGACACCGAGGAGAAGATCAATCGCCTCCACGATCCGGGACCGGGTTCGATGTGCCGCGTGGCGGTCGCTCCATGCTCGCCGTTCTCGGTCACGCCACAGCTCATGCGCGACTCGGCGGAACTGGCGCGCCGGCACGGCGTCCGCCTGCACACCCATCTTGCCGAGACTCTGGACGAGGAGCGCTTCTGCATCGAAAAGTTCGGCAGGCGACCGATGGAGCTCATGGAAGACCTGGGCTGGGCGGGCGATGACGTGTGGTACGCACACGGCATCCATCTCACTGACCGGGAGGTGGGTCGAGTCGCCGAGACGAAGACGGGGATTGCCCATTGCCCGTCGAGCAACATGAGGCTTGGCGCTGGCGCCTGCAGGGTCGCCGATCTATTGCGGGCCGGCGCGCGCGTCGGCCTTGGCGTCGATGGCGCTGCCAGCAACGAGGACGCGAACCTGGCGGGGGAAGTGCACCAGGCGTTGCTCCTGGCTCGCGTGAAAGGCGGCCCCGGTGCGCTCGATGCGCGGAGCGCGTGGCGCCTCGCCACCCAGGGCGGCGCCGCATGCCTCGGACGCGATGACTGCGGCACTCTGGCGCCGGGCAAATGCGCTGACGTGGCCGTGTACCGTGTCGACGACCTCGGCCACGCCGGGATGGCCCATCCTCTCGCCGGACTCGCGCTCGCCCCGCCGCCACGGGCGCACGCGGTGGTGGTCAACGGCAGAGTGGTGGTGCGCGACGGTCGGCTGCTGACGGCCGACGAGGAGGAGATCGGTCGCGAGATCGCGGTGGCTAGCGCGCGGCTGGCCGGATGAACCTCCCGCTCCCAGGCTCGCCGCCTCGAACCAGCGTCTTGACGGTTCGTCCGCGAATTCTCTGGCCCTCGTGCGCGCTGAACGGGTTGCGATAGCGGAGATCTTCGCGCCTCACCACGTCATCGCCGCTCAGATCGACGATCCAGAGGTCGGCGTCGTATTCGGTGGCGATGTCGCCCTTGCCTCCCAGCCTGAATCGCTGCGCGATATTGGTCGCGGTGACCGCAGCGATGTTCGCTACGTCGAGCTGGTCCTGCGCCAGCAGCAACTGCCGGGTCGACTGGCAGCCTGAGATGCCGCCCCAGAGTTTGTTGAAATCTTCGCCCCGCTTCAGCTCGATCGAGCTCGGAGAATGATCCGAGACGACCATCGGCATGTCCCACATCGCGTCGCGATCGGCCGCATTCCGAAACGGTGGCGCGCACTTGCCCAATCCGCCCAGTCGCTCGACATCGTCCTCGACATACAGGAGATAGTGCGGGCACGTCTCACCGCTGACGTCGATGCCACGCTCGTGCGCCTCGCGGATCAGACGCGCGCCCTCGGCGGTGCTCACGTGAACGACATGCAGGCGGCATCCGGTTACTTCCGCCAGCTCGATCGCCTGGGCGATCGCCGCTCTCTCCGCCGCCGGCGGCCGCGAACGGATGAAGTCGACCGCCCGCGTCCCCGTGGGCTCGAGGATGCTCGCCGGGTCCTCCGCATGGACGAGCAGGATCGAGCCCAGGTCCGAGATGCGCTCCATGCCCTTTCGGAGCGTGACGGAGTCGCTGGCCGGAAACTCGTCGATCCCGCTCGGACACATGAACGCCTTGAAGCCCATGACCCCGCGCCGGACCAATGGCTCCAGCTGGTCGAGGTTGCCTGGCACCAGGCCACCCCACAGGCCGAAGTCGACCTTCGACGAGCGTTTCATGGCCTCGAGCTTCAGGTCGAAAGCCGTGACGTCGGTCGTCACCGGGAGGTTGTTGAGCGGCATGTCGACGAAGCTTGTGTACCCTCCGGCGGCCAGCGCCGCCGAACCGTGCGCGATGTCCTCCCACTCGGTCCGGCCAGGTTCATTGAAGTGGACGTGTGAATCGATGCCGCCGGGAAACACATGGAGGCCTGATGCGTCGATCTCCTCGCCATCATCGGCAAGGTTCAATCCGACCGCCGTTATCTGGTCGCCAGCGATCGCGATGTCTACCTTCTCGACTCCGCGCGCCGTCACGACCGTGCCGCCGCGGATGATCATGCTTCGGCCAGCAGATCCAGGAACCGGCTAAGCACGTCGATCGCGACCGCGACATCCTCTGCAGCGACGGACTCCGCCGGGTTGTGGCTGACGCCTCCCTTGCAGCGGATGAAGAGCATCCCCACATCGGTCAAGGCCGACATCGGGACCAAGTCGTGCCCGGCGCCGCTTGCGAGCTGGATCGCGGGGGTGCCTTGCGCTTCGATCGCCTTCGACAGCAGCGAGACCAGCCGCGGCGCGCATGGGATCGAGGCGTTTTCGCCGAGCAGCTCGACAGAGACCTCAACGCTGCGCCGCGTTGCAATCTCTTTCGAGCGCTCGAGTATGTGGCGCGCGCGTTCGACGCGGACGTTGTCGTCGGGGTGCCGGATGTCGAGGCTCAAAGAGACCTCCCCCGGGATGACGTTGACGGCGCCAGGCTGCACGGTGAGCTGCCCGACCGTCGCGACAACACCGTCGTGCGAGGCCGCCTCGGCCTCGATGGCGAGCACGAGCTCGGCCGCGGCGCCCAGCGCGTCGCGGCGGCTGTGCATCGGGACCGTGCCGGCATGTCCGGCCATGCCGACGAACCTGATCAGGTACCGGGCCTGGCCGGCGATCCCTGACACCACGCCGACCGGCAGGCCGCGTGCTTCGAGCACTGGCCCCTGCTCGATATGGACCTCGCAGTAACCGAGCAGCTTGCCGGCTCGCCAGGCGTCTTCGCCAATTCGGGACGGGTCGCCTCCAAACTCACGGATGGCCTCGGCGATTGTGATGCCGCCCTGATCGGCGCGCTCTAGATCGGCAGGGTCGAAAGTGCCCGCCAGCGCCCGGCTGCCGAGGTAAGTCGAGCTGAAGCGCAGCCCTTCCTCGTCCGCGAATGCGACGACCTCGACGGCAAACGGGAGCCGCGCCTTCGCGTCATGCAGGCGCTGCACCGCGGCGATCGCAACCACCACCCCAAGCGGTCCGTCGTACTTGCCGGCGTCGCGAACCGAGTCCAGGTGCGAACCCAGGAGCAGAGTCGCGGCGCCCGGCGACGCACCCTCGTATCGCCCGCGCAGGTTTCCGACGTTGTCCCGGCCCACCGCCATGCCGGCCTCGCGCATCCATTCGCCTACACGTTCATGCGCCCGGCGCATGGCAGCACTCGCGAATGGCCTGGTCAGCCGGTCGGGCTCCTCGCTGATCGCG
>VBIU01000130.1 GCA_005880945.1 Chloroflexota bacterium | reverse complement strand
CGGCCCATCAGCTGCCGGGGCGCGCCTGTTCTTGGAACGTGATCTCCTGCGCCCCCTCCCACATGAGCACCAACCCGAGCTCTGGCAGGTGCTTCGCCCCCTCGTAGATCGTGGCGAAATGATTTCCGGCGAGCTGCCCGACCTTGCTGGCGAAGACGGTGGACCCGTACGGAAACAGGATCTCGGTCTCGCTGATGCCGCCGGGATAGAGGAGCAGCTGGCCGGGAGCCGGATGACTTGTGTGGTTCTCGAAGCCGAGGTCGAGGTTGAGGTCGCCAAAGGGGATCCAGCCTGCCTCGCCGCTCCAACGGGCCTGTACCAGCTTGGTCTTCAGCGGCAGCATGGGAAGGAACCTGGCGCATGTCCTGGGCGCACGCTCAGCCTCCAGACGGGCGATGAACCGCATGCCGGCGACGGTGATCTCGAGCCGGGTACCGTTCCCACTTGCCGCCATGACGGGATCATGCTATGCGTAGCGGCAGTGTTGGGGACCCTGGTTTGAGAGCCTGCGCCACCCTGGCCAACACAGGCGTGGCCCTTGAGAGAGAGGAAGTCGTGATATGAGACGTGTCA
>VBIU01000123.1 GCA_005880945.1 Chloroflexota bacterium | reverse complement strand
TGCGCGCCACTAGTTGAGGAAGCCCCCGAGGTGCTGGGCGTACATGTCCGGGTGGGCCTTGAGGGCGCGAAGCATGATTTCGCCATCGAACTCGCGTGCGTCGTACTGGCAAAGCCATACGCCCGGGAAGCGTTTGGCCATCACATCGAAGGCCTCTTCGAATCTCATCATCTCGGCGTCGGAGGGGAATATGCGGCGGACGCAGGCCATCTCTCCGACCAGGCGCAAGACCATGGGGCCACCCGCGAGCGCCTTGCCGAACAGTCGCTCCCAATTGGCGATGGCTTGCGCGGGGTCCCGGCCCGGCCCGTCGAGAACCGTCAGCAGGCCGCCGCGCTCCGCTGCGCCGAGATCGATTTCGTGGTCTTCACGGAGAGCTCTGGCGTAGCGGTCCAATACCGCCCCGGTGGCGACCAGGAAGCACGCCTGGTGCGCCTTCAGACCGT
>VBIU01000122.1 GCA_005880945.1 Chloroflexota bacterium | reverse complement strand
AACGGAACCGTCAGCCTCAGGCCGCCTTCGTCAGTGCCAAAAAAGGGCGCGAGGTGGCTTCGGAGAGGAACCGACAGGCCACCGACGATGACCGCCGCCGCAGCCAGGTTGACGTGGGCCGCCGCGGGTTTCTCGCCTCCAGGCTGGCCAAGGAATCGAAGTAGATCCGCTTGCGCGAAGCGGCGCTCGCGCCGGCGCCCGACGCGACGTGCGGGCAGCAGTCCGGCATCGCTCCAGCGGCGGATGGAAGCTTCGCTCACTCGCAGGAATCGGGCGGCTTCCTTCGTGTTCAGCAGACTATCGCCGTGTATCACTCTGGGGATCTCGCCGGGCGATTGTTGCATAGCACTGTCGGGTTCGCTTCGCCTTATCCACAATCGCCGCGGAACCCAGACGGCTGACGATCGGCGCCCATTGATTTGCATGGGCGAATCACCTGTTTTCGCAGGGAGACTTCGAATACGGCCGGGCGTACAACTGGAGCATGTCCACACCACCGACCCGATCGAGAGCGCACGGGCGGCCGTCCCTTTGAGCCTGATCACCAGAAGCGGAATCCGCAAGCGGCAGACCGTCCTGGTCGTCGACGACGAGGCCAGCATTCGCCTGCTGGTCCATTCGACCATCGAGTCGCCCAGCTACCAGGTGATCGAGGCGCGCGACGGCGAAGAGGCCTGGACCTTGATCAAGGAGCGCAAGCCCGCCCTCGTTCTGCTCGACGTCAAGATGCCGTTGCGCTCAGGCTTCGAGATCCTCACGTCCATCCGGGCAGACCCTGAGCTGCGCGGCACCCAGGTGATGATGCTTACGGCGAGCGATCGCCAGGTGGACATCGACCGAGGGATCCTCGCCGGCGCAGACTATTACTTGACCAAGCCGTTCTCGCCCGCGGACCTCGTCGCACGGGTGGCGGAGGCGATAGGGCAGCGCGTGCCCTCCTGGTAGCGCGAACCAACCGGACATGATGGAGCTCCGAAAACGCCGGCCGGCCCGCGCCATCGCTCCGCGCGCGGCGTCTAAAACAGCGCAGGCGCAGGCGTCGGGCTCTGCAAATATCGACGAGAAGGTGGCGCTGGGTCGGGCACTTGCCGGGCGCGCACCCGAAGCCACGCGCAGGGCGGCCGAGGCGGCCGCGGCGGCGGGATTGTCGGAGCTGGCGTCACGCCGATTTGCGAAACCGATCCGACACGTTCACAACGTAGCCACGCGCGGCATAGCCAGGTTTCTCATCGCGGGCCAGGGCAACACTGAGAAAGAACGCAACTTCATCGGCCGCCTCGGGGTCATGGCGGCGCTGTATGGATTGCCCGTCGCGACCCTGACACGCTCGTACCTCTTGTGGCGCGACGCGAACATCACGGTGCTGAACGAGGAGGCGAAGCGTCTGGGCACGGCGCCGACGGTCGCAGAGGACGCACGCCAGGTGATCAATTCCGGTGCAGACACTGGCATCGTGCGCATGGCCCGCGCGTACGACTATCAGATGCACATCGTCGAGCGTCGCGAGGATGCCATCACGGCGGCCCTCCACGACAGCGAGGCGCATCTGCAGGCGGCCGTCGTCGACATCTCGACAAAGAACGATCAGCTGGCGGCCGCGATGATCGAGATCTCAGAGAAGAATGTCCAGCTGCAGGCGGTCAATCGACAGCAGACGACCTTCATCGCCAATGTCAGCCACGAGCTGCGGACGCCCCTGGCGGGCATACTCGGTTACACAGAGCTCCTTCTCGACGGCAGCGACGGTGAGCTGGGAGCAGAGCAGCGTCGTGATGTGTTGGAGGTGCAAGCGGGCGGCCAGACACTCCTGACTCTGGTCAACGACATCCTGGACGAATCGCAGATCGAGGCCGGAAAGATGGCCATCACAGCGGGTCGCGTCAATCTCGAGTCGGTGGTCACCTCGGTCCTGGCGACTGTGCGGACCCTGTCTGATCAGAAGGGCCTCTTCCTGCGGGCAGGCGTTCCGGACGGTGCGGAAGCTCTGGGTGATGAGGGACGCCTCAAGCAGATCCTCACCAACCTGGTCGGCAACGCCATCAAGTTCACCGATACGGGTGGCATCAATGTCAACTGCCTGCCGTGGGCCGGGTTCTGGCGAATCAGCGTGTCAGACACCGGCATCGGGCTGCCCGAGGACAGCCGGGAGGCGGTCTTCGAGCGCTTCCGGCAGCTCGACTCGACCACCACGAGACGGTTCGGCGGCACCGGCCTCGGCCTGGCCATCGCCCGGGGGTTGGTGACCATGCAGGGAGGACAGATCGGCGTCGACTCCACGCTCGGGCACGGAAGCACCTTCTGGTTCACGATTCCGGCGTACTACGCGCCCCGGCCGCCCGCCGCGCCGGGCTGAGCTCCGCTCTTCAGCGGGGCAGGACCGCGACCAGGGCCTCGGCCAGCTTCCTGAGGTCTGTGACGAGCGGATCCGTGGGATTCGAGGCGATCAGTGGGCGTCCGCTGTTGGCCGCCCGATCGAGGTTGTCCGACCGCTGGATGACGAAGTCCGGCCTTCGCCCCAGCACGCTTGACGCAATGTCGATCTCCATCGCATGGGTCGTGCTGTGGTTGAGGATCAGGCGAATCCGCCCTGGCGACACGCCCAGCTTCTGAAACAGGTCGAGGCATCCCCGAGTCGCCTTGAGTGATGGCAGCGACGCCGAAGTGACGAGGCAGATGAGGTCGGCGGTGTCCAGGGCCGTGAGAGTGCGTTCGCTGAAGGAAGCCGGCGCGTCGATGAGCACGTACTGGCAGGTGGCGCTCAGCCGGTCGATGGCCAGCTGGATTGCCGGCAGCGTGACCAGCCACGCCCGCTCCGGCAGGTCGGCTCCGACGACGAGCCGTATGCTGCCGGTCTCCGTCACAAAGCCTTCAAAGAGAGCCTCGTCCACGTGAGTGCCTGGTGCGGCTTTGAGGTCGGCCAGCGTCTGGTTCGGATGTAGGTTCAGGTATACAGCCGAATCCCCGAACTCGACGTCCAGGTCCAGCAGCCCAACCGGCCTGGTCGACTGCGCGGCGAGCAGCACGGCCATGTTCACCGCGAGGGACGTGGTGCCGACGCCGCCTTTGGCGTGTGCGAAGAGGATGACCCGGCCCCGGTTGGTTCGGGCCGATGCGATGGCCGACCGGCGAAGGAGCGCCTGCACCTTGGCTTCGAGGATGGCGAGCTCAAAGGGCTTGGGCAGGTAGTCGTCGGCGCCGACCGCGTAGCCTGCGAGCGCATCGTGCGCCTCGCCCATGTCAGAGAACATCAGGATGGGGACTCCCGCCGTCCGGTGATGGCCGCGGAGTCTGGAGGTCAGCTCGATACCGTTGAGCTCCGGCATTCGGACGTCGGTGATGATCAGGTCGGGTACGCGCTCCCTGACGAGCTCGAGCGCTTCGATCCCGTCGCTGGCCTTGCGAACCTTGTAGCCCGTTCGCTCGAGGAAGCCACCGACCATCTTCTGGATGACGCGATCGTCGTCGACGAGGACAATGTCTTCGGCCGCCACGGGTTAATCCTCGGTCAGTTTGGAGGCGATGGCGCGCGCTAAGTCACGCCTTGTATAGCCGCCGAGCCCTGAGATGTCCTCCGCGCCGTCAGCCCTCATCATCGCCAGGCCTGCGGCACCGAAGGCTCGCCGCGCCTCGCGCGGATCGCCCGCGAGATCGAGGGCGGCGCCCAGCTGGAAGTACGCGATCGCCAGGTTGGGGTCGAGGTACGTCGCCTGTCGAAAGGCTCGAACCGCAGCTCGCAGGTCCCCGTGAGAGGCCGCGTGATCGCCCTCGGCCAGCAGGCCCGGGAGGTCGGGCGGAGGTCGCAGATCGTCCCTGCGCCGGCCCGCGATTGGGGCGGCCGGGGCGGCTGCCGGCAGCCGCCGGTGGCAGGGCACGCCGGCCACCCGCACGGCCTCGAAGTATCTGGCCATCCGGCCCGGCGAGTCCGAGTGGCCCAGGAAGAGGTGCCCGCCGGGAACGACCCGCTCGGCGATTCGTTGAATGCTGGCCTCCGATTCCTCGCGTCCAAAGTACATGAGCACATTGCGGCAGAAGACGACAGCGGACTCCGGTACGCAAGACGCGGCGTCGGAATGCGCGAGGTTGTGATGCGCGATTCGAACGCGGCGCCGAATGAATGGAGCTATCTCGTATCCACTCGCATTTGGCACCAGGTAGCGCCTGCGTCGCTCGAGCGAGAGCCCTTGAACCTCCCGCTCCGTGTACAGACCGGTCTCGGTTCGCGCGAGCGCGTGGAACGAGACATCGGTGGCAACGATGTGCCAGTTGAGGACACCTGTCTCATCCAGCAGCATCGCGAGGCTGTAGGGCTCCTGGCCGTTGCCGCAGCCGGCGCTCCACACGGTATGGGGATCGGCGCTCGCGTTCCGTGCGAGCTCTGCCAGCGCAACGAACTGGGCGGCGTCTCGAAAGAAAGCGCTGTGCTGGACGGTGACGCGATCCACAAGATCGTCAAACGCGGCCGGCTGATCGTCGACGAGATTCACATAGGTGTGCACAGGGATGCCCGCGATGTTCGCGCTCTCTTGAAGCAATCTCTCCAGCCTCGTCCGGCTGGCGAGCTCGGCATTGAGGCCGGCCCGTGAGCGCAGAACAAGGGCGGCATGGTCAAGCGGGCTGCGCGTCATCTCGGTGCTATCGGCTCCGCGGGATGCAGGCCGATGCCTCGTGCGAGGCCGGCTGCCCCGTTCCTGCTCTTGGTTGTCGGGTCGGGCGACCGGCCGAGCAGCCTCGATACGGCGCTGAGCAGCCCGGCTTCGTCAAACGAGGTCTTCACGATGTAGCCGTCCGCGCCCGCATCGAGGCCGCGCTGATGGTCTTCCTCACTCGCGCGCGACGACACGATGAGCACAGGGATGTTGGCCAGGCGAGGATGGGCCCTGATGCTGCTGGTCAGCACGAAACCGTCGACGTTGGGCATCTCGAGATCGGTGACGACAAGGTCCGCGGGTTGCTCGGCGAGCATCGCAAGGGCTTCGGCTCCATCGCTAGCAGTGCGGACCGCATATCCACCACGCTCCAGGATCGAGCGTTGAAGCTCGCGAACCATCAATGCGTCGTCGACGACCATCACCGACAGCTGGCGGGCCGGTCCCGCAGGTTTCTCGAACACGCTAACCGCCGTCTCCGCGATGGCGGCGCTTCGTTCGATGAGCGAGGTCACGTCGAGCACCAGGAGAATCGAGCCGTTGGGTTCGATGCTCGCCCCGCTCACTGCTTTGAGGCCGCGCAGCCGGCCGGTCAGTCCGCGCACGACGACGTCACGTTTCTGCAGCACGGTCTCCACCTGAAATGCGTGCGAGCTGGACGTGGTGCCAAGCAAGACCCACGGGCCACCGTCCGCCGCGGGCAGACCGAGCAGGGTGGCGAGATTGGAGACTGGAACCGCCAGGCCGTCGATCACCGCAAGGTTTCGACCGCCCACGAGCTGGACGTGCTGGGCTTCCAGCATCCGGATGATCCGATGCAGGGGCAGCGCGAAGGATTGGCCGGCTATGGATACGATCAGGCAGGGGACGACAGTCAGAGTGATCGGCACGACGATCCGGAACTCGGCGCCCGCTCCCGGGTGATTCAGCACCTCTACCTCGCCGTGAACGGCCGCGACCGCGGTCGCCACCACATCGAGACCCACCCCGCGACCTGACTCTTCCGTGAGCACCTTGGCGGTCGAGACACCTGAACGAAATATCAGGTGGAGCGCTTCGGCTTCGGTGAGGCCGCCAACGTCCACCCCGCTCTTGGCAGCGGCTGCACGCACGGCGGCAACGTTGATGCCGCCTCCATCG
>VBIU01000140.1 GCA_005880945.1 Chloroflexota bacterium | reverse complement strand
GTACGACCGCAGCGGCGGCGCTCACACCGGCCGCGTTTACCTCGTCTACACCGACGAGCTGCCCAACGAGAGCAACAACACCGACCTCTTCCTGCGGAGCTCAGACAATGACGGCCAGACGTGGGGCGCGCCGGTGCGCGTCAACGACGACAAGGGCGTCAACTCCCAGTTCAACCCGCGCATGTCGCTCGATCAGACGACCGGGAACCTGGCCGTCTCTTTTTACGACGCACGCAGCGACGCCGGCAACTTCGGCAAGGGCGACACCAACGGCGTACCGAACGATGACGCGCAACTCTGGGCAGCGGTCAGCATGGACAGCGGCGCGAGCTTCGCACGCAACGTCCAGGTGAGCGGCGGGACGTCCAACGCCGCGGACGCACACAACGGGGTGCAGTACGGCGATTACTCGGGGATGTCGTTCACTCACGGGGTGTTCTACCCGGGATGGGCGGACAACTCCAACAGCACGGGCGACAACCCCGACGGTGCCCTGTCGACCTTCGACGTCTACACGGCGAAGGTCACGGTAAGCGGCTAATCCCACCAGCGCCGGCGGCGTTCCCACGGGCGTCGCCGGCGCTCGATGTCACAAAATGTGCGGCCATGGTGCTTAGCCAGGGATGACCAGCGCCCAACCCGCGTTCCGCGCCATCGCCCTCTCCAAGGCGTACGGAAAGCGGCTGGCGGTGGACCACCTCGACCTCCAGGTCGACCGCGGCGAGCTTTTCGGCTTCCTCGGCCCCAACGGCGCCGGTAAGACGACCACGATCCGCATGGCTCTCGGCCTCGTCGCGCCAACCAACGGATCGGTGGAGATACTCGGCATGGAGGTCCGTCACAACCGCTCGAAGGTGCTGCCGCGCGTGGGCGCGCTTGTCGAGTCTCCCGCGCTCTACGGCTACCTCTCCGGCCGCAACAACCTGAGGGTGTTCGCCGACCTCCTCGGCGGCGTCAGCGCGAAGCGGATCGACGAGGTCCTCGAGATCGTCTCCTTGAAAGGACGCGAGCAGGACCGCGTCAAGACTTACTCGATGGGCATGAAGCAGCGCCTCGGCCTCGCCATCGCGCTGCTCAGCAACCCGGATCTGCTCATCCTCGATGAGCCCGCGAATGGGCTGGACCCTGCCGGCATCGTCGAGATGCGCGACCTGCTGCGCGAGCTCGCCGGCGAAGGCAAGACCGTTTTCATCTCGAGCCACGTCCTCAGCGAGGTGCAGCAGATCTGTACGCGAGTGGCGATCATCAACCACGGCAAGCTCGTGCGCCTCGCGCCCGTGGCCGAGCTGCTGGACGCGCCCGGCGAGTTCGAGATCCAGGTCGACTCGCCGGACACCCTCGTCTCCGCCCTCAAGCTCCAGGAGTGGGGCCGCGAGGCGCGGGTCGAGGATGGCCTGGTCATCACGCGCGCTCCCGAGGGCCGCGGGCGAAACCTCATCTCCTTTCTTGTCCAGAACGGGCACGACCCGGACTCCGTTAGTGAGCGGCAGCGGGATCTCGAGGACATCTTCCTGAGCCTCACGGGAGGCGACTCGTGACGCGTCCCAGCTTCATCGGTTCGGTTCGTGGCGAGGCGATCAAGGTCACGCGCCAGCTCAGCTTCTGGCTGATGCTCGCCGGCGGTCTCGTGCTGCTGGGCATCACGGTGGTCGGAATCAACACCGCCGGGCAGATCCAGGATCTGGCCAAGGGCTTCCCCAGTGACTTTGCCCGCCAGATGATGGACCTCTACGGCACCGTGTTCCAGATCGGCTCGGGCATCTTGATCCTGATCGTCGGGTCGCGCCTGATCGCGATGGAGTACTCGTCGGGCACGATCCGCATCGCCTACGCCCGGGGTGTCGGCAGGCTGCAGCTGTTGCTCAGCAAGATGACGCTGCTCGCCCTGATGGCGGTCGCCCTCCTTGCCGGATACCTGCTCGTCGTCAGCGGCCTCGTTGCCGCCCTGTATGCGTCTTGGACCGGCAACCTGCTGACCTTCGACAAGATCGGTTCGGACGTCTGGCAGGACTTCCAGTACTGGCTGTTGGTCCAGGCGATGAGCATGGGGATCGCGATCCTGTTGGCCGCGGCGGCAGCCGGGCTCGGGCGCAGCCTCGCCTTCGCGATGGCCGCCTCGCTGGCGTTCTTCCCGATCGACAACTTCCTCGTCGGGATCATGGCCCTGACCGCCCGAGCGACCAAGAACCAGTGGCCCTGGACGAACATCACCGAGTACCTGCTGGGGCCCAACCTCAACGTCGTGTTGGGGCTCATCGAGCCCGACCACCGCGCCCTCGGCGCCTTCGCGCCGCCTCTGAATAAGATCGACGGGACGCACGCCCTGGTCGTGATCGGGGTCTGGGCGGTGGTTTTCATCATCATCGCCGTGGGACGGGCAGTGCGCCCTGACGTACTCGAGTAGGAGCAATCGGCCGCTCTTAACCGGTATCCTTGTGCGGCTGTGCGAATCGTAGTCAAGGATCCAGGGGAGTTCGAGCAGGCTCTTCGGGACTTCCGCCGCAAGGTGCAGGAGCAGGGGCTCGTGCGCGAGATGCGGCGCCGTTCGCACTACGTACCGCCGTCAGAGGCTCGCAAGATCAAGAGCCTCCGAGCGCGGCGCCGCCGAACGAGGTAGGCGCAGAACTCCTCCCCACTTGTGGGGAGGTCGGCTCCGCTCGCGAAGCGAGCGCAGGCGGGAGGGGACGGTACCTGCAGCGCATCGCGTCCCCTCCCAGGCCCTCCCCGCTAGCGGGGAGGGATTAGATGTTTGGCTATAATCTGATCGTTCGGTGACTACGGCGGAGGGGAGACACCCGTTCCCATTCCGAACACGGTAGTTAAGCCCTCCAGCGCCGATGGTACTGTCGGGGTAACCCGGTGGGAGAGTAGGTCGTTGCCGAGCGTTCTTTAAGTCCCGCAGGCCCGCAAGGGCAGGCGGGACTTACTTTTCCCTCTCCCCCCGGGGGGAGAGGGGCGTTAACCGGTTCAACCTAGAACGGCCGGTTCCGGCTCCCCAAGGCTCTCGGCCCGCAGCGTCGGCAGCAGCACGTAGCACCGCACCGCCAGGAGCAACAGCAGCCCCAGCAGCGTGACCAGGACGTCGGCCACGATCTGCCCGACCCCTCCGTGGAACAGCACGATCAGCACTGCCTCCGCGACGCAGGCGGCGCCGAGGATCGGCACGAACACCCGGTCGTGCACGGCCATGAAGAACTGGATGAGCAGGTTGTCCAGCGACAGGGCGAGCCCGATGACGCCAACCGCGAACACGTAAGGCGTCGCGTCCCTGAACCCAGGCCCGAACAGGATCCCGACCACCAACCCCGGCACCACGGCAAAAACGAACAGCGCCCCAGCGCCCAGAGCGGTCAGGATGCCCGCCGACTGAGCCAGGATCCGCCCCGGATGCTGCTCCTTCGCCACCGCCTCGACCACACGAGGAAACAACACCTGACTCACACTCAGCGTCAGAAAGAAAAGGATCGTCCCGATCTTGTTGAGGCCGCCGTAGATGCCTCCCGCATGACCGCTCAGGTAGTGCTCCGCGAGGATGACGTCCTGGTTGTAGAGGATCTGGATGCCGATGATCCCGGCCGCCGCGGTCAGTGAGAACCCGGCCATGACGCGCAGGGGGACCCTCGTGCCTGTGCGCCGGATGTGGTCGCGCAGCGAGAAGATGCCGAGTGCGAAGCAGAACGCGAGGCCTGTGAAGACGGCTGCCATCGCCCCCGACACCGCGTAGCCGGCGACGAGCAGACCGAAGACGACGCTCGTTCGGATGATCAGCTCCAGGCCCAGGTTGAGCGCCAGCGCTGTGAACCGCTGCAGCCCCTGGAGGATGCCTCTAGGTATCGCTACCTGCCAGATGAGCGCGATCGAGAAGCCGAGGATGAGCACCGGAAGCGCGGAGCCCAGGTGCTCGAACTCGGCCACCGTGCGCGCGATCAGGGTGGTCACCAGCACAGCGAGCAGGCCGGGTATGGCGACCAGGCGGATCGTGCGCGTCATCAGCGAGCGGACGCCCGCGTCGCCCCTGGCAACGAGCGTGGCCGTGTAACGGGCCAGCACGACGACGAGGATCAGCGCCGGAGCCGTGCCCACCGAATAGACAGCGATAAGGAACGCGACCTGGCCGTAGGTCGCCGGGCCGAGCACGCGGCCGGCGATCGCGTGATACACGAACCCGCCGATGCCGGCCACGAGGCCGCCGATGAACAGCGTCAGGTTTTGCCGGACCAACCGGCTCTCGCGGATCTGGGCCAGGCGCTGGCCGAGACCCAGTCGCGCGCCGGTCTCCACAGTCCCCGGCATTCTACTTGACCCTTCTGGGGCGTCCGGCGCGGATAATTCGTTCGCGATGCCCGAACAGTCGAAGCCTATGGTCACTGCACTGATCGTCAGCCGCAACACCAAGGAGCTGCTCCTCCAGAGCCTGCGGGCGTTCTATGCCACAGCCGACGTCCCCGTCGAGGCGGTGGTGGTCGACAACGCTTCGACGGACGGATCGGGGGCGGCGGTCACCGCCGAATTCCCGAAGGCGACAGTGTTGCTGGAGTCGAAGAACCTGGGCTACGGGCGAGCTGCCAACGTCGGGCTGGAGCGCTGCAAGGGCAGGTTCGTGCTCCTTCTCAACCCCGACGTGACCGTCGACCCGCAGGCAGTCGGCCGCCTGTCGGACTTCTTGCTCACGCGCCCGGATGCCGGTGCGGTGGGACCTCGTCTGCAGATGGCGGATGGCACCCTCGACCCGACCGCGCGGCGCGCCTTCCCGGTCCCGAGCACGCTCTTCTACAGCACCGTCGGGCTGAACCGCCTCTTCCCAAGGAGCCCTCGATTCGGCCGTTACAACATGGGCCACGTCGACGCGTCCGACGTGCACGAGATGGATGCCGGCACCGCGGACTGCTTGATGCTGCGAAGGACCGCGATCGACAGGATCGGCTTCTTCGACCCGCGCTACTTCATGTTCGGCGAGGACATCGACCTCTGCTACCGATTGAAGTTGGGCGGCTGGAAGGTCTTCTACCTGCCGAGCGCGAGCGCCATCCACCACAAGCGAGCCGCCACCACCAAGGCTCAGCGCGAGGCGCTATACCAACGCCACCGTGCGATGTGGACCTACCATTTCAAGCACCACGCGCAGGGAGTCTCCGCCTTCGGCAACGGCCTGGTCTGGGCGCAGATCTGGGGACGATGGGTGGCGGCGTCGGTGCGCGACTCGGTGATGAAGAGCAACGGCAAGCCCTCCTAGGCGATGTATCACCAGATCGAGCGCAACAAGCGAAACAGCATCATCGTCGTAATCCTGTTCATCGCTTTCTGGTTGCTCGCCGGGGCGGTGATTGGCCTTTTCGGGACCACCTCCACAGAGGGCGCGATAGTGGGTGCGATCGCCCTCGGCATCCTCGGTTTGGGTGCGGCCGCCTATTCATATTTCCTGGGCTCGGCAACGGTGCTGGCGGTGATGGGCGCGCACGAGGCGGACCCGAACCAGTACATGCAGCTCTACAACATCGTGCAGACCCTGGCCATCGGCGACGGGCTCCCGATGCCGAAGGTCTACGTGATCGACGATCCCAGCCCCAACGCCTTCGCCACAGGGCGCGACCCGCAGCACGCTGCGGTCACCGCCACCACGGGCCTGCTCCAGATGATGAACCGCGAAGAGCTCGAAGGGGTGCTCGCGCACGAGATGAGCCACGTCAAGAACTACGACGTCAGGCTTCTGCTCGTGGTCACGACGATGATCGGACTTGCGACCCTGATCGCGAGCATGTCCTTGCGATCGGCGTGGTCTTCGCCCTCATCGCGTTCATCGTCGGGCCGATCATGCAGCTAGCTTTGTCGCGACAACGCGAGTCACTGGCCGACGCCAGCGGCGTGGAGCTCACACGGAACCCGGTGGGTCTGATCAGCGCTCTCAAGAAGATCGCGCAGAACGAGAAGCCGATGGAGCGCTTCAACCATGCGACCGCCGCGATGTGCATCGACAACCCCGAGGAGCACCACGGCAGCTTCTTCAATCACCTGTTCGACACTCACCCGCCAATCGAGGAGCGCATCGCCGCGCTCGAGAAGATCGCTAACGTCGCCCAGACATGAAAGTCGCGGCGGAGGACTCTGGAGTCCTCCACCGCCGAGATCATGGCCTAGCTGTTGTGCAGCGCGTCGAGGTTAACGGCGTAGGTACCAGTTGGCCTGGGCACCGCTAGAGCTGCCGCCCGATGATGGATGTGGACCGGGTGATTCCGAGGGGCTTGGGCTCGGCGAAGGTGACGGCGATGGCTTTGGGCTTGGGCTCGGCGATGGAGATGGCGAAGGGCTCGGACTTGGCGAGGGGCTCGGGCTCGGGCTCGGTGAAGGGCTCGGCGGCGGGATGGTCGCCCAAACGTCGGTGATTGGTGTGGCTCCGGCCGCGCCCCCGATCGGCGTCAGCCCGTAGAAGTCCTCGATGGTCCGGAGAACGTTGTAATGCGTGATGTGCTCGGAATACTGGCCAAACTTGATGCCTTGGCCGGCGAAGACTGTGGTGATGTGGTCGTTGTTGCTGCCACCATCTTCGTCGAAGGTCATGATCGCGAGCGAGTTGTGAGTCTTAGCCCATTGGACGTACGGATCCCAATGAGCCTGGAGCCACGCATCTCCTGTCGCGATCGAGCAGTCGTGCATGTCGTTGCACATGTTCGGTACCACCAGTGACACCGTCGGCAACGTGGAGAAGTTTGTCGGCCAGGCGGCATACGTGCGGTTGTGGGCGGCATCTGCCGTGGCAGTCCAGTCGGCCATAGGGCTGTGCTTGCGGGCGTAATTGCCGCTTGAGCAACCGGTGTAGCCATCGCTGGGCATGGACTCGTTGAATCCGACAACAGAAAGGCCGGCCGTCAGGAGCTGAGTGCCCAATGAGGCGGTTGTGAATGTGTGCGGGCAGCTGTCGTCGGTCACGCCCTGGTTGGATCCGCTCCACAGCTCGTGGTAGTTGGGCTCGCTGGGGTGGCCGACCGCGAAGGATTGCGTGAACGATGCGTTCTGTTGTGCCAGCGAGTTTATGTAGGGCGCAGACGAATTCCCGATGATCTGTTCGTAAGCGGTGTTCTCCATGATCACGATGACGACATGGTCGGGACGGGGCGCCGCAGCGGCTGTCGGTGCGGCCATGAGAAAGACCCCAAGCAGGAGCGCCAGGGCTGCGAGCGGGACAACAATCTTGATCCACGCGCGAACGTTTGAACGTCCGTTCATCGGTATTCCACCTCAAGCAAGAATCGGAGGCACCCCTATGCGGAGGGCAGCAACTCCGAGTGCGCTGCTGTCGGCGGGTTCCCCGTTAGCCGCTGATACTTTGCTCCGAGGCTCGGATCGTTCCCGCGACGGTCAAGAAAAGACTTGTGCGCTTTCGTAACGGGCTGGGGTTGCCCGTCAACCCGTATGAACGTCGGATAGGCTGACCCCCGCCATCCTCAGGTCAGGTACCAGCGAACAGGGCGGAGAGCGCAAGGCGGTATCAATCGCGTTCCTCGCGTTTGGCGTTGCCAGCGGCAGCTGGGTGCCGCGACTGCCCGCATTCAAAGACCAGCTTCATCTGACCAACGGTCAGATTGGCCTGGCGCTGCTCATGTACGCGGTCGGTGCAATTGTCGGGTCTGGATTGGCCCGCCTGGCACTGAGCCGGGGAAGCCGGGTGTGGGTGCGCGTGTTCACAGTCGTTCTCTGCGGCGCGCTCATTCCAGCCGGGCTCGCCATGAATTTCTTCCAGCTGGTCGTTGCGTTCGTTCTACTGGGCGCCTGCGCTGGATTCATAGACGTCCTCGAGAACGCCCAGGCGGCAGAGCTCGAGCGCGCGGCGGGCCGGCCGATGATCAACGGATTCCATGGCTTCTGGAGCCTCGGCGCGCTTGTGGGGTCTGCCGTGGCAGCCATCGCTGCTTACGCGGGTGTGCAGCCCCTACGACAGTTCGTGGTGGTTGGGGTGCTGGTGGCCGCTATCTCGGCTCCGATGCTGCGTTCCCTGCCGGACACGCGCGGCGGCTCGACGCCCACCCACCTGTCGAGCACTCGCAGGCTGCTCACGCGCTCTGCCGTCTTCGTCGCGGCGCTGGGCTTCTGCGGGGTCATCGTCGAGGGCGGCGGCGGCGATTGGAGCTCTCTGTACCTGCGCGAATACGGTCACGCGAACCCCGGGCTCGCGGCAATCGGCTTCACGGCTTTCTCGGTCGCCATGACTGTGGTGAGGTTTCGGGCCGACCGGCTCACCGCCCGGACGAGCACCGCCACCGTTGCTCGACTTGGAGCGCTGCTGGCGGCTGCCGGCCTGGGCGTGGCGATCGGAGTGCCGGTGGTACCGGGCGCAATCTTCGGTTTCGTCATGGTGGGCGCCGGGGTCGCTGTGATGGTGCCTCTGGCGTTCAGCGCCGGCGCCAACCTGGGCCGCAGCGGCACCGCCCTGAGCGTGGTCACCGCAGCGGCTTACGCCGGTTCGATCGCGGGCCCGGCGCTGATCGGGAACACAGCAGATCGCATCGGCCTTCGGGTCGCCCTGGGAATCCCATTGGTGGCGGCGGTGATCGTCGCTTTGATGGCAGGCAGCCTGAAAACAAGGAGTGCGGCCGAGCCAAGCTAGCCGGTGCATACTCGACTGCGATGAGATTTCGTACCAAGCTTCTGTCCGCGGGCAAGACCGCCGCGGGGATCGAGGTCCCGCCAAAGGTCGTCGAAGGGCTTGGTTCCAACAAGCGGCCCCCGGTCCGGGTGACCATCAACGGCAGTCACACCTATCGCAGCACAGTGGCGGTGGTCGGCGGCAAGTTCATGATCGGGGTGAGCAACGAGCAGCGCCAGATCGCCCGCGTCGAGCCCGGCGAGATGCTGGACATCGACCTCGAGCTGGACACCCAGCCGCGCGAGGTGACCCTGCCCAAAGACTTCGAGACTGCCCTCAACCGCGATGCCAGGGCAAAGCGATTGTTCGATGGCCTGTCCTACAGCAAGAAGCAGGTGCTGGTGCTGCCAGTTGCGAACGGAAAGACCCCTGAGACCCGGCAGAGAAACATCGACAAAGCGATGACCGCGCTGCGAGAGGGCAAGATCTAGCCGCCTTCCCGACATAATTTCGCCAAGTGCCGCTGCTTGCGAAGTTCCTCCACGTCCGGCGCGCCGAGCTCGCCCGCACGCTCCAGGTCGCCGGCTTCGCCATCGTCATCGGCTGGTCGGCGTACACCGCATTCAGCGGCGCGCAGGCCATCTTCCTCAACAAAGCCGGGCCGGAGGCCTATCCGCTCTTTTTCATCATCCTGGCGCTGGCCGTGTGGCCGATGGTCGCGCTCCAGGGCGCCATGACCCGAAGGCTCGGCGTGGGCCGCGCCTTCCGCATGATCCTTGCCTTCAACAGCCTGGCGGCGCTTTCGATCTTCGTCCTCTACCTGTTCAACGAGACCCCGAACGTTGCGTTCGGCGCGTACGTCGTCTACTCGGTCGGCTTCGAGCTGGTGATGCTCCAGTTCTGGGGCTTCGTCAGCCAGCACTTCAACCTGCTCGAAGGCAAGCGGATCTTCCCGATCATCGCTGCGGGCTCGAGCATCGGCTACATCCTCTCCGGCGTCACGACGACCCTCATCGCGCTCGTCGCGACCGAACCCCTGGTGCTCGTGTGGGCCTTCGGTGCAGCCGCCGCTGCGGTGATGTCCAACCGCCTGGAACGCACGCTGTACCGCCCATCCTTCGACGACGACGCCGACGAGCTTCTCGCGCACGAGCACGTGGTCCGGGGACGCCAGAGCCCGATCACCATGGTCCGGGGCGCGGTCCACTACCTGACGAGCAGTCCGCTCGTCCTCGCATTGGTCCTTCTCGCGTTGGTGCTTCAGGTGGCGAGCCGCGTCGGCGACTACCTGGTCGCCCTCATCTTCGTGAACGCCACCCACCACAACCTGCAGGCGCTCACGATCCTCATCGGCAACGCGTGGCTCGCGAGCTACGTCGTGCAGCTCGCCGTCAGCCTGTTCGTCGCGCAGTGGGTCCTGGACAAGCTGGGCGTCAAGAACGCAATCCTCGTGCTGCCGATCTTCACGCTGATCGGCTTCGCTGCGGTGGCGGCAAGCCCCGTGCTCGCAACGTCCCTCTTCCTGTTCATCGTTCGCAACGGGCTGCAGACGGGGCTCGACGATCCCGCCGAGAGCGTCCTCGGGGGCGCCGTGCCGGCGCAAGTCGCACCGAAATTGAAATTCCTGCTCGACAATCTCGTGCTTCCAGGCGCGGCAGTGGTCAGCGGCGTGATCCTGCTCGTGGTCCAGCACACCATCGCTGCCAGCGAAGAAGTTCTCGCCGTGATCGGAATCGTGGTCGCCATCCTCTTCATCGCCGCCGCGTGGCGTGTGCGCAGCCTATACGTGAGCGCCATCTACTCGCGCCTGCGGACCCACGCGATGACTCTCAGCGACTTCCAGCGCGCAGTTGGGCGCCCCAGTCCATCGGAGATCGAGGAGCTGCAGGTTTTCATCAGGCAGGGCGACGACAAGGTGCGCCAGTTTGCGGCCGCTGCCCTCGGGCGGCTGGCGCCAGACACCTTTGCGGGCATGCTCCCAGAGCTACTCGCTGCGGGAGACCCGCGCGTCCGTCGCCTCGGTTTCCAGATGGCGCCGCCGGAGGTCGTAGCCCTCGATCAGCTGGAAGGAGCCGTGAACGATCCCGACGGCTGGGTGGTCGCGGCGTCAGCGGTGGCAGGCGCGGGGCGCAAGCCTCCATGGGGACGCGCCCAGGAGCTGCTGGACCGCCTTTGGGCCTCGAAGAGCGACGAAGATCGTGCGGCCGCGGTCTGGGCGGCGTCGTTCCTGCGCGATCACGATCGCGTCGTCGCGGGCCTGCAGGATTCGGTTCCGCGAATCCGCCTCGAGGGGATTCTCAGCTTCGCCAAGCTCAAGGCGGACGTTCCGAACGCGGCCGGCCCGATGATTGCCTGTCTCACGGACCCAGACGTCGCGGTCCGGCGCGAGGCGCTTCAGCAGGCGGTGCGCTGGTCGCCACCAGTGGAGGGCAGACGCGGGTACTCTGAGGCGCTCATCGACGGGCTGACCAGCGCCGACCACGAGGTGCGCTCCCTGGCGGCGGAGGCGATGGCCGCGCAAGCACCTGAGGCGCTCGATCGGGCGATACCGCTCCTCACGTTCCGGGACGACTCGGCGGCCGCGACGGTGGAAGCGCTGATCCGCAGCGGGCGACCTGACATGTTCAAAGAGGTCCGGGTACACCTCGAGCATTTGTTGGGCGAGGGCTTGAGGATGGCGAGGCTGTCGGCCAGGGTGGCGCGGGGAGCAGATCACGAAACAGAGGACGACCGCCACCTTTTTCTGCGCCTCGCGGTCGACGACTACGCACAGCACGCCGCCGCGTCCGGTCTCGCGGCGATGCGTGCCCTGCATGGCAAGCGCGGCTTTGCCACCGTCGAGCGGGGCCTCAGGTCGGCCAGGTCCGTGGCGAGGGTTGAGGGCCTGGAGACGCTGCTAAACTTCGGCCCGGCCTGGCTCGCCGGGCCGCTGGCGCAGCTGCTCGACCCCGAGGCATTCGATTCGGGGCCGGCACGACCGCTGTCTCAGGGAGAGATCGTTGCCCTCGCAAACCACGGCGACAGGTGGGTCAAACAGGCCGCGGCGGCGGTTTCCAGCGGGCTCGACGAACGAATGAAGGAACTGATCGCGCTCAAGAAGGTGCCGCTGTTCAGCACTTTGACGTTGGAGCAGCTCGCCAGCATCGATCGCCTGATGGTCACACGAACCTACGTCAGGGGCGAACCCGTCTTCACCAAGGGAGATGTGGGCTCTGAGCTTTTCGTCGTGCTGGATGGCGAGATCAGGAGCCGCGAGGTGACCATCGCGCGGATCGGGCCGAGCATGGTGCTGGGCGAGATGGCAGTGTTCGACGAGCAGCCTCGCTCCGCGAGCGCGCAGGCCAGCTTGGACACGACAGTGCGGGTCCTACGCCGGGACAAGCTGCGCGCGATCGTGCACGAGCACCCGGAAGTCCTGTTCGAGTTCGTCAAGAACCTGAGCCAGCGGATCAGGGTGATGGACGAGCAGCTCGACGCGCAAGCGACAGAGAAGGGCGCCTAGGCGCGGGTGGAAGGGCCCCCTCTCCCCGCAGGGGAGAGGGGGTTTTTTTAACCCTCCGGTTCTGGACGCACTTCTATCTTGTGCCGGGCTGCCTCCAGGCGCTCTGTGCAGATCTTCAAGTAGACGCGCGCTTCGTCCACCGCCTTCAGCGCGTCTTCGAGCGATAGGTCGCCGTCTTCAAGCTGCTTCAGCTTCTCGTCGAGCTTCTCGAGCGCCTTCTCATAGGTCAGCTCATCAGTCATTCCTCGACCTCCTCGACCCGCGCGCCAAGGTGGCCGGTCGCGAGCCGGATACGCACCTTTCGCTTGACCGCTGTGGAACCTGCCGAGCGGAGGACCGCGCCCGATTCGGCGTCCTGCGTGATGCTGTAGCCGCGCGCAAGCACGCCGTCCGGGCTCAGCGCCGTCAAGCGCTGGCGGCGATGGTCGAGCCCTCGGGTCGCGATGTCGAATCGTTTCGCCAGGGCCCGCTCGAGCCTCTCTGAGGCGCGGCGGCCGGCCAGGGTCGTCCGGCTTCGGGCGAGCCGCGCAGTTGCTGCCGCCGTGAGGCGTCGGCTCCGCTCGTCAAGCGCTTCCTCGCGGCGCGCGACCTGCTGGATCGGGCTGAGGCGGGCCAGGTCTGCCGCCGCCCGCGCCAGGCGCTCCGACCGCTGCCGGACGAGGGCCGGCAGCACCTGGATCATCCGCTGCTTCTTGAGCAGCAGGCGTTCCACTTCGCGCGCGATGCGCTGCCCTGCCTCGCGGTCGAGCCGGCGCCCACGTTCCCGAAGCAATGTGACCAGGTCCGACTTCTTGGGAACGACTCGCGCGCCCGCCTCGGTCGGGGTGCGGCACTCTGCGTCGGCCACCAGGTCGGCGACTGTGCGGTCTGAGGTGTGGCCAAGCGCCGTAACCACAGGCAGCCGCGAGGCGAGGATCGCGCGCGCCACCACCTCACTGTTGAAGCCATACAGCTCTTCGAAGCTGCCACCGCCGCGGGCGATGACGATCACGTCGGCGAGAGCGTCCTCGTTGCAGCGCCGTAGGGCTCGCGAGATGCTCGTTGGCGCCGCCGCGCCCTGCACCTGGACCGGGTAGACGACCACTCCCATGTTGGGATAGCGCTCCCAGATCGTCTCCTGCAGGTCGTGGATGACGGCGCCGGTTGGCGAGGTGAGCAGCGCGACGGCCCTCGGTAGGAAGGGCAGGCGGCGCTTGCGCTCGGCGGCGAAGGCGCCCTCCGCCTCCAACCGGCGCTTTAGCTCCTCGAGCCGCGCGCGAAGCTTGCCGACATCGTCGAACTCGACCTGGTCGACGATGAAGCTCAGCCGGCCGGTCTTCCCAAAGAAGTCGATGCGTCCGCGGAAGACGAAGACCTGGCCGTCCTCCGGGAGCGTGGTCACGCGTCGCGCCTCGTCTGCGAACAGGACGGCGTCGAGCCGGCTCACTCCGTCCTGGATCGAGAAGTTGAAATGGCCCGCCGTGCCACGCTTCATACCGCTGACCTCGCCCTTGACCAGAAGCGCGGTCAGGGGCCGGAGCTCACGCCGTATCTCGTTGGCGAGCTCGGTCACCGTATAAGGGCGCTGGGCTTCCTCGGGTCGCAGCATTCGGCTAGCTTACGGGTGGCGCCGCCGCCCGATCTACTAGGTCTTGATGAAGTGAAGTGTCAAGGTCGATCCGCTCGTGGTGACGTTCGCGCACGCCGGCCGGCTCAGCCCGACACCCCACGTCACATAGCCTTCGAAGTCGCCGATCGCGGCAGCCTGCAGGAGGACTGGGCCAGTCGATGTCAGCGTCTTGGGGCCCGTGTAGTTGGGGTGGTCGCCCCTGAAACCGGTCAACACGATGCGCGCCCCAGCGGAGCCGGCGAGGTTTACGGGCTGGCCGCTCGCCCCCT
>VBIU01000139.1 GCA_005880945.1 Chloroflexota bacterium | reverse complement strand
CGGCTAGGGTCGCCGTTCGCTCCTCGATTCGTGAAACCAGCTCCACTGCTGGCTGAGGCCCTCGCGAATCGAGACCCTCGGCTCCCAACCCAGTCTCTCGCGCGCCAGGTTGATGGAGGCGCCCGTGTGGCGGGGGTCGCCAGGCGCGGCCGGCAGGTTCTGCCGCTTCACCTTGATGCCGCTGATCTCTTCGAGCGTCGCGAGAACCTGGTTCACAGTGACGCGGCTTCCGCCGCCGAGGTTGAAGACCTGCCCGACGACGTCAGCGGTGGACGCTTTGATAGTGCCTTCGACCGCGTCGGACACGTACGTGAACTCACGCGTCTGCTCGCCGTCGCCGAACACCTCGATGTCCTTGCCCGCCGTGAGCGCTTTCATGAACCGCGAGAAGGCCATGTCCGGTCGCTGGCGCGGACCGTAGACGGTGAAATACCGCACCGAAACGGCGGGGGTTCCGAAGTTCCGCGTGTAGAGGTGCGTGAGGTGCTCGGCGGCCAGCTTCGTCACCCCATAGGGCGACACGGGCCGGGGCAGTGCGGACTCCTTGGTCGGGAACATCTCGGCGTCTCCGTAAACGGAGGAGCTCCCCGCGAAGACGAGACGCTTGATCGGCGTTCCTTTCAGGGCTTCGAGAAGGCGCTGGGTCGCGATGACGTTGTCGCGCACATACCGGTCGAACTGGTTGCCCCAGCTGGGCCTCACACCGGGCTGGCCGGCCAGGTGGTAGACGACCTCGGCGCCGTCGAGCAACGGCGGCAGATCGGCGTCCACGAGGTCGGCCTCGTTGAAAAGGAAGTGGTCATGGCTTCGCGATCCCGCCAGGTTCTGCTCCTTGAGAGTCCGCTCGTAGTAGTCGCTGAAGCAGTCGATCCCGACCACGTCATTACCGGCGGCCAGCAGCCGCTCGCACAGGTGGGACCCGATGAAACCCGCGGCGCCGGTGACGGCGACCCTCAAAGACCACACCCTCTCGTCATCGCCGTGAACGATGAGGCGCGGCGACCGCCGTTTGCAACCTCACCCTATCCTGAGATCACCATGAACCGGTTCGAAGCGTGGCTCGCCGACTCGGGCATCGGCGTCGGGGTCAGGACATTTCCGGCCGGCACTCGCACGGCGGTCGACGCCGCCCGGGCGGTCGGCTGTGAGGTGGGGCAGATCGTCAAGTCGCTGGTGTTCGTCGCCGCCGGAAAACCGGTGGTGGCGCTCGTCAGCGGTGCCAACCGTCTGGACGAGGGTAGGCTGGCAGCGGTCGCCGGCATGCCGGTGACCAAGGCGGACGCCGAGACGGCGCGCCTGGCGACCGGTTACTCGATCGGGGGCGTGCCGCCTTTCGGGCACGCCACCGAAGTCCCGGTGTTCATGGACCGCGACCTGCTCGGCCATGGCGTGGTGTGGGCCGCCGCGGGGAGGCCCGACTCGGTCTTCGAGATCTCACCGCATCGCCTTCAACAGCTCAGCCAGGCGGAGGTCGCCGACTTGAAAGCGGCTACGACTTGAGCTCCATCCTTATCTTCTGCAGGGACTGCGGGAAGCAGGTGCCCAGCTCCGAGTCGCGCGACCAGCTCTGCCTGGACTGTAGGGTCAGGAGGTCTGTGGCGGACCTGCGCGACGAGCACGCGCGCCTGTGGCGGAAGCGCGAGCGCTACAGCAGCCGCCAGGCCAACGTGGAACAGATCGGCCGGCAGATCGCGCGGGTCGAGGATCGGATGGGTGTCCGGATCAAGGAGCTGGTCTCCAACGAGCGCCAGGCCGCGGACCTGCTGCGCCGCGAGCTCGAAGCAGCGCGAGGCCAGCGATACGTGATCAAGGGCGTGTGACCGGGGGATGGCTGAGCTCGCACCCCTCGCCCCGACCCTCTCCCCTTCAGGGAGAGGGAGCCTGCCCTTTCAACACCTTTATCTGCACATTCCCTTCTGCAAGCACAAGTGCGGTTACTGCGACTTCAACGCCTACGCGGGCATGGACCGGATCATTCCCGACTACGTCGACGCTCTGGAGCGCGAGCTCCTGTCCGCCCGCGAGCAATACCAGTTTGGAAGCCTCGAGACCGTCTACTTCGGTGGCGGCACGCCGAGCCTTCTCCCGGCAGAGCTGGCGTCAAAGCTCCTGCGTCTCATCTACTCGACCTTCGACGTCGCACCCGACGCCGAGGTGACGCTGGAAGCGAACCCCGCGAGCACCGATGAGCGCAAGGTGCAGGCTTGGCTGGACGGAGGGGTCAACCGGCTGAGCCTCGGCGTCCAGGGGTTCGAGCCACGCGCTCTCGCCGTTCTGGAGAGACGGACCGACGCCGCCCAGGCCACCCGCGCATTTGGCCTCGCTCGCGCGATGGGCATGCCGAACATCAGCATCGACCTCATCTATGCGGTGCCGTTTCAGAGCCGCGAGTCGTGGCTGGAGACCCTCCGCCGCGGAATCGCGCTCGGACCTGACCACATCTCCACGTACTGCCTGACCTTCGAGGAGGGCACGCTGCTGTGGCGAAGGCGTGCCGAAGGTCGTGTCCCCGAGGTCGACCCTGACATTCAGTGGGACCAGCTCGATGCTGCCTGCTCGGCCCTCGAGGCCGCCGGCTTTGCCAGATACGAGGTTTCCAACTGGGCGAAGCCCGGGTTCGAGTCGCGGCACAACCACGCTTACTGGCGGTGCCGCCCCGTGTACGGGGCAGGCGCCGGAGCGCACTCGTACGCGACGGACGGGATCTCGTCCCGGCGCTGGTGGAACGTCGCGCGGCCGCGCGACTACACGGCGGCGAGCGAGCCCGTCGCAGATGGGGAGGACCTGCCTCCGCGCAAGGCTGCCGGCGAAGCTCTGATGCTGGGCCTCCGGACCACGGAGGGCATGGCGCCCCCGGACGGGTTCGACCGGGAGCTCCAGGAGCTGCTGGCGGCGGGCTTGATCGAGCGCGAGGGCGGACGAGTCGTGCCGACCCGGCGAGGGCTCGACCTCCACAACCAGATAGCGCTGGCGGTACTCTAGTTGGCACTCTCCAGGGGAGAGTGCTGAAACGAGATGGAGAACAGAAAACAGGCAATCCTGCGCGCGGTGGTCAAGGAGTTCACGACGAGCGCCATGCCCGTCGGCTCGCAGGCGCTCCAGAGCCGTTACTTCGTCAACCTCTCCTCGGCCACCATCAGGAGCGAGCTGGCGGAGCTGGCGGACCTCGGCTACCTCGCCCAGCCTCACACCTCAGCGGGTAGGGTGCCCACCGACTCCGGCTACCGGTACTTCGTCGACTTCCTCATGGACCTGGAAGCGGTGCCCGAGAACGTGGGCCTATTCATCCGCGAGGAGCTGCGCCAGGCTCCCGCCGATGTGCAGGGCATGGTCGAGAAGGTGGCCATGACGCTGGCCGCCGTGACCCAGAACGCGTCAGTGGCCAGCGCCCCACACGGCACGCAGGCGCGCGTGAAGCATGTCGACCTCGTGTCGTTGGAGCCGACCGAGGTGCTGCTCATCTTGCTGCTCGAGGGCAACCTGCTCCGCCAGCAGGTGCTGCCTGTGGCCGAGCAGGCGACCCAGCCGGAGCTGAGCAAGCTTGCGGCGAGGCTCAACGCAACGCTGGGCGGCAAGGCCAGCGACGAGGTGCGGCGGCACTATGAGGACGCCGAGCTGGGGCTTGACAAGGAGCTCCTCGGGCGGATCGTGGCCGCGCTCGACCAGTACGAGAAGGGGTCGGAGAGCCTGGTCGTGCACGATGGCGTGCGCAACCTGCTGCGCCAGCCGGAGTTCGCGGAATCCTCGCGCCTGCAGCAGGTGCTGGAGGTCCTCGAGGAGACGCGCTACCTGACTGTGCTCCTGCGCGAGCTGATCGGTGATTCCGATCTGCAGATCGTCATCGGCTCCGAGAACGCGTCGAGCCAGCTGCAGGGGTGCGCTGTCGTGCTCACCAGCTACGGTCCGTCGAACCGCCTCAAAGGCGTGCTCGGCGTGATCGGACCGACCCGCATGGCATACAGCCAGACCGTCGCCCGGCTGCAGGCTGTCGCGCGTGGCGCCAGCGACCGGATGGCGGAGCTCGGGGTTTGAGCCCACCGCCGCACGAGGTATCTAGTGCACATGACCCCGCGTAAGCATCCCCACGACCCAAACGAGATGGACCGGCGCAGAGAGACGGCGGAGCCGGCGTCCACGAGCCCGGTGACATCGCTCGAGGCCAAGATCGCCGAGCTGGAGGCAGCGGCCGCCGAGGCCAAGGACCGCCACCTGCGACTGGCCGCCGATTTCGACAACTACAAGAAGCGCTCGCGACAGGAGCAGCTCGAGACGATCCAGCACGCTTCCGCGGAGCTCATCGCGCGGCTGCTTCCCGCGCTCGACGACCTCCATAAGGCGCTAGACCACAAGCCGGCGGGCATCGACGAGCCATGGGTGAAAGGAGTCGAGCTCAGCGTGCGCAAGCTCGAGGAGGCGCTCGGGGCCCACGGCCTTGAGGCCATCGACGCCGTGGGCAAGCGGTTCGACCCGAGCGTCCACGAGGCGATCGGCCACGAGGAGTCCGCGGAGCAACCCGAGGACACAGTGCTCCAGGTGCTGCGCCGTGGTTACCGTCTGCGCGACCGCGTGGTCAGACCGGCGCTCGTCAAGGTGGCGCGCCGACCGGCGGTCAGCGACTCGTCTTCAGACGATTCCGACTGAATGCCCTAGCGGTGGCCGTCAAGCGCGACTACTACGAGGTTCTCGGGGTCGGCCGGCAGGCTTCTGCGGACGACCTCAAACGCGCGTTTCGGAAGATCGCGATGGACTCGCATCCCGACCGCTACCCGAATGACGCTGTCGCCGCCGCTCGCTTCAAGGAGGCGAGCGAGGCATACGCGGTCCTGTCCGATCCCGGCCGCCGGCGGACCTACGACATGTTCGGTCACGCCGCCGTGGAGTCGGGAGGCCCGGCCGTCGACTTCTCCGACATGCCGTTCGCGGACATCTTCGACACGTTTTTCGGCGGGGGAGGGCGGGCCGGCGGACGCCGCCAGCGCTCCAACCGCGGCGACGACCTGCGCTACGACATGACCATCACGTTCGAGGAGGCTTACGTCGGCGTCGAGAAGCAGATCGACGTTCCGCGCCTCGCCACGTGCGAGCGCTGCTCCGGCAGCGGCGCGGAGCCCGGCAGTGGAGAGGAGACGTGTCCCGGCTGCCGCGGATCGGGCCAGATCCGGCGCACCGCGCAGTCGATCTTCGGTTCGGTGGTCACCGCCGCGACCTGCCCGACGTGCGGCGGCGCAGGCCGCCTGCTGAAGAACCCGTGCGTGCAATGCCGGGGCCAGGGGCGCCTCGAGAGGGCGCGCCGGCTGGCCGTGCGGATCCCGGGCGGTGTCGACACCGGGTCGCAGATCCGTCTGAGCGGGGAGGGGGAGGCCGGCATCCGGGGCGGCCCGCCGGGCGACCTCTACGTCGTGCTGCGGGTCAAGCCGCACGCCCACCTGGCCAGGCGCGACCAGGACGTCATCTACGAGCTCAGGGTCAACATCGTGCAGGCGGCGCTCGGAGATCGCATCGAGATACCGACGCTCGAAGGTCCGGTGGAGATCGCCATCCCGGCGGGCACCCAGAACGGGCAGTCGTTCCGGATGGCGGGGAGGGGCATGCCAGACGTGCGCGGCGGGCGCCGCGGCGACCAGTACGTCGTGGTGCAGATCGTCGTCCCGAAGGACCTCACGCCCGAGCAGAAAGCCCTGCTCCGGAAGGTCGGAGGCCTCACCGGCAAGCCGGAGAAGGTGTCCAAGAGCTTCTTCGAGAAGCTGCGCGACGCAATCACTCTCGACTGAGCAAGAAGCAGCGGGGGGCGATAGAGTCTCGATCGCAAATCGTGCGTGACGAGGCAGGCAGAGGAATTCCGGTTGGCGTCGCCCTGGTGGCGGCCCTGGCGCTGTCCGTCTCCGGGTGCGCTGCCCTCCAGCGGCAGGGCCAGACCAATGGGTCCCCATCACCGGCCACGTCCCCCTCACCGCAGGCCAGCCCGCAGGCGCTGGCGATCATCAGCGCCACGTTCCACACGGGCGAGGTCAACGTGCAGTACGCCCCCGTGACCCTGAACGCGACGGGCGGCGTCACGCCCTACACGTGGACGGTCGCGTCGGGTGCTCTGCCGGGAGGTCTGACCATCTCCGCGAACGGCACCGTCTCAGGCAAGCCGACCAAGGCCGGGACTTTTCACGTCACGCTGCAGGTGGGGGACGCCGCCGGAGGCGCTGCGAAGGCCGTGAGGACGGTCGGCATCGCCAAGGCCCTCAAGGCCACGCTGATTCCAGCGTGCGCGGTGCAGTGCCTGGTCGAGGTTGGCTGCGTCAGCGTGTGCGGCAAATTCGGCACGCTGAGCGGTGGCGTGCCGCCCTACACCTATACCTCGCTGGGCAACATCCCCCAGGGCGTCCACCTGAGCGGGTTGAGCCTGGCGGGGACCTTTGTCTCAGGGCCTCGATTCTCGCAGTTCACCGTCAACGTCACCGATGCGTTCGGAGCCAGCACGTCGATCAGCCCGATGTTCAACGTGTTCCCGCACATCACATTCACGG
>VBIU01000138.1 GCA_005880945.1 Chloroflexota bacterium | reverse complement strand
GGGTCACCCAGTTGCCGGCCACAGACTGGGTCTGGCTCACAGGATCAGCGCTGGCTGATTCTGCGCGCACCAGACGTTGAACTCCTCGCGCAGCAGGCCGAGAACGATCGCATCCTGCGGTCCGTCAGGCGACGGCACGTGCGCGGCCAGGACCCCTTCATGCTTGAAGCCGACCCCTACCAACGTTTCGATGTGAGCAATGACCGCGGGGAGCGCGGGCACATGCGCGTACAGCCGGTGAAGCGGAAAGCTCCAGAACGCGTGCCGGATGTAGAGCGCGAGCGGCACGGCCGCGGCATCCGGCTCTGAGAACAGTGCCACCAGGTAGGCGTTGAGGTTCTTCAGCTGGGCGACGCGCATCAAGCACACGCCGATAGGCACCGCCGCGCGCAGGCAGACGAACGGCAGGCTCCACGGCTTCGCGCCGAGGTCCGCGATAAAGGCTCGGAACGCGTGGTCGCTCTCGGGCAGCTCGAAAATGTCCGCCGGCGTGGACGGTTGGAGAGCCCGCACCAGCGCAAAGTCCTCGGCGCCAAGTGCGCGAATCGAGAAGTCGCCCAACTCCAAGATGCCCGCGGACGCGTTGGATTCGTGGGGATCGCGCACGGACCACACATTTTGCGACGCGGTGATGCCGCGCGGGGTCCGCGGTGGCCGATCAGCCGACGATGCTGACCTTGGGCTCCGCCCGCACGCTCCGGTTGGTGGCCTCGTCGAGCAGAGTCAGGAGCTCCGATCGCAGCTGCCAGCACTCCGACGAATCCCAGAGATTGACCACTTCGCCGGGATCCTCCTGCAGGTCGTAAAGCTCCCCCACTCCCTCGCGGCCGACGTAGCGCGTGATCTTGTGGCGCTTTGTCGTGAGCGTCCGCAAGGAGATCTTGAAGCCCGCCTGGTGGTCGTTCTCTGTCAGTACGTAGGGCCGTGGGCCGTCGAGCAGGGGGCGGCCCTCCATCCACTTTGGAATCTCCACCCCTGCCGCCCCGAGCATCGTCGGCGCGAGGTCGACCAGGCCGACCGGCTCATCGATCACCGTCCCGGCAGTGAATTGGCCGCCACGCACGATGAGGGGCACGCGCAGCAGCCCCTCGTAGTGCACCGGGCCTTTGAAAAGCTGCCGGTGGTCGCCCAGCAGCTCGCCGTGATCGCTGGTGAAGATCACCAGCGTGTCCTCGGCCAGCTTGCGCTCGTCGAGCGTTTCGAGGATGCGCGCCACCTGGGCGTCGAGCATGCTGACCATGCCGTAATAGGCCGAGACCATGATCGCGAGGTCTTCAGGCCTCAGCTGCGCACCGCCCGGGTTAGCCCATTCGTAGGCGGTTCCGCGCAGGCCGGCGGCCCAGGCGGAATGGATTGGCGGCTTGCCCCGCAGGTCGCCGTCGACCCACCTCGGGAGCATCGGCACGACGTCTTGCGGCGAGTACGTGGTCGACCACGGTGCCGGCGGATCCATGGGATGGTGCGGGTCGCAAAAGCTGACCCAGGCGAAGAACGGCCGCTCCACCTTGTTCAACCAATCGATCGCTCGATCTGCGATCCATGTCGTCGTGTGGTCCTCGGCCGGCAGCGCGGAGTGCCAGGTCTGGAACTGATCCAGGCGGTGTTTGGCCGCCTCCGGCTGCATCAAACGGAGGCGCTCGCGCCCGCGCTTGTCGCCGTCGCGATAAAGGGAGCGAGCGTAGTGAAGCCCGAAGGGAGGGGGTCCAAAGCACCAGTTCCAGGAACCCATCCCTGAGGACATGCGGATGTTGTGTCCGAAGAGCACCAGCTCGACGCGATCGAAGCCCGCGTAAGGACCTGACCAGCCGGGGTCGACGAGCGCGGACCCTTCCACCGACTCGACCTGGCGCGTCGGGAACGTCGGGAATGCCGAGGCGAAGTGGCCCTTGCCGAAGAGCGCGGTCTGGAACCCGTTCGTCGCGAGCTGTCTCGAGACCGACTTGTCGACCATGTCCGCCGGAAGGTCGACGCCAACCGTGGTCACACCATGTGTGGATGGATACGTGCCGGTAAGGATGGTGGCGCGCGAGGGCTGGCAGTACGGGTTCTGACAGCGGCACGCTGTAAAGCGCGTCCCCTCCGCCGCAAGGCGATCGAGGTTTGGCGTATCGCAGACCGTGTTGCCGTAGACGCCGAGAGTGTCGGCTCGCTGCTGGTCTGTGGTGATGAGCAGGACGTTCAACGCGAGTTGGTATCCTACTGCGCCTGATGGAGAGCAGTGGAGCCGTGACGGTCGGCGTCGCCATCATCACCCGCGACGACCTCGGCCCGCTGAAGGACCTGCTCGCCCAGGTGTCCGGTTTCGACCAGGTGGTGGTCGTCGACACCGGCTCGCGCGATGGCACCCGGCGGTACGTCAAGCAGCTCGGGCCCCCGTACGAGCTCCACGAATTCAAATGGAGGCCCCGGCCCGGCGACCACCAGCCCGACGAATGGGGCTTCGCCGCCGCTCGCGCCGAGTCCTTCGCCCACCTGAAGACGACACATGCGGTTTGGCTCGACAGCGATGACTCGGTTGTGTCCGTGGTCTCCGGGCGGCGATCGACGCTTTCCGCGGCAGACACCGCCGCGTCGTTCAGGAGGCTTGCGTCCGGGTCGTCCGACACCGACGTGTGGCTGATCGACTACGTCTACGCGGCCGACGAGTTCGGAAACCCGATCTCAGTCGTGGGGACGGAAAGAATGGTCAGGCTCGAGACCGGCTGGCGATGGCGCCACCCCATCCACGAGGTCCTCACGCCGGTAGCGAAGGACGTCAAGGACCTGAGGGCGCTGGCCGTTAACGACCTGATGGTCGTCCACCGTCCAGGCGACATCGATAGGTCGGCTCGCCGCAACCGGCCGATGCTCAAGGCCTGGCTCCGGCAGCTCCTGAAGGATGGAGCTCCCGACACAGATATCGCGCGCGCCCGTTTTCTCGTGGGGCGCTCCCTGCGCGGCGAGGGCCAGTTCACCGAGGCCGCCCAATGGATGCTCTCTCAGTACCTGGCCAAGCACCCCGAGGTCAATTCAGAGGACAAATGGGAAGGCTGGATGGACGTGGCCAAGAACCTGTTCGATGCTGAAGACAACGAGGGCGCGCGACACGCGGCGCTGCAGGCGATCGGCCTCTGTCCGCGGTTCGCCGATGGTTATGTGCTCCTGGGCGAAGTGAAGATGAAGTTGGGCGAACGTCCAGGCGACATCCTCAAGCTCGTCGAGATCGCCGAGTCATGCGGCGGCGAGAGCCACGGCACCCACGAGAGCAACCCACTGATGACCTCATTTGGCGTGGCCATGCTGGCAGCCAACAGTCAGTTCAGGCTGGGACGCTACCGCGATGCTCTGGCGATGGCGGACCGTGCGATTGCGCTTCGGCCGAACGACAAGAAGGCCAGGCGGGTGTGGGAGCAGTCGGCGGAGCGTTCCAGCAAACAGATCGCCCCCGCGACTGAGGTGGCGGCGTCGGGCAATGGGGCCGGCGCGTCGACCGCAAAGCGGTCTCCCTCGCCGGTGTTCGTCGTGTCGAGCGGGCGGTGCGGGTCGACCCTGGTCTCGAACATGCTGCGCCTCCACCCCGACATCCTCAGCCTCTCGGAGTTCTTGATCATGTTGATGCCAGGCGGGTTCGCGGGCGGCCCAGCGCCCATATATGGCCCTCAGTTTTGGGCGATTCTTAGCACGCCGAAGAAGCGGATGACGCTCATGTACAGGAACGACATCGTCTTCGATGAGGTGATCTACCGTCCCGGGCCCGGCCGGCGCTTTACCGCCGAGACGGGAGTGCCCCCGATCCTCCTAACTGCCCTGCCGCACCTGACCGACGATCCAGAAGGCCTTTATGACGAGATCCACGACTTCGTGATGAAGCAGGGTGCGCACACCGTCTCGCGACACTACATCCTGCTGTTCGAGTGGCTGCGGAACCGCTTTCAACGCAAGGTCTGGGTCGAGCGCTCCGGCAGCTCGTTGGTGCACCTCGACGATGTGATGGCGAACTTCCCCAATGCGCGATTCGTGCACATGTACCGGGACGGCCGCGAATGCGCGATATCGATGGCACACCACAGCGCGTTTCGCCTCGCGATCATCACCGGTGAGCTTATGGCGCATGTCGGCGTGGACCCCTTCAACTCCGACGACGCCCCCCGTGGCGAGGTGCCACCCGACCTCCAGAAATTCATGCCCGAGACCTTCGACCGAGACGCCTTCTGGAATTACGACCTCCCGGTCGAAAAGCTAGGACGGAGCTGGAACGCCCAGGAGCAGCGCGGTATCGAGCTGCTCGCCCAGCTTCCCCCCGAGCGCACGTTCCAGCTGCGTTACGAGAATCTGGTCAATGACCCCAAGGGTGGGCTGATCAACCTGATGCGGTTCATCGGCCTGGAGGACCCCGACGACGAGTACCTGGCGCGGGCAGCCTCGCTCATCCGGGTGAAGCCGCCGGCGTGGCCGAAGCTTCCTGACGGCCCACGCGAGCGGCTGGACGAGGCCTGCCGGGTGTCGATGGGCCTCCTATACGGCGCCGAGGTCCTCTCCCCCGCCTGAGAACGCTCCGCCGGCCAAGCGATAAGGGCGAAACCCTTTTCGGCCACTTTCCGTTGTTAGTGAAGACGGTTCCAAGTGGACGCCACGTAAGATCGATTAAGAGTTGAGGAGACGACGATGCTGAGGACGATTCGATACGCGCTGGCGGGGAGGGCGGCCCGATGGCTCGCGGTCCCTACGCTGGCACTTGCGGCGGGAGCCGCCCTGGTGCTGAGCGTCAGCGCAGGCACGGTTCCCCTCGGCTTCGGCACCTCTGTCGCCTCGACAAGAGGCTGCGCCGCCAACGGACCGCGAGCGTGCGCACTGCAGCAGCCGTCCGTGGCCACGACGATCAAGTCGTTGAGGATCGCCCAGCCGGCCCCCCTGAAGCCACTTCCAGCGCTTTCGGTGGGCACCCGCCAGCCTGCTTCGCCGATGACTCGGGCGGCAAAGGCGCGCGAGGCTCAGATCCAGGAGCTCAAGGCGTCCTTCTTTCCAAAGGTTCGGACCCCTTAGGTCCACCGCAAATCAACTAAAGCCGGCGAGGCTCGAGAGCCCGCCGGCTTCTTCTTTCTAAGGCCCGCCTGAGGCTCGTCGCGAGCCCCGCGGCCCACGGCATTGCTAACCTACCGACCGAATCTCCTCTCCTTATTTATGGAAGCAGGAGTGGTCTGATCTGTGATGGGGGTTTAGCGACAGGTTGCCGAGCATCGATCCGATGATCGCGCTGGCCGGACTCATCGTCGGCTTCGTCGTCGGCCTGACGGGTATGGGCGGCGGCGCACTGATGACACCGATCCTGGTCATCATCTTCAGGGTCCACCCGCTGGCCGCGATCGGCAGCGACCTGGTCGCCTCCCTGTTCATGAAGCCGGTTGGAGGCCTGGTCCACTGGCGGCGTGGGACAGTCGAGAAAGGCATCGCCAGGTGGCTCCTGGTGGGCTCGGTGCCCTTTGCCTTCGCCGGGGTCTTCGTTATCCGGCTGTTCGGCAGCGGCCAGGTGTTGCAGAGCAGGGTCCAGGTGCTCCTGGGCGGCGCGCTGCTCCTGGCCAGCATCGGAATCGTCACCAAGAGCTACCTGGACGCGCGCCGCCGGCGAGCGGCCGGCTTGCACCCCGAGCAGAGGGCGATCATCAGCCGTCCCGCGGCGACGATCTTGATCGGCGCGGTGGTCGGGCTGATCGTCGGCATGACGTCGGTCGGCTCGGGCTCGCTGATGATCGTTCTCCTGATGCTTGTCTACCCGATGCTGACCAGCCGCCAGCTGGTCGGCACAGACCTGGTGCAAGCGATTCCCCTGGTTGGCGCCGCAGCGCTGGGCCACGTCCTGGTGGGCGACTTCAAGCTGGCGGTGACGGTTTCCATCCTTGTTGGCAGCATCCCCGGCGTATACATCGGGTCCCGGCTTTCG
>VBIU01000259.1 GCA_005880945.1 Chloroflexota bacterium | reverse complement strand
CGCACTGGCCGCCGCGCACCAGGTTGCGCTCTCGCCCCACGTCGTCCACGAGCTGTCGGTGCACGTGGCTGCCGCGCTGCCGAACTCGTTCCTCGTCGAGTTCATCGACTGGACGCCCGGCGATCTCTTCGAGGGGCTGCCGAAGTGCGAGGGCGGCGCCTTCCGCGTGCCCGACCGGCCGGGCCACGGTATCGCGCTGGGGCCGGACGCCGAGAAGAAGTACCGGATGCGCTGACTCGACAGCCGGATACCGGCGGTTTGACAGGGCTCGGCCCGCGCCCCAATGTGCCAGCGGTTCCAGTCCTTCATTCACGGGCCGCGGGGGCGGAGTTGCGATTGCGCCGACTCACGTCATGCGCGCTCATCGGCGCGCTGCTGGCTCATGCAGGATGCATGACGATCATTCCGCCCGAGACGGACGCACGCCGTCGGGACGATGACCGCCTGGCGTGCTTCCGAACAACGACGACGAACGCGATCGCCGCCTGTACGCGCGTCGTCACCCGTGCGGACCCGAACGACGTCGTCTTATCGGCGGGGGTGGCGGGGACGGTCTATGGGTGGCGGGCGCTATCCGCACGGCAGCTCGCACGGCATCTCCTCGCCGAAAACCGTGACGAAGAAGCGCTGGCCGCCGCGACGAAGAGCCTCGAGCTGCTCCAGCGGTACGACGACCGGCGCCAGAAGAAGGCCTCACTGCTTCGGACGCAAACGGTCGTCGACCAGCAGCGGCAGTGGCTGACGTTCAATCTCGCGCAGTCGAACTACGTCGCCGGTGTCACAGCCGTTCGCCTTCGTCGGTGGGAAGCGGCGATGAAGCATCTCACGGATGCGGTGGCGCAGGACACCAGCTTCATAGGCGCGTGGGCGGCCCTGGGTGTGGCCGCCAACCAGATTGGGCAGTACGCTGAATCACGCCGGGCCTTCGAAAAAATGCTGAGCCTCGACGCCGACTACTTCACCGACTCGAAGATGATCCACGTATCGTCTCGGTGACCTCCCGGCAGACGTCCAGCGATGAGTCGGCCGGCCTCGATCGCCCTGCTTGGCCTCGTGCTCGCCGCCGGCGGCTGCGCGACGGTGCCGCCGACCCAGGTGAAACAGTTCGACGAAGCGCAGTTGATCGTCGACGGAACGATCGCGCACTACGGACTGCGACGCGTGCGTCTCTTCGTCGGCGACGTGCCACCGAACGCATCAGCACGCTTCGCCACCCGCCAGAACTGGATCATTCTGGCCGACGACGTGCTGGATGGCGATCATTGGCTGACGATCCTCGCTCACGAACTCGGCCACGTCGTGCTGCAGCATGATCTGCCGATCGTCCTCGGGGGGCAGGGCCAACACATCGAGGCGAGCGCATACCGGCGCGCCTACGCTCGCATCGAGGAGCAGCGCGAGATCGACGCGAATCGGAAGGCCGTGGAGATCATGACGCAGGTCGTCCGAGTGCCCGAGCGCGAGGCGATGCGCAAAATGGCCGCGTTTCTCGTCGCGGCGAATGCGTCTCGCCATCCGTGTGATCAGTTTGACAAACTGGTTGCCGGCTTCCCGCAAGATTGGAGCGCCGATTTCAGCTGCAAAAAGCAGGAGGGACCTTATCGCGGGTCCCTCCTGGGGACCGACAAAGACCTGAAGCTGACGCGGTGACCGCCTAGTTCGTCGACGCGGCCGGCTTCACCTTCCCGTGACTCTTCTCGTACGCCTCGACGGCCTTCTTGAGGTCGCGGTATTCCTCGCAGCTGAAGAAGCAGAGCTTGTTGAGCCGCGCGAGGTGGTCCTTCGCCTTCGGGAGGTCGTCGAGCGCCAGGTAGGCCTCGCCGATGTACTCGTGCGCGCCGAGATGCTTCGGATCGAGCGCCAGCGCCTTCTGGTAGAGCGGGATGGACTTCGCCGGGTCGCCGCCGCGGCGCGTGGCGTAGGCCAGCCAGTTCCACCCATCGGCGTCGTCCGGGGTCCGCTTCACGGCGACCTCCAGCAGCGTGATCGCGCGCGCGAACTGCTTGGACTCGATGGCCTGCACGCCCGCCGTGTACTCGGCCGTCTGCTTCTTCGTCATCGCCCCCTCGCCACCACCACCGCCGCCACCACCACCACCGCCGCCGCCGCCGTCGGCCAGCACGAGCGTCGGCAGGAGCAGGACTACGACGAAGATCCATGCGATGCGTCGCCAAGGTGCCGTCATGACCGCCTCCGTTGGCACGTGTGGGGCGCCGCGCCGGCTATCCAACGTGCGAAGATCGTCCCCCGTTCCATGCCCTCCCAAGAGGTCCGGATCGTAAGCCCGACACCCTAATCCACGCGGAAGACGCAGTCGGAGGTCAGGCGCTTCACGCTCGTCTGGCCGCAGAGGGCCATGTCTCGCCGCAGCTCGTCGCGCAGGATGTCGAGCGAATTGTGCACGCCCTCGGCGCCGCCGACGGCGAGACCCCACAGCACGGTGCGCCCGACGGCCACCACGCGCGCGCCCCACGCCA
>VBIU01000036.1 GCA_005880945.1 Chloroflexota bacterium | reverse complement strand
CCAGGATGGCGGGGAACTTTCCCTTCAGCTCCCACGCGTGGAAGAAGAAGGTCCAGTCGATGTACTCGCGCAGCTCCGACAGCTTCGGCTCGATCACCCGCGCGCCGGTGAATGGCGGCGCCGGCAGGTCATTGAACCCGAGAGCCCACCTCTTGTCGCGCGCCTCGTCGAGCGGCAGCAGCGCGCGCTTGCTCGTCGTGTGCTGGGCGCGCAGCCTGTCCTGAAGCGCGCGGTTGTCCTTGTCGAAGACCGACCGCCGCTCGCTGTCGAGCAGGTCGGACACGACGCCGATCACTCGCGAAGCGTCCAGCACATGCACGGTAGGGCCCGTGTAGGCGGGTGCGATGCGGACCGCCGTGTGCTGTTTCGAGGTGGTCGCGCCGCCGATGAGCAGCGGCATCGTGAACCCGCGGCGCGTCATCTCCTTCGCGACGTCGACCATCTCGTCAAGTGAAGGCGTGATCAAACCGGACAGGCCGATGGCGTCGGCGCCGAGCTCGATCGCGGTGTCCAGGATCTTGTCCGCCGGCACCATCACGCCGAGGTCGTGGACCTCGTAGTTGTTGCAGCCCAGCACCACTCCCACGATGTTCTTGCCGATGTCGTGGACGTCGCCCTTGACCGTGGCGGTCACCAGCTTGCCGCGCACGCTCACGCCGCCCGTCGCCCTCTTCTCGGCCTGCATGAACGGTTCGAGGTACGCGACAGCGCGCTTCATCGCGCGCGCGCTCTTGACGACCTGGGGGAGAAACATCTTGCCCGCGCCGAAAAGGTCGCCCACTACCTTCATGCCGTCCATCAGCGGGCCCTCGATCACCGACAACCCTTGGCCCAGCTTCTGGCGGGCCTCCTCGGTGTCGGGTTCGATGAACTCCACCTCGCCGTGAAGGACGGCGTATGCGAGCCGCTCCTCGACGGTGCCCTCGCGCCAGGTGAGGTCGACCTCACGCTTGGCGCCTGCACCTGAGACGTTCTTGGCGAATTCGACCAGCCGCTCGGTGGCGTCGGGCCGGCGGTCGAAGATGATGTCCTCGACCAGCTCCAGCAAGTCTTTCGGGATGTCCTCGTACACGGCGAGCTGGCCCGCATTGACGATTCCCATGTCCAGGCCCGCGCGAATCGCGTGGTAGAGGAACGCCGAGTGGATCGCCTCGCGCACCCTGTCGTTGCCGCGGAATGAGAAGGAGAGGTTCGAGACCCCGCCGGAAACCCGCACCCCCGGGAACCGCCTCTTGATCTCCCTGGTCGCCTCGATGTACGCCTTGGCGTAGCCGGCGTGCTCCTCGATGCCCGTCGCGATGGGCAGGATGTTGGGGTCGAAGATGATGTCCTCCGGCTGGAAGCCGGCCTTCTCGGTCAGCAGCTTGTAGGCGCGGCTGCAAATTTCCACCTTGCGCTCGAACGTGTCGGCCTGGCCGACCTCGTCAAACGCCATCACCACCACCGCCGCCCCGTACTCGCGGACCAGGCGGGCCTGCTCGAGGAAGGACTCCTCGCCTGCCTTCAGGCTGATCGAGTTGCAGACGCCCTTGCCCTGCAGGCACTTCAGGCCGGCTTCGAGCACCGTCCACTTGGAGCTGTCGACCATGATCGGGACGCGCGCGATCTCAGGCTCGGTCGCGATGAGGTTGAGGAAGCGGGTCATGGCCTGCTCGGAATCGAGGAGGTCGGCGTCCATGTTGACGTCGATGAGGTTGGCGCCGCCGCGCACCTGGTCCAGCGCCACCGCCACCGCGCCGGTGAAATCGCCCGACTCGATCAGGCGTCGGAACCGCGCGGATCCGGTGACGTTGGTGCGCTCGCCGATGACCACGAAGTTGGTGTCGGGCCCGATCTCGAACGCCTCCAGGCCGCTGAACCGCGTGCGGGCGGCGCGCTTGGGCACCTTCCTCGCGGGGATCTTCTCCACCGCCTTGCGGATCTGGCGCACGTGCTCGGGCCCGGTGCCGCAGCAGCCGCCGGCGGCGTTCAGGAATCCGCTCTCCGCGAACTCCTTGAGCAGCCTGCTGGTCATGGGCGGCTCCTCGTCGTAACCGCCGAACGCGTTCGGCAATCCGGCGTTCGGGTAGCAGATGACGTACACCGGTGCGACCCGCGACATGTCGGCGATGTAAGGCCGCATCTCGGTCGCGCCCAACGAGCAGTTGACGCCGGCGGCGAACGGCTCGGCGTGCTCGACCGAGGTCCAGAAAGCCTCGACCGTCTGGCCTGACAGGTTGCGCCCGCTGCGGTCGACGATCGTCACCGAGACGAACAGCGGCAGCTCCGGCGCCACCTCCTTCACCGCAGCGATCGCCGCCTTGCCGTTGAGGGTGTCGAAGACCGTCTCGATCAGCAGCAGGTCGGCGCCGCCCTCCTTCAACGCGCTCGCCGCCTCCGCATAACCACGTCGCAGCTCGTCGAACGTGACATCGCGGTAGGAGGGGTCGTCGACCTTCGGCGAAAGAGACAGGGTGACGTTGGTCGGACCGAGCGAGCCGGCGACGAAGCGGTTCTCGTACCGGTCGGCGGCCATGCGGGCGAGGCGCGCCCCCTGCAGGTTCATCTCGTGCGCGAGGTCCGCAAGTCCGTAATCGGCCTGCGAGACCGCGGTCGCGGTGAACGTGTTGGTGGTGATGATGTCCGCGCCCGCTTCCAGGTAATCGAGGTGGACCCTGGTCACCATGTCGGGTTGCGACAGGCAGAGCACATCGCTGTTGTTCCGCAGCGGCTTGGGGTGGTCGCGAAAACGCTCGCCTCGGAACTCGGCGTCCGACAGGCCCCGCTTCTGCAGCATCACTCCCATCGAGCCGTCGAAGATCACGATCCGCTGCTTGAACAGCCGATCGAGGCGCTCGTGCACCGAAAGGTGGCCTGCCACTGGACTCTTAAGAGTACAAAGACCCCGCTCTAGGCCCCGACGGGGCTCCAGACCTGGAACCTGCCGTCGTCGAACAGGATGTGCCGGCCGCTCGTCGGCAGCGCGTCGATCTCGGACTGCCGCTGCTGGGGATTGGTCGGGCCGCTCAGGTACGGCTGATGATCCAGGACGATGTAGCAGCTCGCGTCGAGCTGGTCGGGGAAGTCGTTGATCGTGTGGCGGTTCGCGAGCCACACGGCTAGCCCGTCATCGGCCGAGACCGGCGCGTCCGCCGGGATCATCGCGGTAGCCGCCTGCAGCTCGGCGACGGTGTTCGGCCGCGAGTAGAGGCTTGGATCGGCGCCGAGGGCGGGCGGAAAGCGGCCTGTGCCCCAGGCCAGGAGGAGCGCGGGAACGATCACGGCCAGGGCGGCGGCGGGGCGGAACGACCGCATGTCCACCAACTTCCTGGCCCCCATCCCGCCGGCGACGATCAGCGGAAACAGCAGGAGCAGGACGTAGTGGAGGTGCAGCACGTTCTGAGGGTTGTGCCCGCTCAGCACGTTGGCGAGGTAAGGCGGTATCGCGAGCGGGAGCCAGCGCCAGCCGAGCAGCGGAAGGGCGCCCATGCCGGCGATGATTCCTGCCACCACGAGCACCGCGCCTGGGCGAAAGACCGCCTCCAGGACCGTGGTGGGCGTCGCGGGCATCGAGGGATCCAGCCCGAACAGCCAGCGGTAGTAGACGAAGTCGGTGTATCCGCCGTTGCGCAGGTGCTGCTGGATGATCCCGGTGCCGATGAGGAACCACGCGCCCGCCAGGTAGACGATGAACCGCCAGTGCTTCTTGACGGATGGCGCTCCATGCGCCGCCATCACCAGCCCGATCACCCCGACGGTGTAGACCTGGTCCTCCTTGCATGAGAGCACCAGCACACAGAGGATCCACATGGCGACGCGGTGGCCTCGGATCCCCGCCCAGGCGGCGAAGAGCGCCAGCGCCAGGGCCATGTTCTCCGGGTGAAAGAAGTCGCGGGCCGCCTCCTGGATCGCCGCCCAGAACGGAATCGGAAGCGACAGCCCGACGGCCAGCCACTGCGACTCGGGCCTGCCGGCGGGCAGCAGTGCACGGAAAAAGAGGTAGGCGGCGGGCGCCGTTGCGGCCAGGCCGGCGGAGGAGAAGATGAGGAGCACGGCCGGGTTGGCCCAGAATTTTTCGACCGCCGCCAGCAGCACGAAGATGAGCTCGAAGTGGATGCCGAGGAAGTTGGCTCGCGCGAAGCTCGTGTAGAAGCCCTGGCCGACCGAGATGTTCCAGATCACCTGCTGGTCGTAAGCGAAATCCCAGGCCGAGCCCGTCATGCCATAGAGGCGCTGAAGCTCTGCATGGAGGGTCCAGCCGAAGGCGGCGGCCGCCGCCAGCAGGGTTGAAGACGGTCCGATCCACCAGGCCAAGGCACGCGCGCCTGCGACATGCCTGGCGCGCACGCTCACCGCTTCGACGCTCATCTCGTTCGGAGCTTAAGCGATGGTCGTGGCGGACTTGGGAGCGCGGGAGCGCGGCCTACAATCGGGGCCATGGCCACCCGCCTGAAGCATCCGGAAATTGCGCCGAAGCTTTCGGTCGTGGTGCTGGTGTTCAACGAGGCGGAGAGCATCGCGCCGCTCCATGAGGAGCTGATGGGTGTGCTCGAGGCGCTGGACATCGCGTTCGAGGTGCTTTACATCGACGACGGGAGCCGTGACGGGAGCACAGAGCGGCTGGCGCAGCTCGCTCACAAGGACCCGCACGTGCGAGTCGTGAGCTTCCGGCGCAACTTCGGACAGACCGCCGCTGTGCAGGCGGGAATCGACAACGCTCGTGGCGAGATCCTCGCTTTCATGGACGGCGACCTGCAGAACGATCCGCACGACATCCCGCGGCTGCTCGAAAGGATGGGCGAGGGCTATGACGTGGTCAGCGGCTGGCGCAAGGACCGGCAGGACGATGCGGCGCGCGTACTTCCGTCCAGGATCGCCAACTGGATCATCGCCCGCGTCACCGGCCTGCCGCTCCACGATTTCGGGTGCACGCTCAAGGCCTACCACCGGGACGTGATCCAGGACGTGAAGCTGTACGGCGAGATGCACCGCTTCATTCCCGTCTACGCGTCATGGGTTGGGGCGCGGATCGCGGAGATCCCCGTCAACCACCGGCCTCGATCGTTCGGCAAGTCGAAGTACTCGCTGTCACGGACCTCTCGCGTGATGCTCGACCTGATGACCGTCAAGCTGCTGGGCAGCTATTCGACCAAGCCGATCTACTTCTTCGGCTTCGCCGCGTTCGGCCTGTGGGCGCTCGCCCTCGTGTTCGCGGCCATCGTCATCATCCAGAAGCTCCTGCCGCCCTACCCGTTCGCGCACAACAACCCGCTCCTTCTGCTGGCGGTGTTTCTCGCCATCGTGGGAGTGCAGTTCATCCTGATGGGGCTGCTGGCCGAGCTTTCGATTCGCACGTACCACGAGTCGCAGGGCAAGACCACTTACGTGGTGCGGGAGATCATCGAGGGGACTCCGGTTCGCGGGCATGCCAGCTCACGCCCCGCTCTCCAGCCCTCTCCCCGCAGGGGAGAGGGAGGCAATGGGAGGCCATCCGTCCGGACCCGCGGCTAGATGTGTGGGATCTGCGGCGTTGCCGGCGGAGGCTCAGAAAGCCGCGAGCTCGTGCAGCGAATGTGCTCGACGCTCGCGCATCGCGGCCCTGACGATGAAGGCAGCATCCAGCTCGAGGGTGTGACGCTCGGCATGAGGCGCCTGTCGATCATCGACCTGGCGGGCGGTCACCAGCCCATCCACAACGAGGACTCGAAAGTGTGGGTGGTTCAGAACGGGGAGATCTACAACCACGTGGAGCTGCGCAACCAGCTCGTCGCTGCCGGGCATTCCTTCTACACGCAGTCCGACACGGAGGTGCTGGTGCACGGGTACGAGCAGTGGGGCGAGGGCCTGGTCGAGCGCCTCAACGGGATGTTTGCTTTCGCGCTGCTCGACCGACCGCGCGGTTTGCTGGTCCTCGCACGTGACCGGATGGGGATCAAGCCACTGCACTACGCGATCGACGGCCGCCGCCTGGTGTTCGCGTCGGAGCTGAAGGCTATGCTGTGCGACCCGGCGCTGCGCCGGGGCATCGATCCCGCGGCGCTCGACCAGTACCTGGCGCTCGAGTTCGTGCCCTCGCCCTCGAGCATCGTCCGCGGGATCAGCAAGCTACCGCCCGCCCACACCCTCACCTGGTCGGTGGCGGACGGAAGGCACCGGCTGCGGCGTTACTGGACGCCGGACCTGGCGGCAGGAGAGGGCGATGTCAAGCCGCGGAGCCTCGACGACCATTGCGAGGAGCTGCGCTCAGTTCTTCGCGAGTCGGTGAGGAAAGAGCTCATCAGCGACGTCCCTCTCGGGGTTTTCCTCTCTGGCGGGATCGACTCCAGCGCGGTCGCCGCGATGATGTCCCAGCTCGGCAGCGAGGTGAAGAGCTTCTCCGTCGGCTTCGAGGAGCGGTCGTTCGACGAGACTCCATACGCGCGCCAGGTCGCCGGGCACCTCGGCACCGAGCACCGCGAGCTGACCCTCGAGCCGGCCATGCTGCTCGGTCTCATCCCGAAGCTGCCGACCCTGCTCGACGAGCCGCTGGGGGATGCCTCGATCATCCCGACCTACCTGCTTTCCGAGTTCACGCGCCGCCATGTGAAGGTGGCGCTGGGTGGCGATGGGGGCGACGAGCTCTTCGCCGGGTATCCGACCCTGCAGGCGCACCGCCTCGCGGGCTACTACCGCCGCGCGCCGCGCTTGCTTAGAGAGGGCGTGGTCGAGCCGCTCGTCAGGCGGCTGCCCGTCTCGCGTGACAACCTGAGCCTTGACTTCCGCGCCAAGCGTTTCGTCAGCGCGGCTCTCCACCCGGTGGCGGAACGTCACCAGCGATGGATGGGCTCATTTGGCGCCGAGGAACGGACCGCGGTCCTGTCGGCGGAGGTGCGCGACGAGCTGGCGAGCAACGGTCGAAGCGACCCTGCTGCGGTCGCACTGGAGGGTGCCGGCCTGCGCGAACCGCTGAACCAGGTCCTGCTGCTGGATATGCGCATGTACCTGGAGAACGACATCCTGGTCAAGCTCGACCGAGCCTCGATGATGGCGTCGCTCGAGGGACGCGTGCCGCTCCTGAACAACGACTTCGTCGAATTTGCGACGCGGCTGCCCCTCGACCTGAAGCTGCGCGGCCTACGCTCGAAGTTCCTGTTCAAGCGCGCTCTGCGCGGCCTCCTTCCTGATTCGATCCTCAAGCGGCCGAAGAAGGGCTTTGGGATCCCGGTCGCGCACTGGTTCCGCGGCCCGCTCAAGGAGCAGATGCTCTCGGTCCTCTCTCCCGACCGGATCGCGCGCAAGGGTTTTTTCGATCCTGCGGTCGTGGGCGCGCTGATCAGCGACCACCTGGAAGGCCGGCGGGACAACCGCAAGCAGCTGTGGACGCTGTTCGCGTTCGAGCTGTGGCACGACGGTTACCTGAGCCGGTCTTGATGACTCGAGCCAGGCCTCATCCAAATTGGTGACGGTCGCTGATGTGCGGCGGTTCGTGGAGACATTGCCCCGCTCGTACGAGGCGCTGGTGGGCGGCCGCGTGAAGTTTCGCGTCGGCCGCATCGTCTACGTGTCTTTCTCGCGCGACGAGAGCGTGATGGGATTTGCATTTCCGAAAGAGCAGCGTGACTGGCTGATCGGTGGATCGCCTGACAAGTTCATGCTGCCGGAGCGATCCGATCTCCGCTACCACTGGGTGTCGGTCCGCATGGCCGCAATCGACGAGCGCGAGATGCGCGAGCTGGTCCTGGACGCATGGCGGATGGTGGTGCCGAAGAGCGTGGCCGCCGCTTACATCGGGCAGTGACCGAGGCCTTCAGGCTCGCCGTCGCTTTGGGGCGACCTTCGTGTATGTCAGGTAAAAGTCGTGCTCCCAGCGCGCTCCGTCTTTCGATGTCTCCCAGGCACCCTTGATCGTCTTGCCGTCGCGGCTGAGTCTGCCGATGAAGCGCTGGTGGAAGTCGAGCGGCGAGAAGTCCGGCGAGTCCCTCGTCAGCGTCCAGATATTGCGGATCAACGTCATCCCATACAGCCGGACGACGCCTCGCGAGTCGAAATAGTGCTGGGTGTACGCGCCGTTCCTGGGGTCGACGGTGACGATGGCGAGGCTGTCGGGCGCGGGGTCGGGGGCTTCGGTGCGCTGAGTCAAGAACGCTTTATCCAGCGTCCACTCAAATACAGCGCGTCCCGGCGGCGCTCCCGGAAACGACGCCTCCACGCGCCACTCGCCGATGAATGCTTCAAGGCGTTTCAGCGCGGCGTTTCGAGTCGCTTTGGCCATCGCGCTTAAACCTAGCAGGCGAGTGGTGAGGCGAGCCGCAACACCTGGCGGCGAATCGAAATTTCCGGACCCTCAGACTTGAGACCGCATCTGATGATCAATCCGCAGGGCTTCACGGGACTCCACAGCTGACCGGGATGCCGACGCGATGGGGATGGCGCGTGGCGGTGATCGCGACCATCCTCATCCTCTTCGGCAACGCCGCCGGCCTTGCGGCCGGCCCAAACGTCGTCACTCTTTCCTGGGCCACCATGGCCCAGACGGCCGGCACGCTGCTGATCGTCATCGTGGCCTTTCGTTGGTGCGGGCTCACCAGGGCGGAAGCAGGCATCGGCCCGACCAATCTGCTGCGATCCGCTCTGATCGGCGCGGGGATAGGGCTCGGGCTGGCCGCGGTGGTTCTCCTGGCGCTCGATCTTGGGGCTCTCCTTGGGACTCCGATCACATACCAGCCATTGCAAGGAGCGGCGACGTCAGCCGTCCTGACTCACGCCCTGGTCGGCCTTCCACTGCTGACCGTGATTCCCGAGGAGCTCGCATTTCGCGGGCTTTTGCTGGGTCTGCTGATACGGAACCTGACGCCATGGCGCGCAACGCTTGTGACGTCGGCCATCTTTGTCGCCTGGCATGTGGTGGTTCAGGTACAAACGCTAGCCCTGACCAATTTCACGAGCCCGGGCCATATCGTCCTGGCTACGAGTCTCGCGGTCGCGGGACTGTTCGCCGGCGGACTCATCTTTGCGTTCGTACGTCTGCGCACGCACAGTCTGGCCGGGGCGATCATGGCGCACTGGCTTTTCGACGCAGCGTTCGTCACCGGGCTCTATTTCCTGACCGCGAGCTGACGTCCTGTTCGGCGGACAGGATCTCCAGCACCTCGTCCCCGTACCTGCGCAGCTTCTGGTTGTGGATCCGAGGGGATTCGAACCCCTGACCTCGTGAGTGCGATTCACGCGCTCTCCCAACTGAGCTACGGACCCACGTCGCACTGCCTTGCCGGAAGGGCAGTATAACGGCGCCCCGATGGCGATCCGGGCCGGGAACAAGAGGCCGCCGCCGCCCGTTCCTATACTCGCGCAATGGCGTTTCTCTTCAAGGGCAAGAAGCTGCCGGAAGGCATCGATCCCGCGCGTATTCCGCCCGGCCAGACCCTCACCGCGCCTGACCGCTGGCCCCTCCTGCACTTCGGCCCGGTGCCCAAAACCGACATCGCAACCTGGGACTTCCAGGTGTTCGGCGCTGTCGAGAACCCGATCAGCCTCGACTACGGCGAGCTCCGCGCGCTGCCTCCCAAAGACGTGGTCGCCGACATCCACTGCGTCACCGGCTGGAGCCGCCTGGGCGACACCTTTACCGGCGTGCCGATCAAAGAGATTCTCGATCGCGTCAAGCCGAAGCCGGAGGCGAGGTACGTCATGGCGCATTGCGAATACGGGTACACGACCTCGGTGCCGCTCGCGGTGCTCGACAACGAGCAGAACCTGCTGTGCTACGCGTGGAACGGGTCCGACCTGAGTCCCGACCATGGCTGGCCGCTGCGACTCTTTGTGCCGTCGAAATACTTCTGGAAGTCGGCGAAGTGGCTCCGCGGGCTAGAGTTCATGGAACGCAACAGGCTTGGTTTCTGGGAGCAGCGTGGATACCACGACGAGGCCGACCCCTTCAAGGAAACAAGGTACTGGTAGTCACGGCCCGCTGGCCGCGCCTCCAGTCGTCACTTTCACCAGCGACTTCGGCTCCGGTTCGCCCCTCGTGGCGGCGATGAAGGGAGTGGTGCTGGCGGGTTGCCCGAACGCGGTGCTCGTCGACGTCAGCCACGAGGTGCCTCGATTCGACGTCCCCGCCGGCGCGTTCATGCTGTTCGCCGGAACGCGCCACTTCAGCTCCGGCTCGGTGCACCTGGTGGTGGTCGATCCGGGTGTCGGCAGCACTCGCAGGCGGCTGGCGATCCGCGCCGGCGGGCGCTACTACGTCGGCCCGGACAACGGCCTGTTCGCGATCGTCATCGAGGAGGTCGGGCTGCAGAAAGCCGTGGAGCTTGCCCCTCGGTCGGGTGGAGCGCCGACCTTCGAGGGCCGCGACGTCTTTGCGCCGGCGGCGGCCGCGCTGGCGTCAGGCGTGCCGCTCGAATCGCTTGGCCACCCGACCGACCCGCCACAGCTTCTTGACGACACGCCTCGCGTTCTGTGGTGCGACGGTTTCGGCAACCTCATCACCAACGTCAAGCCACCTGTGCGCAGAATGCGCATCCACAACCACGACATCACGGCGTCCGCGACCACCTACGCGGAAGCGCGGGCCAACGAGCCGTTCGTCTACGTCGGGAGCATGGGCTACCTGGAAGTCGGCGTCCGCGAGGCGCGCGCCGATCGACTGCTCGGCGCGCGATCCGGCATGCGGGTTGAGCTGATCTGAGCACGCCTTAACAGGCGGAGTTGGTTGTAGCCGGCGGCTCTCCTACCGTGGACTCGCCGATGCTCCGCTTCCTCTGCGTTCCGATCGCTCTTTGCTTGCTGGCGTGCTGCGGCCCGGCATCGCCGGCTCTGCCCGCTGAAGGCGGGCACGCTTCACCCGGCCCTGCCTCTTCTGTGCCGGTGCGGCTGTGGCAGGACGCGGGGATTTTCACGCTGGTCGGAGGGCTGATCGAGGCGGCGCGTCGCCAGGTTCTCGTGGAGGTGTATGAGCTCGGCCGTGCCGACTTGATCCTTGCGCTTGGGGCTCGTCGCGCGAGCGGCGTGGACGTTCGTGTCATCACCGATCCGACGGTGGCCGCGAGCCGCCGGGCGGCGGAGTGGCTCGGCCGCCTGGGCGTGCCGGAGCGCTTCTACCCGGTCGACGACGGCCGCCACCAAATCGATCACGTGAAGCTTTTGATCGCCGACGGCCAGGCGGTGGTCGCGGGCATGAATTGGGGAGCCCACAGCGACCGCAATCACGACTACGCCTTGCAGACGCGGGCTGCCGCCGAGGTGGGCCGGTTGGTGGCGATCTTCGAGCAGGATTGGGGGCTGGCGGGCGGGCGCCCCGCGCCGCTGGCGGCGGTCACGGGAGCGATCGCCCAAACCGCTCCGGGGGCTGAGATCCGGGCCATGCTCGAGGGAGCGCTGGCGGCCGCGCACGTGCGCGTCCTCGCCGAGGTCTACACGCTAACCGACCCAGAGACGATCGCCGGTATCGCGGCCGCGCGACGCCGAGGTCTCGACGTGCGAGTGCTGCTGGATCCGAACCAGGCCTACAACCGGCACGGCTATTTGCTGCTGCGCGCAGCCGGCGTCGAGGTGCGCTGGTACCCGATTCCCCGCGGTGCGCTTCTTCACGCGAAGATCGGCTTGTTCGACGGCGTGCTGATCCTGGGCTCGGCGAACTGGACCTTGAGCGGTCTCGGCGCCAACCACGAGCTGGACATCGAGACGGGAGATGCCGGCGCGGTGGCGGCCTTTGCCGCGCGATTCGCCGCCGACTGGTCGCGCTCGAGCGGTGGCTAGCTCTGCGGCGGCGGGCCGGAGGAACCCGGCGCGGGCGGCCCTGACGAACCGGACGCGGGAGGCCCGGCTGAGCCGGCCGAGGGCACGTTGCCGAAGTTGACCTGGGGCACGGCGCGATCGCCCTCGTCGGCCTGGAAGAATCCAAACGGCTTGAACCCAAGCACTCCGGCGATGAGCGAGGTGGGGAGGGTCTGCAGCTTGATGTTGTAGTCCCTTACGTTGCCGTTGTAGAAGCGGCGCGAGAACTCGATCTTGTCCTCGGTCGCTGTCAGCTGCTCCTGCAGGTTGGTGAACGCGGTGATCGCCTTGAGGTCGGGATAGTTCTCGGACACTGCGAAAAGGCTGCGCAGGCTCTGGCTCAGCATGTTCTCGGCGGCGCCGATCTTTGCCGGGTCGCCCGTGGCGCCCGCCGAAACGGCTGCCGCGCGTGCGTTGGTGACCGCCTCGAGAGTGCCGCGCTCGTGTCCGATGTAGCCCTGGACGGTCTGCACCAGGTTGGGGATCAGGTCGTGGCGCCGCTTGAGCTCGACATCGATCTCAGACCAGGCCTCCTGGGTGCGGTTGCGCGCGGTGACCAGGCCGTTGTAGGTGAGGACGAGCCACAGCAGGATGAGGACGACGACCGCAACGACCACCCACTCCATCAGGAAGCCATCCTACGCGTGGGCGCGCCGAGCCCAGCGGGTCTTCTTCAGCATCTTCTTGTGTTTGTGCTTGCGCATCTTCTTGCGCCGCTTCTTGATTACAGAGCCCAATCCAACTCCCAGACGCGCGTGATCTTAAAAAGGGGAACCTGGCCGCGAATGATACCGCAAGCTGCTCGGCCGACGTTCCGAGCCTAAACTCCACCCGATGTACTTCACCGACGCCCACGAGGAGCTGCGGCTGCACATCCGCAAGTTCCTGGAGAAGGAGGTACAGCCCCATCTCGAGGAGTGGGAGGAGAAGACCTTCCCCGACTCGATCTTCAGGCGGTTTGGCGATCTCGGCTTCCTCGGCCTGCGCTACCCGCCCGAGTACGGCGGCCAGGGCGGCGACTACTTCTCGGCGGTCGTCCTGTCGGAGGAGATGGCTCGAGCGGGCTGCGGGGGCCTGGGTATGGCGGTGGCCGTGCAGGCGGAGATGGCGACGCCACCCCTGTTCAAGTTCGGCACCGAGGAGCAGAAGCGGAAATGGCTGGTGCCGGCGATCCGTGGCGAGCAGATCGCCGCCCTCGCCATCACCGAGCCGGACGCCGGCTCCGACGTGGCCGGCATCACGACTGTCGCCCGCCGCGATGGGGATCACTTCGTCGTCAACGGCCGCAAGATCTTCATCACCAATGGCGCGCGCTGCCAGTGGGCTCTCGTTGTCACCAAGACCGATCGCGAGCGGGGACACAGCGGCTACAACCTGCTCGTCGTCGAGAAGGAAACCCCCGGCTTCGAGGTCACCAGGACCCTGAAGAAGCTCGGCATGCACTCCTCCGATACCGCGGAGCTCCTGTTCGAGGACTGCCGTGTGCCGGTCGGCAACCTGATCGGCGACGAGGGCGAAGGCTTCAAGAACCTGATGTGGGAGCTGCAGGGCGAGCGAATGATTGCCGCGGCCGGCGCGATCGCGGGCGCCACGCGCGTCTTCGAGTACACAACGGAATACGCGCGCAACCGGATGGCGTTTGGGCAGCCGATCTCGCAGTTCCAGGTCATCAAGCACAAGCTCGTCGACATGGGCACCAAGATCGCGGCGGTGCAGGCGCTGGTGTACCAGACGGCCAAGCAGTGGGACGCTGGCGAGTACCCGGTCAGAGAGATCTCGCAATCGAAGCTGCTCGCGACCCAGCTGGCATGTGAGGTCGCCGACGAGGCGATCCAGATCCTTGGCGGCCACGGCTACATGAGCGAGTTCCCGGTCGAGCGCGCCTGGCGCGACGCCAGGCTGGCGAGGATCGGCGCCGGGACCGACGAGATCATGAAGGAGATCATCGCCAAGACCTACGGCTTATGACCCGCGGAGCAACGCTCTTCGTGGGTTGTGAGCCAGAGGTGGCCGCCGGCCCTGACGGCAGGATCCTTGTGGTCGGGCCGGAGGCTCGCGTGGCGGCGGGCCGCGGCGCCGAGGTCATCCGCCTTCGCGGTCGCGCGTTTCCCGGCCTGATCGACGCCCACATCCACCTGGAAGGCTTGGCCGACCGGAAGCTGACGGTTGATCTCACCGGGTTGTCCAGCCTGGAGGAGACTCTTGCCCGCGTCGAGGCGTGGGCCGCCCGCCTGCCCGAAGACGGTTGGGTCATCGGTTCTGGTTGGTACAACGACGCTTGGTCGAACCCGGCATTTCCGTCGAAGCGCCACCTCGACAGCGCCGCCGGCGGACGGCCGGTCTACCTCCGCCGGAAGGACGGTCATTCGGCCTGGGTCTCGAGCGCCGCCCTTCGGTTGGCGGGGATCGAAGCGGGGACCGCCGACCCTGCGGGCGGCGTCATCGACCGCGACGGGCGCGGCACCCCGACGGGGATCCTTCGCGAAACTGCGATGCAGGCCGCATCCACGTTGGTGCCGCGACCAACCGAGGCGGACTTCGACGCGGCGATGGCCGAGACGCTTGGCGAGCTGGCCGAGGTCGGTCTCACGTCCGTTCACTCCATGGACACCTCTCGCGGATTCGGCTCGCTCCAGCGCCTGCACGCGAACGAGGCCATGAAGGTCCGGGTCACTTACAACCTGCCGCTCGCCGACCTTCACCACGCGGAGCGGATGGGGGTGCGTTCCGGCTGGGGTGACGAATGGCTTCGGATCTGGGGGGTGAAAGCGTTCCTCGACGGGTCGCTGGGCAGCCGCACCGCGGAGATGCTCGACGGCTCCGGCACCGCTCGTCTTCCGCAGGCCGACCTGGTCGAGATGATCGACCGCTGCGCCCGGGCCGAGCTGAACGTCTGCCTGCACGCGATCGGCGATGGGGCGGTGAGACGGGCGCTCGACGCCCTGGCTCGGCGCCGCGACGCCTGGCGTTACTGGCGCCCGCGCATCGAGCACGCCCAGTGCGTCAACCCCAAGGACGTGCCGCGCTTCGCGCGCATTGGCGTGATCGCGTCAATGCAGCCGATCCATGCCGTTGCCGACCGGGAGCTGGCCGACCAGTACTGGCCGCGGGTCACCGCACAGTCGTACGCCTGGGGCGCCCTCGAGCGCGCGGGGGCACGTCTGGCTTTCGGGTCGGATGCACCTGTGGAGTCAGCCGATCCAAGGCTCGGCATCGAGGCGGCGTCCTCGTGGCGGAGGCGCGCCGGCTGGCACCCCGAGCTTGCCCTCACACGAGCCAAGGCGCTTCGTGCATACACCGCCGGCGCCGCGTACGCGGCCGGTATGGAACGGCACGTGGGTTCGCTCCGCCGGGGAAAGCTGTGCGACGTGACGGTCATGGACGATGACGGTGTGGCGGCGACCATCGTCGGAGGGGCCGTCAGCTGGACGAGAACGCCTCGCTGAGCTTTGCCGCGGTCTGAAGCACGTGCTCGTTGACGACCTTTACCTCGCCCAGCACCGGCATGAAGTTGGTGTCGCCGTTCCAGCGCGGCACCACGTGAAGATGGATGTGGTCGGGCATCCCGGCACCTGCAACGCGACCGACGTTGGCGCCGATGTTGAAGCCCTCCGGTTTGAGCGAGGCTTTGAGCACGATGACCGTGCGCTTGAGGGCACGCATCAGGTCGGTGGTCTGCGCATCGTCGAGGTCCTCGAGCCCGCCGACGTGTGCCACCGGCGCGACCATAGCGTGGCCGGGGTTGTACGGGAATTTGTTCAGAAGCACCACCGCGCCCTGCGGCCGCCAGACGACCAGCGCCGCATCCTCGTCCTCGGGGTCTTCGATGACGCGACAGAAGAGGCAGCCGGGCCGCGGCTCTTCGGTGACGTACTGCATGCGCCACGGGGCCCACAGTCGCTCCATTGATCTACGTCCTCTTCTTTGTCGCGGTGACGGCGGTCTGGGGATGGACGTTCGTGGTGGTCAAAAACGCCATCTCACAGTACCCGACGCTCCCCTTCCTGCAGCTGCGCTTCCTGCTGGCGTTCCTGGTGATGGTCATTCTGGTTCGGCGGCTGCCGACCCGCAAGGAGCTGCTGGTCGGCCTCGTCGCGGGCGCCGTGCTGGCGGCGGGCTACCTGACGCAGACGATCGGCCTGGCCCTCATCACCCCTGGCAACGCCGGGTTGATCACTGGCCTGCTGGTGCTCTTCACGCCGCTGATCGACCGGATCTTCGGGGTGCCGCTGCGGCGCCGGACGATCGTCGCAGTGATCGTTGCCGTGGTCGGTATCGGGATGCTCACAGGAGGACCGTCAGGCTTTGGCCTCGGCGACCTGCTGGTCGTCGCCTGCGCCGTGCTCTTCGCCCTGCACATCGTCCTCTTGGGCCGATGGTCTCCGGGGCTCGCGCCGGCGCCGCTTGCGATGGTGCAGATGGGCGCCTGCGCGCTGATCTTCAGCGCCGGCGGCACCTGGTCGCTGCGTGCCCCGAGCGCGGATGTATGGATTGCGATCGTGATCACCGGCGTGTTCGCCTCGGCGCTTGCGTACTACATCCAGACCTGGGCGCAGGCGCACATCGATGCCAGCCGGACCGCTCTGATCATCGCCATGGAGCCGGCCTGGGCGGTGGCTGCCGCGGTCGTGCTTGCGGGCCAGCGGTTCGGGCTGCTGCAGGCGGCAGGCGCGGCGCTTGTTCTGGCCGCGATCGTGGGCCACGAACTCGCGCCCCTAAAATTCAAGGCTCCAGAGCATGAGCGCATCGAGACATAGCGGCTACGTACCCCAGGACATCGAGCCCAAGTGGCAGAAGGTGTGGACCGATCGCGGGGTGATGAGGGCTGACGACAACTCGTCCAAGCCCAAGTTCTACGACCTGGTGATGTACCCATACCCGTCTGGCGACCTGACTGTCGGGCACGCGCGCAACTACGTGATGGGCGACGTGTTGGCGCGCATGAAGCGCATGCAGGGCTTCGAGGTGCTGCACCCGTTCGGCTGGGACGCCTTCGGACTGCCCGCCGAGAACGCGGCCATGAAACGGGGCGGCATTCACCCGGAGACGTGGACCATCGAGAACATCGCCAAGGCAAAGCGCGAGCTCAAGATGCTGGGGATCCTCTACGACTGGGACCGCGAGGTCACCAGCTGCATGCCGGACTACTACCGGTGGACCGAGTGGCTCTTCCTTCTCTTCTACGAGCGCGGGCTCGCGTATCGAGCAATGGCTCCTGTCAACTGGTGCCCGGTGGACAAGACGGTGCTCGCGAACGAGCAGGTGATCAACGGCCGGTGCTGGCGACATCTCGACGTGGAAGTCGAGAAGCGCGACCTCGAACAGTGGTTTTTCAAGATCACCGACTATGCCGATCGTTTGCTCGACGACCTGGAGCTGCTCGACAAGTGGCCGCACAAGGTCCGCCTCATGCAGACCAACTGGATCGGGCGCAGCCAGGGGGCGGAGGTCGAGTTCCCGATCGTCGGCCTCGCGGGCGGCGAGTCATTGCGCATCTACACAACGCGCCCTGACACCCTGTTCGGAGCGACTTTCATGGTGCTGGCTCCCGAGCACCCGCTGGTCGAGCGAATCACGACCGACAAGTACCGCGCGAAGGTGCGCGAGTACGTCGCCAAGGCACGCAAGGCGAGCGACATCGATCGCCTCTCCACGGAGCGTGAGAAGAGCGGCGTGCCGACCGGGGCCTTTGCGCTCAATCCGGTCAACGGCGAGAAGATTCCGATCTGGGTCGCGGACTACGTCCTCATGACGTACGGGACCGGCGCGATCATGGCTGTGCCCGCGCACGACGAGCGCGACTTCGAGTTCGCCGAACGGTTCGGATTGCCGATACGGGAGGTGATCGCGCCGCCCACCGGATCGCAGCGCGAGCTGCGCGCGGCGTACGTCGGGCCCGGCGTGATGGTGAACAGCGGGGAGTTCGACGGCCTCGACTCTGTTGCCGGGACAGAGCGCGTTATCGCCGCCCTGGAGGCCAAGGGCCAGGGGAAGCGCGCGGTCAAGTACCGGCTGCGCGACTGGCTGATCTCCCGCCAGCGCTACTGGGGAAGCCCGATCCCGATCGTCCACTGCGAGGTCGACGGTCTCGTGCCAGTGCCCATGGAGCAGCTGCCCGTGCTGCTGCCCAAGGAATACAAACCGCTATCGGAGAATCCCGACTTCTGGCGCACGACCTGCCCCAAGTGCGGGCGAGAGGCGCGGCGCGAGACGGACACGATGGACACGTTCATCGATTCCTCGTGGTACTTCCTGCGCTACGCGAGCCCGCATGACACGACTCAGCCGTTCGATTCTGAGCTCGCGAACCACTGGATGCCGGTCGACCAGTACACGGGTGGCGTGGAGCACGCGATCTTGCACCTGCTCTACTCGAGGTTCTTCGTCAAAGTCCTACACGACGCCGGCATGCTCGAGGCATCCGAACCTTTCGTGAGGCTGTTCAACCAGGGCATGGTCAAGCGCTTCGGGCAGGTGATGTCCAAGTCGGCCGGCAACGGGGTATCACCGGACGAGCTGGTCGACAAGCAGGGCGCGGACGCCGGCCGGATCTACGAGATGTTCATCGGGCCGCCCGAGGAGGATGTCGAGTGGACCGATGCCGGGCTCAACGGCGTCGTCAGATTCTTGCAGCGTGTGTGGCGGTTGGTGCTGGAGCCCGATTCGATCGTCGTCGAGGGGGGCGGCGCGGACGTCGTGATCTTGAACCGCAAGGCTGCGCAGACTGTGAAGAAGGTCACTGAGCACTACGACGAGCTTCGATTCAACACGGCGGTGGCTGCGCTGATGGAGCTCGCGAACACAATGCAATCGCACCTTCAGAATGGGGGCGCGCGCGACGCCGACTGGAACTCGGCGGTGCGGATCCTGGTCAAGCTGCTGAACCCGCTCGCGCCGCACATGTGCGAGGAGATGTGGGAGCGGTTGGGCGAGCGCAGCATGCTGGCGGACTCGACTTGGCCGGAGTACGACGCGGCGGCGGCGGCCGAGCCGGAGGTGACGCTCGTAGTTCAGGTCGCGGGCAAGGTGCGGGACCGCCTGACCGTCCCGGTCGGCACGTCGGAGGAGAAGGCGCTGGAGGTGGCGATGGCCAGCGATCGGGTGCGCGCCGCGTTCGACGGCCGCAAGCCTTCCAAGGTGGTCTACGTGCCGGACCGGCTGATCAACCTGGTCCCTTAACAGCCAGGGTTGACCTGGCAGCCGGCCAATTCGCCCGCCGCGTTAGGCCGCCGCCCTGATGCCTGTGTCGACCACGTAGTTGGCGGTAATCTCCGCGCCGGCGGTCACGACCACTGACCGCGGTCCGCTGATGATCCGCACGTATCCCGGCACGTCGACGGACCAGGTCCCTGAAGGCAGCTGGACCGAGTAGAACCCGTCGGAGCCGGTCTTGGCGCTGACCGTGGCGCTGCCGTTCGTGAAGGCGAGCGCCATCCCGGGCAGCGGCCAGGGTCCGCAGACAGAGCCGCTTGGCGTCTTCGGAAGGCAATCCATCGCCGGTCCCGGCATGCATGGCTGGGCCGCCGGCTCGACCGGCCCGCCACACGGGTAGGCGGTCACCTGGCCGCTGACGGTGCCCGAGCCCCCTCCGGGACCCGGAAAGCGATACGCCCCGCAGGCTGCGGTCACCACCAGGAGCGCGATCAGGAGCGCTTTCCTCATCTCAGGACAGAACGCCACTCGATCGGGTGAGGTCACGCGGCCACGGGCGCCATCGCCCCTCGCTCAACTCCCGAACGTTCGCGTACTGTTGTGGCGCCGCGGTCTGCGCCTGCAGGGCCGCTCACTCTTGATAATCAGGCGATCCCGAGTAGCCAAGCGGTAAGGCAGGGGACTTTGGATCCTCGACCGAAGGTTCGAATCCTTCCTCGGGAACCACGCCCCCGCTTTACAGGCTAGGTTCCCGCCGCGCTCGCGCCCCGATAGCTTCGCCCCATGCAGAGCCACCTTCGGCTTGTTCCGGGCTGGAAGCATCTGTTGATGATGGGCCTCCCGGTCCTGATCGGAGTCGGCGCGGTGGCAGGCGCATACGTTTACTCGGCATCGGCGCACCCGGCAGCCGCCAGCTTGGTTACTCCTCCGAGCACGGCTCTCGAGCTGCCGCCGCCGGCAGGTCTCCTGGTGGACGTGACCGGAGCGGTTGCGCGGCCCGGGCTGTATCGCGTGCCCCGCGGGGATCGTGTGTACGACGCCATCGCGGCTGCCGGCGGTCTTACCGCCGACGCCGATCCGGCCCGGTTGCCAAACCTCGCCGGCCGGCTCAAGGACGGTGAGCAGATCAAGGTTCCCTTCGTCAAGGGCGCAGACGGCGGCACCGTCATCAGTCGCACAAGCCTCAACTCGGCGACAGTCGATGAGCTCGCGCTGGTGCCCGGCTTCACCGAGGCGTTCGCGCAGGAGGTGGTCGACTACCGCGCCAATTACGGAGGGTTCGAGTCGACGAGCGAGCTCGTCGTCATCCTCGGAATGAGCGAGGCTGACTTCGTCGTCGCGCGCCGCTACCTGACGCTGTGATGGAAACCGACGGGGGCGGGCTCTGGAGGCTCGCGCGTTTTCCCGCGCTTGTCGTCGCGATGGCGTGGTCGGTCGCTCTCGCCGCCGCCGTCGTCTTCGCGCCGGCTCAACCAATGCTCGGCGCCTTGGCAGTCGCCCTGTCGATCCCACTGCTCGGTCTTGCGTTATTGGTCCGACCGGCCGTGCTTTCGATCGCCCTGGCGTTCGCCCTCATGGCAGTCGCCCGGGCGGAGCTTCCGGCGACAGATGCGCAGGCTGCGGGGCGCGCGCTCGCCGTCGTAGGTCAAACCGCGAGCCTCACCGGCCGCGTGGCCGATGACAGCCGCCAGGCCGCTGGCGGTTCCGAAGCCCTTATCGAACCCGACCGCATCTCCATCGACGGTGTCCCAGCTGCGGGCATCGGCAATCTCCTGGTGCGCTGGCGCGGACCGGAGGAGGCGGCATTCGACGACCAGGTACAGGCAACCGGCAAGCTGGCGCTGCCGCGCGACCTGCCCACGTTCGATCGCCGCGCCTACCTGGCGCAGCGGCACGTCTTTCTCGAGGTTGTCGCGACGACCTTCGATGTGGTGGGCGCGGGCGCCGGTCCTGCCAAGGTCCCGGGCTGGCTGCGCGCCCATTACATCGCCGCGCTCGAGCGGGCGCTTCCGGCGCCACATGCCTCGGTGTTGCTCGGCATCGTGCTCGGGGTACGCCAGGGAATTCCACCAGGCCTTCAGAACGCGCTCATCGCCACCGGGCTCATCCACCTACTCGTGTTGAGCGGCCTGAAGGTGGCCGTCTTCGCGCGCATCGTGCAGGGCGCGCTCCGGCCGGCACTTGGCCGTCACGCAGCGTGGCCCGCCCTGGCGCTCGTCGGCCTTTATGCGCTGGTGGGCGGAGCCACGCCTGCGGCGATGCGGGCCGCGATCATGGGTGGACTCGCGATCGCTGCCTCGCGTCTGGGGCGGCCGTCGCACGTCTGGACCTCCCTCGCACTCACCGCCGCTGGGATGCTCGCCTGGCGACCCGAGCTGGCGTGGGACGTCGGCTTCCAGCTTTCGTTCGCCGGCACCGCGGCAATCATCCTGCTGACGCCGGCGATCGAACAGCGCCTACCCAGGATGCCGGCCGTTCTGCGCGAGCCCTTCGCAGTCACGTGCGCCGCCCAGATCGGAACTCTGCCGATGATGGCGACGGACTTTCACGTTCTCTCACCGATCGCCCCATTGGCCAACGCGCTGACTCTGCCGATCCTTCCCTCGCTGGTCGCGGTGGGCCTTCTCCTCGGCCCGCTGGCGGCCTTCGCCCCCGAGATCGCCCGCCTCGCCGCCCTGCCTCTGACCGGACTCCTCGCCTATGTGGAGCAGGTCTCATACCTGCTGGCGCGAGTGCCGCTCGCCGCACTGTCCGTGCGGCAGTTTCCGACCTGGGCCGGCCTCGCCTACTACTCTGCCCTCGGCCCCGCAATCGCCGGCGCGCACGTCCACGGGCGCAAGCGCCTCGCTGCCCTTGCGACAGCCGTCCTTGCACCGGTACTCATCGCGGGAGCTGCACTTGCGGCATGGGCGACCGCGCCACCTCAGGTGAGCGTGCTCGCGGTCGGTGACGGCCAGGCGGTCCTGCTGCGAGGGCCCCAAGGCGTGATCCTCCTCGACTCAGGATCAAGCCCACAGCGATTGAAGGATGAGCTGGGCGCCCAGCTTCCGCCCTGGCAGCTGAATCTCGACGCCGTCGCCATCACAGCCCCCTCACTCGGTCACGTCGGCGGGTTCTCCGGGCTCGACCGCCGGGCGGCCACTGTGCTGGTTCCAGACGCGCAGCTCACCGGTTCGGCTTGGCGCACTGCCGCCCTGGAGGCGACCGCGCGAGGCGCCGCGATCGCGCGAATGCGGGCAGGCGCCACGGTGCGAATCGCAGGGTTCACTATCGAGATCCTTGCTCCCGAGCCTGGAGCCCCGGGCGACGTGGTCGGCGCAGCCGACCTCGCATTGCGATTGGTCGCGCCGTCCGGCCGCACCTTCTGCGACCTCAGCGACCTCGACATCGAAGCGCAAACCGCGGCCGCGACAAGGCTGATGGGACCGTGCACCTATCTGTTGCTCCCGAACGGCGGCCGCAGCCTCCTCGCGCCAGAGCTCGAGCGGGCAGCCGGTCCAGGCGTGCAGCTGATCGCTTCTCGCGGGCCGGGACGGCTCGCCGTCGGTTTCCCACCAACGGTGCTGCGCACCGACCAGGAGGGCACCATCACCTTGGCGATGTAAGGCACCAGCCGCAGGTACGATCGGGAGCATGGCAAAGACGCCGGCCGCACGGCGTGCGGTTCTGCTGCTCCACGGTGAGGAGCGGTTCCTCGTCGACGAGCGAGCGCGCGCGACGCTCGAAGACTGGCGCCGAGAGCTCGTGTCGGATTTCGGCCAGGACACGCTCGAAGGCCAGGGCCTTACTCCAGCACGCCTGGAGGATGCCGTCCTGCAGGCGCCGTTTCTCGATCCCTATCGCATCGTCTACGCGCGCATGGCGCAGCCCGCGCGAAGCGAAGCCCTGGCGGCGGCATTGAAGGAAATACCGCCGACCACCCGCGTTCTCATCACGATCGCGGGTCGCCTGTCCGCCGCCGGAAAGCTGGCGAAGGCCGTGATCGCGGCAGGCGGCACCGTCGAGGAGATGCAGCCGCTCAAGGGGCGAGCTCTCAGCGAGTGGGCGGCAAAGCGAGCCGTCGATCACGGGCTGACGCCCGCGATTGCAGCGCAGGTCGTGCGCGTCACACCTCCTGACCTCAGCATCGTCGACTCGGAGCTCAAGAAGCTTGCGGCGTACAAGGCTTCGGGTTCCACGCTCACCCCCGAGGCCATCGGCGAGCTGCTTGCCGGCGGTCGCGAGGACGAGATCTTCAAGCTCACCGACAACCTCCTTCCACGCCCGACCGCGGAGGCGTTGAAGATCGCCCGAGGGCTCACGCGGGGCGGCCTTCAGCCGACCTCGGTCGCGTACCGAATGGCGCGCCACGTGGCTCTCGTGCTGCAGGTCCGCGCGCGCCAGGATCGCGGAGAGTCTTTATCCCAGGTCCAGGAACGCATGTCCGAGCATCGCTTTGTTTTGCAGAAGGCGTACGACGCCGCCAAAGATGCCGACACCGAGCGCCTTGAAGCTGCGCTACGCGCGATCCGCGACTACGAGTGGGAGGTGAAGTCGGGCCAGGTCGACGCTGAGCTGGGCCTGGAGGTCTTGCTCACGCGGCTCTGAGCCGCAGGCGTCTACTTCTTCTTGGAGGGGGACGCGACCGCGGCGTTGGCAGCGGCTTTTGGCGCAGCTTTGGCTGCGGTGGCCGGAGCCTTCTTGCCCTTGCCCGCCTTGGCCCCGTCGCCCGCGCCCGGCGATATCGCCAGCTTGGACAGCTGCTTTGCCAACCTGGCCTTGCGACGACCCGCGTTGTTGCGGTGAAGGACTCCCTTCGCGGCTGCGCGGTCCAGCGACTTGATCGCTTCGAGCGCGATCGCATATCGCTCCGATTCCGCGACCGGTCCGCCGGTCAGCGTGCGCCGCGCCTTCACCACCATGGTCTTGACCTCAGAGCGCACCGCGCGATTGCGCAGCGCCCTGCGGGCGCTCGAACGCGCCTGCTTCTTCGCTGAGGCAGTCCGTTTAGCCACGTTTCGATTCCAGGTGGGAGAGGAGCACGAAGTTAGGATTATAGAGGCCAGTGGAGTTCGAGCTCGGCGGAAAACGCCCAACGGTTCATCCCGACGCTTACATCGCACCCACCGCTGTCCTCATCGGAGACGTCGAGGTCGGGGCAAACGCGAGCGTGTGGTTTGGCGCTGTCCTGCGAGCCGATGAGGCCCTGATCAGGATCGGTGACGGCGCCAACGTCCAGGACAACGCGGTCATTCATTGCGCCAAAAACCTGCCAACTCTGATCGAACCAAACGCCAGCGTCGGCCACTCTGCGCAGCTCGAGGGCTGCATCGTCGAGGAGGGCGCGGTTGTCGGCATGGGCGCGACGATGCTGCAGCGGAGCCGCCTGGGCGCGGGATCCCTGCTGGCCGCGGGCGCAGTGCTTGGCGAAGGCAGCGAGGTGCCGCCCGGCCACCTGGCGGCGGGCGTCCCGGCGATCGTCAAAAAGCCGCTCGATGGTTCGTCCGGCAACTGGGTCGGAATCACCGCGCAGCACTATCGCGACAGGGCGGTTGCGTACAGAGAGAAGCTGCGACCAGCCGGCAGGTGACCCTGGTCGTCCCCGCGCGGGCCAAGTTGAACCTGGACCTCGCCGTGCTCGGCCGGACCGAAGGCGGGTTCCACGAAATCCGCACACACATCCAGGCGATCGACCTGCACGACTTGCTGGAGTTGACGCCGGCTGACCGCACCAGCATCACGACCACCGGCCACGCCGTTCCCCAGGACGGAGACAACTCAGTCCTCAAGGCCCACGAGGCGATGCAACAAGAGGCCGGTCGGGACCTGCCCACGCGCTTCCACCTCGACAAACACATCCCGCCAGGCTCCGGGTTAGGGGGCGCGAGCTCGGACGCAGCGGCGGCGTTGAGGGGCCTCGCGGCATTGCACAACCTCAAAGTCGACCTGGGCGCCGTCGCAGCGAGCATCGGCGCCGACGTGCCGTTCTTCCTCAACGGCGGCGCGGCCACGGCCGAAGGTCGCGGCGAGCGTCTCACGCGGCTCCCGATCGACCGGGCATGGTTCGCGATCGCATGGCCCGGCGTCGAGCTCTCGACCGCGGCCGTTTACCGAGCGTGGGACGACGTGAATGGCGACCGGCCGAACCAGCTTCGCGCCGCCGCCGAACGAGTCGAGCCGCGAGTGAAGGAGTTCGCGGCAGGGCTGGGCCCGCAATGGCAGATGACGGGAAGCGGCTCGGCATTCTTCACTCGATGCCCAGACGAGCGGTCGGCGCGTCAGGCGACCGCCGGCCTCGACTGCTGGACCGCCGTCACGCATTCGGTCGGGCCCTGGGCATGATGCGGCGAACAGCCGCCGTGCTGGCCGGAAAGGCAACGGGCATGTTGTCGAGGCTCAGCCGCCGTGGCGGAGGCACCACGCTGCCCGGCGATGTTGCGCGCGCGATCGATCCAGACGTGCTGAGGAAGCTGGCGCGGGACCTGAAATTCGGATCCGTGGTCATCACCGGCACCAACGGCAAGACGACCACAGCCCGGCTGATCAGCTGGCTGCTGGAGGGAGCGGGCCACCGCGTCGTATCCAACCGCGCCGGCGCCAACCTCATCTTCGGGGCCACCGCCGCAGCCCTCGAAAGCGCTGGAGCGGACGGGCGCCTGAGAGCCGACTGGGGCGTCTTCGAGATCGACGAGGCGAGCCTGCCGAAGGCCGTCGACGAGATCCAGCCGAAGGCTGTGATCGTGCTCAACCTCTTTCGGGACCAGCTCGACAGGTACGGCGAGCTCGAATCGATTGCGAAACGGATCGAGTCGGCGCTCGAACGCCTGCCTGCCGGCAGCCGAGCTCTCCTGAACGCCGACGACCCCCGCGTCGCGGAGATCGGCCTCGATCTGCCCGCCCCCCCGCTCTGGCTCGGAATAGAAGACACGAGCGTCGCTGAGCGCGACCTGCCGCACGCAGCAGACGCGCGAACATGCCCGCGCTGCGGCGCGAGCCTGATCTTCGATGCCGTGTACGTCGGCCACGACGGCGTGTACCGCTGTCCCAACAAGGACTTCACGCGACCCGCGGCCGACATCACCGCAACCAACATCCAGCTTGATGGCTTCGACAACATCGCGATGACGGTAGGCATGAGGCGAGCATATTCAGCAGACAGAGCTACTGAAACCCAGGCTGTTAAGCCCGATCAGCGCCTCGAGCTGCCGCTCGGCGGACTCTACAACTGCTACAACGCGCTGGCCGCCTACGCAGCCGGCGTCACCATCGGCCTCGAACCGCAGTACATCGCCGAGCGCCTCAAAAACTTTCGCGCCGCTTTCGGCCGCCAGGAACGCATGGAGTTCCGCGGCCGCCACCTGAACCTGGTCCTTTCAAAGAACCCCGCGGGCTTCAACGAAACCCTGCGCACAGCCGTGGACCTGGCGAAGGGCAACAGCTTCCTGATCGCCCTCAACGACCGCAAAGCCGACGGCACCGATGTCTCGTGGATCTGGGACGTCGACTTCGAGCGCCTCAAAGGCAAGGCCACCGTGCTCGTACCGGCCGGCAGCAGGGCCCACGATCTCGCGGTGCGCTTCAAATACGCCGGCATCGACGCCGCGCCGCCCGAGCCCGATCCCGGCCGCGCGCTCGACGCCCTCGTGAAGGCCACGCCGGAGGGCGAAACGGCGCACCTCCTGACCACCTACACCGCAATGCTCGACCTGCGCGCCGAGCTGGTCCGCCGCGGCTGGGCCAAGCCTTACTGGGAGACTTAACGGCGATGGCGCCGAAACAGAAGACCTTCACGGTCGGCTGGCTCTACCCCGACCTGATGAACATCTACGGCGATCGCGGCAACATCCTCACGCTGCTGAAGCGCGCGGAGTGGCGCGACTACGACGCGCGCATGCTCGAGCTCGGGCGCGGCGCCACCAAAGGAATGGAGGACGTGGACGTCTTCTTCTTCGGAGGCGGCCAGGACCGCGAGCAGGCGCTCGTCTATGAGGACCTTCTCGAGCACAAGCAGCCGCCCCTGGAGAGGGCGGTCCGATCAGGCGCCGTCGTGCTGGCCGTATGCGGCGGCTACCAGCTGCTCGGCCACTACTACCAGACCGCCGAGGGCGAGCGCTTCCCGGGCATCGGGCTCATCGACGTCCGCACTGAAGCGGGCAAGAAGCGCTTCATCGGCGATGTCATCGTCGACATCGACACAGAAATGCCGGGTCTCGTGCCCAGGACGCTGGTTGGATTCGAGAACCACAGCGGCCGCACGTTCCTCGGCCCTGAGGCGGCTCCGATGGGCAGGGTGCGGCTCGGATTTGGAAACAACGGCAGCGACGGCACCGAGGGATGCCTGCAGGACGGGGTGGTCGGCACCTACCTGCACGGCTCGCTTCTGCCGAAAAACCCGCACCTCGCGGACCGCCTGATCCGGAGCGCGCTCAGGCGCCGCGGCGACGACGAGCTTTCGCCGCTGGACGACTCCGCGGAGCTTTCCGCGCATGAGCGGATTCTCGAGCGGGCGCAGCGACGGCTACCGGCTCGCGCACCCCAGGAGCGCGAGCTCCGTTCGAGCGCTGCCGCGGAGCCTCGGGAACCTTCGTAAGCGCCTCGCGCAACACCTGGTCGATCGAGTCCACCAGCACCAGCTGCATCTGACGCCGCAGGTCGGCGGGAATGTCGTCGAGGTCGGCCTCGTTGCGCGTGGGCAGCAGGACGCGCCGTATGCCTGCGCGATGCGCGCCCAGCACCTTCTCCTTGATGCCGCCGATCGGCAGCACCCGCCCACGCAGCGTGATCTCGCCGGTCATCGCGATGTCGTCGCGCGCGGGTCGCCCGGTGAGGATCGACGCGATCGCCGTGAGCACGGTCACCCCCGCTGACGGGCCCTCCTTGGGCTGGGCGCCGGCCGGAACGTGGATGTGGATGTCGTTCTTGTCGAACAAGGTCGGGTCGATCCCGATATCGGAGGCTCGCGCCTTCAAGTAAGACAGCGCCGCAGCCGCCGATTCCTTCATCACCTCGCCCAGCTGGCCGGTGAGCTTTAGCTCGCCCTTGCCCGGCGTGAGCGCCGCCTCGACGAAGATGATCTCCCCTCCGGTCGGCGTCCACACAAGGCCCGTCGCCACTCCCGGCCGGTCGATCCGCTCGCGGACGTCGTCGTAATGGCGGCGCTTGCCGAGGGCGGCGCGCACCCGCTTCACGTCGACCGCCTTTCGCGGCCGTTTGCCCACCGCGATGTCGGCCACCGTGCGCCGCATCACCGAAGCGATCTCGCGTTCGAGGTTGCGCACGCCCGCCTCGCGCGTGTACTCGCGGATGATCGCGCGCACCGCGTCCTCTGTGAGCGCGACCTCGCGCGGTCGCAGACCGTGCGCAAGCAGCTGCTTGGGGACCAGGAATCGCTCAGCGATCTGGACCTTCTCCGCCTCCGTGTAGCCGGAGAGGTTCAGCACCTCCATGCGGTCGCGCAGCGCGGGCGGAATCGTCTCCAGCGAGTTGGCCGTGGTGATGAACATGACCTTCGAGAGGTCGAAGGGAACATCCAGGTAGTTGTCGCGGAAATCCTTGTTCTGCTCCGGGTCGAGCACCTCGAGCAACGCGGATGACGGGTCGCCGCGCCAGTCGGACCCGATCTTGTCGACCTCGTCGAGGATGAAGACCGGGTCGTTCGACTCGGCGCGCCGGATGGCCTGCAGGATCCTGCCGGGCATGGCGCCGATGTACGTGCGCCGGTGGCCGCGAATCTCCGCCTCGTCGTGCACGCCGCCCAGCGACGCGCGCGCGAACTTGCGGCCCATGGCGCGCGCTATCGACTGCCCGAGCGAGGTCTTGCCGACCCCGGGCGGGCCGACAAAGCACAGGATCGGCTCGCGGCCGCGCTCCGTCGACTTGCGCTGCTGCTTCAAGCGCCGCACGGCAAGGTGCTCGACGATGCGCTGCTTCACCTTGTCGAGGTCGTAGTGGTCGGCGTCGAGGATCTCGCGGGCCTTGACGACGTCCACCTCACCACCAGTCGACGTGTTCCATGGCAGGGAGACGATCAGCTCGAGGTAGGTGCGGATGACGGAGGATTCCGGAGAAGCGGAGGGGATCCGCTCGAGCCGCCCGATCTCACGGTCCGCCTCGCGCTGCGCCTCGGGGGGCAGACCCGCCTTGACGATCCTCTCCCGCAGCTCGCCCATCTCCCCGACCTCAGAGTCGAGCTCGCCCAGCTCGCGCTGGATCGCCTTGAGCTGCTCGCGCAGGAAGTACTCGCGCTGCGCCTTTCCCATCGACTCCTCGGCCTGCGATTGGATCTTGCGGCCGAGCTCGAGCACCTCCAGCTCGTGGGCCATGTGCCCGAGCAGGCGCTCCAGCTTCACCTTCGACGAGTCGAGCTCGAGGATCTCCTGCCTCTGCTCGGTTGTCAGGCGCGTGTGATTGGCGATGTAGTAGGCGAGGTGCAGCGGGTCGTCGATCGCGGCCGCTCCGCTCGACAGCTCCGCCGGCAGGTGCGGCGCGAGCGTGACCAGCTGTTGGAACGAGGAGATCGCCCGGCGCATCAGGGCTTCCCGTTCTAGCGCGGGGATTGTGTCGCGGGTCTCGGGCAGCATCTCCACGGCGCAGGTCATGTAGGGGTCTTCGGAAATCGCGCCAGTGAGCCTGATGCGTCGGAGGCCGAGGACCGCGAGCTGAACGGTGCCGTCGGGCAGCTTGAGCATGTGCTGGACTCGGACCATCGCGCCGATGTGGTGGATGTCGCTGAAGCCCACCTCCTCAGCCTCTTCGTTCAGCTGGGTCGCGACGGCGATGTGCCGCTCAGCCCCCGACAGGTCCTCGAGGAGCTGAAGCGACCGCTTCCGGCCGACCGAGAGCGGGATGAAGATGCGAGGGAAGACGACGGTCGACTTGAGCGGCAGGACGGGCAGGTGCGAAGGCACCGCTCCCTCCAAATTCACAGCCGGCATCTCCCCCACGGAACGATCTTGCCCGAAAATCGGCGGCGGAAACGTCGCCGGGTCATTTCCTCGCTACGACCCGGCTCCAAGCGCCCTCGGGGATGATCCAGTCGAGGCACGTGTCCGTACTTGTAGCTGGAGGTGCCCAAGCAGCGTGCTTCCGTCGCGGCCCGTCGACCGGCGGCGCCCACGCTCCAAGGCTCGCCTTGTCGGCAAGGTAACAGCTCGACTACGAAGGAGTGAATATGAACGGCCTATCGCGTCGGAGATTCCTGGGCAGCTCGTTTGGCGTTGCCGCCGTCGGCGCAATCGCCCTTGTGCCAGGCCTCGCAACCGTGCTCAAGCGATCTGTTCCGGCCACGGCGGGCGAGCCAAATGCGGCTCTCGCTGGTCCGCTCATCGCCCACGTGCGGGACCTCAACAGCGGGGAGATGTCGCTTCTTGTAGGCACCAACCACGTGATCATTCGCAGCCGCGACCTGGCTGCGCGTCTTTACGCCGCAGCGCGCTCGGTGAGGTGAGAGATGTCATCACATCGTGAAGCACCTGGCATCGCCAAAGACCCCGTCGCTGACAGCACCGACCTGTACGCGTTCGTCAGTCCTGACGCCCCCAACACCGTGACCCTCATCGCCAACTACATTCCGCTGGAAGGTCCCGACGGAGGGCCGAACTTCTTCGAGTTCGGCGATGACGTCCTCTACGCGATTTATGTCGACAACGACGGGGATGGCAAGCCCGACGTCACATACCAGTTCCGGTTCCAGACGCGGATCAAGAACCCGAACACGTTCCTGTACAACACGGGCCAGATCGCGACCATCGACAGCGCCAACTGGAACCGACCGCAGTTTTACTCAGTGACGAAAGTCGACACTGGAAGCAAAACCGTCCTTGGCGAAGGACTCGCATGTCCTCCTTGCAACGTCGGCCCGCGCTCCACTCCCTCGTACTCGACGCTCGCGAAGAGCGCCGTCCACAGCCTTGCCGGCGGGATCAAGGTCTTCGCCGGCCAACGGCAGGAGGGCTTCTACGTCGACCTGGGTTCGATCTTCGACCTGGGCGCGCTGAGGCCGTTCCAGAACCTCCACCTGCTTCCGCTGCCTGCGGTGACGCCAGGCGTCAATGGGACCCAACACCTGAATGTCCACAGCATTGCTCTCCAGGTTCCGATCTCGGACCTCACCAGCGATGGATCCGCCACCTTCAGCGGCGCTGGTGATCGGAAGGCGGTCATCGGGGTCTGGACCGCGGCGTACCGCCGCATGGCAAGGATTCTCCACGAGGGTCGTGACGTTGAGCAGGTCGAGAGTGGGCCCTGGGTCCAGGTGTCACGGCTCGGCAATCCCCTTTTCAACGAAGTCATCGTGCCGATGGCAAAGAAGGACCTTTGGAATTCACTGCCGCCGACTGCCGACGACAGGTTTCTCCAGTACGTGGAGCACCCTGAGCTGGGCAACTTGCTGCCGCTCCTCTATCCCGGCGTCTTCCCGAACCTGGCCGGGCTGACTGCAGTCCGCGACGACCTGGTGGCGATCCTGCTGACGGGCATACCGTCCGGAATCATCGACGGGTTTCAGAACTTCACCGGCCCCAAGGTTGCGGATGTGCTGCGCCTCAACATGGCCATCACGCCTTCGCCCTCGCCCAACATCAAAGGCATCCTGGGTGGGGACTTGGCCGGCTACCCGAACGGTCGTCGGGTGGCCGACGACGTGGTGACAATCGAGCTGCGGGCCATCGCCGGGCTCACATATCAAGTCGTTCACGGAACCGGGGTGTTCACTGCTGACGGCGCCGCAGGAGCGATCTACGACGTCAATGCCGACAACAATCCTCCGGTCTCCTACCTGAGCACGTTTCCCTACCTCAACGATCCCGAGAGCGGATTCGACGTGCCCGCCTGACAACTTACTGAGAGCTCGGTGGCCAAACCACCGGGCTCTCCTGTCGGCACTAGATCAGCGCCAGTCGACCTCTGTCACCTGGCCACCGACGATGCGCACGCGGGTTGGAGCGGTGAGCGTCTCGTGCCAGAGACGGTAATCGCCCTCCAGAAGTGAGCCGAAAACCGCCGCGTACAGGTGGCCGCCGACCGTCTTCCGGCGCAAAACATCCGTATGCACCCTCTGCCCGTCATCAGCCTCGGGGCTGATCTCAATCTCCTGGCCGCGCAGCGCCTCGGGAGTGAATATGACCAACGCGCCGGCGCCCGGACCTACGTCGACCATGACGCCCTGCTCGAAGTCTCTCTCGTCATGCAGCTTGTCCACGACAACGTCCCCTTTACATGGCCGGCGTCCGGCCAGATCGTACTCCGGGGCCTGGAAAGGCCATCCGTATAATTCGCTCACCCCGAAAGGGAGAAACATTGAGCCAATCGCTAACGGCTGTCATCCTCGCCGCCGGTCACGGCACCCGGATGCGGTCGCGTACACCGAAGGTGCTGCACCCCGTCTGCGGCCGGCCCATGATCGATTGGGTCATGAACGCCGTGATCGAGGCCGGCGCAAAGGACGTCAAGGTCATCGTCAGCCCTCAACAGGTCGACCTCGCAGCGCACCTTGACGGGCGCGCCGAGGTCGTCTACCAGCGCGAGGCGCACGGGACGGCGCACGCCCTCCAGCAGGTGCCCGCGAACGATCTGAGCCGGGGCGACGTGCTGGTCGCCAACGGCGACGCTCCCCTCCTCACCGCCGACACCGTCCGGCAGCTGATCGCCGCGCATCGCGAATCCGGCGCGCCGGCAACCCTCGCCAGCGTGGAGGACCCGAGCCGGGACGACGGTCGTATCGTGCGGGCCGCCGACGGATCGTTGGAGCGGATCGTCGAACGCAAGGATGCCACCGACGAGATGCGCAAGACCATCCACGAGGTCAACGTCGGGATCTATTGCTTCAATGGAGCCAAGCTGGTCGAGGCATTGGGCCGCGTCACCGACGCGAACAAAGCCGGCGAGTTCTACCTCACCGACGTCTTCCTGCACCTCCGCCCGGTGACGATACTGCGCGTCGCCGACCCCAGCGAGGCGATTGGCGTCAAGGACCGCGTGAGGCTCGCCACCGCGATCGGTGTGATGAGACGCCGGATCCTCGAGGGGCTGATGCTCGGCGGTGTCACAATCGTCGACCCGGACAGCACCTTCGTCGACGCCACGGTCACCGTCGGCCAGGACACCGTCATCGAGCCGTTCTCGGTGATCAAGGGCGAGACCGTGATCGGCCAGGAGTGCCGCATCGGCCCGCACGTGCATATAGAGGACGCGAAGATCGGCGATCGCTCCGACTGCGGCCCATTCGCCAAGCTCCGGCCGGGCACCGAGATCGCGGAAGACGTCCACGTCGGCAGCTTCGCCGAGCTTGTGCGCACCAAGGTCGGGCGCGGCAGCAGGGTGCCGCACGTCTCCTACCTGGGCGACACCGACCTGGGCGCTGACGCCAACATCGGGGCCGGCACGATCACCGCCAACTTCGACGGCGTCAAAAAGAACCCGACGGTGATCGGCGACGGCGCCTTCGTGGGGGTGGACACGATGCTCGTGGCTCCGGTCAAACTTGGCAAAGGCTCGCGAACCGGAGCCGGCTCGGTGGTGACCAAGG